>DATJUF010000350.1:0-7705 GCA_035502655.1 Binataceae bacterium (SeqCode)
CTTCGAGCCATTGCTGAAGGCGCAGGCCAGAGCCGCCGCCAAACTCCGCCACGGCCGGCAGGTACATTCCGCTCTTGAACCGTTCCCGGATCGTAAAGCCCCCGCCCTCCAATTGCCGCGCAGCCTCTGCCGCGGTCAAAAGATTGATGTGTTCGGTTTCAAATACCGCTTCGCCGTAAATCCTGCGCACGAGATTTATCACCCCTGGCAGAAAGGCAATCTTGCAGCTCAGCTCTAGCAGGCTGCGCTTCTGTGGCGTCGATAGGATCAGGATGCCGCCCGGCTCAAGCAAGCGATGGATTGCGGCCAGTGCCGCCGGCGAATCCGGCAGATGCTCGATCACCTCAGTGCACAACGCCAGGCTGAAGCTGCCTTCCGGCAGGCGCGAGTTGCAGATATCGTCACGCAACAGGCGCAGATTCGGATAGTTGAGCACGATCTTGCGCGCATGCTGCAGATGCGCATTTTCGAGATCCGTACCCACCACTTCGCTGAATAACTCGGCCAAGGCAGACAGATAGACGCCTGCACCGAAGCCAATCTCAAGCGCCCGCTCACCTCGCGCATATTGACGCAGCTTGCCGATAATCCAGTCGCGGCGCGTGCGATGGAGCCATCGGCGCGTCGGGTTACGCGAATCGTAAAGTGTTTCGAGCAAAGGTAGCAGTTCGGCTTCAGTTTCCATCCATCGTCGTGTTCAGTTTTGAACGCTCGCGCTAAGCAATGCTAACCGATCTCAGATCAGGAAGGGACCGAAATTCAAGTTGATCTTATCGGACGTCAACGTACTCGTCGGGACTAGAAAGCTGGCCTGCACGCGCCAACTTCTCGACATATAGCACAAGCCACTTTTTCGTCGGCCAGCATCGAATCGTGAGCGTAAGCGGCGCCTGTTTGTCTTTCGGTGAATTACAGCAGCGGAGGAGCATGGCATGCACCATGCTCCGCTTGCGGCACTGACCAGGCAACTATCGTCTGGTTGCCACTCGTGCGAAGCAAAGTGAAGAAGCTATTTAATCTATACTTATTGGCGGCAGCTTTATTAATACCTCAGTCTGTGCACGCCGATCCTTATAATGTTGTTACGCAAGGAGGTGCGGCGTGCGACGGAATCACTGACGACACCGCTGCATTCAATGCAGCAATCAAGACAACTCAAGCGATACCCAATACTCCGCAAACTATTCTGGTTCCCTGGACTGGCAATGGCTGCGTAGTTTCGAGCCTTAACTTAACCAACATCCCTTATGGCTTCCGTATTATCGGTGAGTCAGCTCCCATGCGGGGCAGGTCTTCATGGCTGATTTGCAGCGAGCCCGCTAACGATACCGGAACCTGCCTCGATACTACTGGCTCCCAAGCATGGTCAATCGAGAATCTGGGGATAGTTGATGCTGCCGGCCACTCCCCTCACGTCATGTTACTCATGGCGAAGTCTGATCAACCAGTGCTTGGTAACAGTCAAGCAATTACTCTGCGTGCCGATTTCTTTTCGAACTGGGGTGGCTCCTATGTCGTGTACAATGACGGCGGCGAAGTGGATCACGTTGACAATAATCAATTTTACGGAGGTACAGCAGCCCAAATCTATTTTACTGCAAGTAACGGCGCCGGTATCGTATCGTCATTTGCAAATATCAAAACCGGTCCCAGTTCAATGACCTCAAGCCGCTGGCGCGATAATGTTTACAGTTGCACTTCAGCGTCAAACGACGGGCATTGTATCTTTATTGATACAAGTATCGCCTCTGTTCAGGACCTTACGCTAGATGGTGACTATGCGAATGTGACAACCCCAGGATTCATCGATTCTGCTGGGTCATTCCCTATACTGAATCTGGTTGTAGCCAATATTCGAGACGAAGCTCAGATTAAGTCACCTTACTTTGCTCGCTTTAATTCTCCTGTCGAGGGTTATGAGTTTTCGAACCTTAACCTGGCGACACTGAGCGGAGCCAAGCCGCAAAACCCCATTGTGTTTAGGTCTAAGCATACTCAATGGAGTATCGCAGGAATGGAGTGAAATACCTTAATACTTTGTTTAGAGTGTCCCTCGCTGGATCAGTTCGATCTTGTAGCCATTGGGGTCCTCGATGAAAGCGATTTCGGGACCGCCGAACTTCATCGGACCCGGTTCTCGCACTACTTTGACGCCCCGCTCCTTGAGCTTGTTGCAAGTCCCATAGATATCGTCAACCCCAATCGCAAGATGGCCGAACGCACTACCCTGCTCATAGCTTGAAGTGCCCCAATTATGGGTCAGCTCAACTACCGTGTTGCTCTTTTCGTCTCCATAACCGACGAAGGCCAAGGTAAACTCGCCATTTGGATAGTCGCGCTTGCGCAGCAGGTTCATGCCGAGGGCGTCGCAATAGAACTTCAGCGATTCGTCAAGATTGTTAACGCGGATCATCGTGTGCAGGAATTGATTCATTTTGGCGGCTCCTTTGTATGCACAGGCTGATGCCTCGCAATCGCCTGGCTGAGTTCGTCCCTGATTTGTTCGAATACTTTTTCGGCTGGCGTGATGCCCGCTCGTTCCATCATCTTAACCAGCTCCCAACGTTCGACGCTAAGCAAGCGCTGGGCTTCATGCTCGTGCAAGCGTTTGACCCGTAGCAGTTCCATGACAGCAAATTCGCGCACCCGCGTTGCCAACGCGTCAGCCGGGAACTGATCGTCGAAAACGTCCGGTGGAATCTCAATTTCGATGCGCATAGTCGTCAAACTGCTTCGCTCGGGTGCGCACCCAAGGACACGAATGCCATTGCGGCTCGGCACCATCTTCGCTGAATCTCCGCAATCAGTGGCGCCTTGTCAACTCGCCTTCGGGATTTGCCCGATGAAGATGATCTGCCGTTTTGACGATCTGAGAGACTGTGCCAAAATCGGCGCGGCGCTTGGGCAGGGTAGCCGCTCGGATATCATTAGCGGCCAGGTTTTGGAGCTGCCTGAGGACAAACCTAGATCAAAGTTTGCTAATAGCTGTCTAACGTTCAGTAAAGGCGATATGGCGATATACTTGCTCATTCGCACAACAAACGTAACAATGGCGAAGCCGTAAAAGGCTTGATCTGCAGCCTCAGTTGGCGGATACGAACGAGTTATGCCAAAGAAAATGCGGTTCGCCATCGGCGCTGGCCTGATCGTCGCGGCGATTGGCTACCTCATAATAACTGCGGTGCGCAACACCGCCGAATATTATATGACAGTCAGCGAGGTCAGTGCGCGGCAGGCGGAACTGATTGGACAACCGCTGCGGGTGGCAGGACGCGTCGCACCCGGAACGATTAGTTGGGATCCTGACACGTTGACGCTGGCGTTTGGTCTGATGCAACCACCTCCTGCGGGCGGCAGCGCAGGGATTAAGCCGGTGGCCGCGATGACCGGCGGACCGTTATTTCACGTGATTTGCCGGGGCGAACCCAAGCCCGACATGTTCGCCCCGAATCGCGACGTAATCGTCGAGGGATCATTGGTCTCCAACGGCAATATCGAGGCACGCCAGGTGCTTACCAGCTGCCCGTCAAAATACACGCCGAAACAGCCGCAGTAGAGGCTGATCGAGGAACCTTGACCAGCATCATCCAACGAATTCCTGCCTTAACTTCACTGTCTGAGTCATTATGCCGTTAATAGGCCAACTCGCGCTTGCGCTCGCTCTGGTCCTGGCCGTTTACGTGGTCGTAGCCAATGTGCTGGGCGCGATTTATGGAATTCCCTCCCTGCTCGGCAGCGGGCGCCACGCGATCTGGGCAATGTGCGCGATGGTTGCGGTCGCAGCGCTGGTGCTTTGGTCATGCCTGCTGCGCAGCGATTTCTCGCTCGAATACGTCGCCGCCTATAGCAGTACGACGCTGCCAACCTTCTATAAGATCACAGCGTTGTGGGGCGGCCAGCAGGGATCGTTATTGCTATGGACGCTTCTGCTCAGCATCTTCACCTCGGTTGCCGCGTATCAAAATCGTAATCGCAACCCGGAAATCGCACCGTATGCACTGGCAGTGCTGGCGGGCGTAGCGATCTTCTTTCTCGGCATGTTGAACTTCGTGACACGGCCGTTCGATATGCTTGCCGTGATTCCGCGCGAAGGTCAGGACCTCAATCCGCTCCTCCAGAACTATTGGATGGCGATTCATCCGCCGTCGCTCTACACCGGCTATGTCAGCGCCAGCGTGCCATTCGCGTTCGGCTCTGCGGCATTGATTACCGGACGCCTCGACGACGGCTGGATTCGGACGACGCGGCGGTGGGCGATTTTTTCGTGGTTCTTCCTGACGCTGGGTAATATGTTCGGCGCTCGATGGGCCTACGAGGTGCTCGGATGGGGCGGTTATTGGGCATGGGACCCGGTTGAAAACGCCGCTTTCATGCCGTGGCTGGTGATGACCGCCTATCTGCATTCGGTGATGATTCAGGAACGCAAGGACATGCTGAAGGTCTGGAACCTTGCGCTAGTCGGGATGGCCTTCGGGCTGACCTTGTTCGGCACTTTTCTGACTCGCAGCGGCGTGATTTCATCTGTCCATTCCTTCACGCAATCGGGGCTGGGACCGTACTTCCTAACCTTCCTGATCACGGTCGCAGTGCTATACACGGCCTTGCTGTTGTGGCGGGTCAAGGATTTGCGCGGGCCAGCCGAGTTCGAGTCATACCTGTCGCGCGAGGCAGCGTTCCTGTTCAATAACCTGCTGTTAGTCGGGATCGCGTTCGCCGTCTTCTGGGGCACGCTTTTTCCGGTGCTGTCCGAAGCAGTGCGCGGGGTCAAAATCACCGTCGGCCCACCCTTTTTTGACAAGGTCAACGCACCGCTGGCCCTTGGCCTGATCTTTCTTATGGGTGTCGGACCATTGATCGCTTGGCGGCGTTCTTCCCGCGATAACTTGATACGGGCTTTCGCGTCACCAGCCGTGTGTGGGGTCCTGGCTGGGATCGTCGCGTTCGCCGCGGGTCTGCGCCAATGGTATGTGCTGACGGCGCTCTCACTGGCGGCTTTCGTTCTCGGCTCGATTCTGGTGGAATTCCGGCGCGGCGTCAGCGCTCGGCGCCATATGGTGCATGAAACCACGCCACGCGCGCTGGTCAATCTGGTCGGCAAGAACAACCGGCGCTACGGCGGATATATCATCCACGTGGGTGTAATTCTCGCCTTCATCGGAATCGTGGGCTCATCGTTCTTCCGCGTCGAAGTGAAGAAGAGCGTCAAGCAAGGGCAGAGCTTCCAGGTCGGTCCGTATGAGCTGGAGTACGACGGTGTACAGGCGACCGAAACGCCCCATATGGAAAGCCTGCGTGCGCGGGTGACGGTTTATCAAGGCGGCAATCTGATTGCGACAATGACCCCCGCCAAGCTTTTCTTCAAACGCGAGCAGCAGCCCGCCACCAGCGTGGCGATTCGCTCGACACCGGTGCATGACCTCTACGTGGTGCTGGCCGGAATCGACGATGATGGCGGCCGTGCGACTTTTCAGGTCTTCCTGACACCGCTGGTCTTTTGGCTTTGGGCGGGCGGCCTGATGATGGCATTTGGCACCGTGATCGTGATGTGGCCCAATGTCCGCGAGCGCGCTGCAATTGCGGCCGCAGTGCGCAGGCCCGGGCAACTCGAAGCAGTTGGAGAGCTTTTAGCCGGTGGCGATTGAAGCAAAGCAGCGCGTGCTCCGCCTCGTTCTGGTCGCGCTCAGCGGGATCGTGCTCGTGCTGGTTGCAGGCGTCCCACTATTAGTTGCGGAGACGCCTAAGATCTCGGTTGACGAAGTCGCCGAAGGGCTGACCTGCCAATGCGGCTGCGGACTCACGATTGCGAACTGTAACCATCCGAATTGCAGCTTTTCCGTACCGGCCAAGGAGGAAATCGAGGCTATGATTAACCGCGGACTCGGCCGCGAAACGATCATTGCTTCGTTCCGCGCTAAGTACGGTGAAAAGATTCTTTCCGCGCCTACCACCCAAGGCTTCAACCTGTTGGCATGGATCACGCCGTTCGTGATGCTGCTCGGCGGTGGCGGGCTTATCGTGCTGGTCCTCGGACGTTGGCGGGCCAGCGATACCTCACAGGCCGCCGCACCTGCGGTGTCGTCAACAGCGCCATCTGCCGCCGAAGAGGAATTGCGGCGCCAGCTCGCTCGGGAGCTGCGCGACCGGACCTAGCATGACAGCGTACCTCGCGGCCTTTCTAATTGTAGCGGCGGTGGCTCTCTTCGTCGCCGCGCCGTTGACCGAGGGTTTCCTGCGGCGCAGGCGGTCGGGCAACCTCGAATTGATGCGGCTCTATCACGATCGTGAGTTGGCTTTGCAGGGCCTCCGTGAACTGGAATTCGATCACGAAATGGGCAAGCTCGACGAAAGCGATTATGAAGGCCTGAAGGCGAATCTTGAGAATCATGCGCTCGCGGCGATGCGCGCGCTTGAGCAAATAGCACAGACGCCGCGCGCGGCCCGGATAAGGCTTGCTGCCGTGCGCAGCACTGCGGGATCGGCACAGCCTTTATCGCGTCCGTTCAATTTCTGTCCCCAATGCGGCACGCGGGCCGCAGCAGGCTACCGTTTTTGCTCGGGCTGTGGGATTGCGCTCGTAACAGCCACGCCCGACCGCGCCCAGGCTTAAATGGATGCAGCGCTGATCGAAGCGCGCGGCCTCAGCAAGTCCTTCGGACCAACTCCGGTACTGCGTGGCGTGAATCTCAGCGTCAGCGCTGGTGGCGGCGCCCTGATTGTAGGAAGCAACGGCGCTGGCAAATCGACTTTGGTGCGAATCCTCGCTGGCTTGTCGGCGCCGACAGCAGGCTCGGCCCTGCTGTTTGGTACACCGAGCCGTACCCTCGAATCATCGCTCCGTTCGCGGGTGGGCCTCGTAACTCATCAGAGTTTTCTTTACCCAAACCTGACGGCTCGCGAGAACCTTGCCTTCTACGCCGATCTATACGGGCGCAAACGTGATCTAAGTGAGATTAGCGGATGGCTGGAGCGGGCCGGTCTCGCACGAGCGGCCGATGAACGCGTACGAACCTTTTCACGCGGCATGGAACAGCGGCTGACGCTGGCTCGCGCACTGCTTAATCAGCCCAGCGTGCTTTTGATGGATGAGCCATTCGCGGCGCTGGATACTGATGGTGCGGCTATGGCCGGCAGCCTGCTCAGGGAGGCACGCACGCGCGGATGTGCACTTCTGCTCACAGCCCATCAGGAAGTGGGAGTAGCCGGAATGGCGTTCGATTGTTACGAGATCGTGCGAGGACGCCTTCTGGCGACCGCCGAGGCAGAGCTCGAACGGATCCGTCCTTTGCGAACGGGATAAACTATGCGCCGCTTCACTGCCGTACTGCGTAAGGATCTGCGGCTCGAGCTGCGCGGAGGCGAGAGTACGATCGCACTGGTTTCAATCGCGCTGTTGGTTCTGATCGTGCTTGTATTCGCGTTAGATCCCGCCGGTGGCGCGCGCGACGCTCAGGCAGCCGCGGGTTCTCTATGGATAGCGCTGATATTCGCCGGCATGATTGGCGCCGGACGCGTCCTATTAGCCGAACGCGACAATGGCTGTTTGCGTGCGCTGATTCTAAGTCCGATCGATCCCGCAACTCTCTACTTAGCCAAGCTCGCGGCCTCGTTTATCTTCATGGCCGTCGCCGAAGTCTCCGCGGTCACCATGATGGTGCTGTTTTTCAATCTCGCCTTCGACGAGCGATTGCTTAGGCTGGCGCCGCTA
>DATJUF010000351.1:0-16677 GCA_035502655.1 Binataceae bacterium (SeqCode)
GTCTTTATCGTTCCATCTCTTGTGCTGTTTGCGCACGTCCCGATGCAGGTCGCCGTTGGCGCAAGCCTGATCTCGGTGGTCGCCACCAGTGCCGGAGCTAGCGTCGCTTTCGTCCGTGACGGCTGGACCAACCTGCGCGTCGCGATGATTCTCGAATGCGCCACCGTCACCGGCGCATTGACTGGAGCTTATCTGGCAGGCATCGTCTCGTCGCACGTGCTCGAACTTCTGTTCGCATTGATGATGCTGCAATCAGCCTACTTCTCGCTCCGCAGCGAGGACGAAACGATCACCGCTAAATCGGACCCGCTATGCGAGCGTCTGCAACTCGGCGGCACCGTCCTCGATGAGAGCGGACAGAACGTCAACTACGGCGTGGTGCATCTACCAGCCGGCGCCGCGCTGATGGTCTTTGCGGGTGTCTTGTCCGGGTTGCTGGGAGTCGGCGCGGGCGCGGTTAAGGTCACGGCGATGGATTACTTCATGAAGTTGCCACTCAAGGTCTCTAGCGCCACTAGTAATTTCATGATCGGCGTTACTGCCGGAGCGGGCGCCCTGGTCTTTCTCTCCCGCGGCGACGTTGCAGCTACCGTGGCCGCCCCGGTTGCGCTCGGCATCACCGCTGGCGCGTTGACCGGCAGCCGTTTATTGCCCCATTTGCCCGCCCGAGCCCTGCGCAGGTTATTCGTCGTGTTGTTGCTTCTAATCGCTATTGAGATGGGCTGGCGCGCCCTTTCAGGTTTTTAGCGATGCAGGCTCAAGCCGTCGGAGAGCAAGCCCAGGCTGTCGAAGATAGGATCCTGCGGACATGGACGCCGCTGCTGCTGCGCACTATTTTGAGTGCCGCGGTCGCGGTTCTTATAGTTGGCTTAATCTACACGGCAATTAAAGAGCCAGCGTTCTATGTTAACCGCTATCACGAAGTACGTGCCGGAACCGCCAAGCATTCTCCTGAAAATGTGATCCAACTGGTCGAACGGTCCTCGCAGGGTGATGCCCATTCAATCCTGACCCTCGGCCTCTTTATCTTGACGCTGGTACCGCTCGGCCGCGTCGCCTTCACACTTTTGCTGTTCATCCATGAGCGTGACGTCATATATATAGTCGCAACAGCTTATGTCCTGACCGGTTTGATCCTCGGGGTCTTTTTAGGCCGAATCGGCTGACCGGCTGGCTTTACGTTGGGGGGTGCCATCCGCTGGAGATAAACCATGGAAATCGCGGGAAAAACTGCTGTAATAACCGGCGGCGCCTCAGGCATCGGCCGCGCCACCGCGCAGCGGCTCGTCCAGGAAGGTGCGGCGGTAGTAATCGCCGATCTCGACGAGGCGCTCGGCGCCGAAACGCTCAAGACGCTACAGGCCAATGGTGGACGCGCCGCCTTCGTCAAGGCTGATATTACCAGCGATGCGGACGTGGCGCGGATGCTTCAAACCGCAGCTGATCGCTTTGGCCGGCTTGATATCCTTTACAACAATGCGGGTATCGGGCTCGGACGTCCGAACTTTCAATCGGTTGACGTTGCCCGATGGCGGCGCGTCCTCGAAGTCGATCTTGTCGGCGTCATTCTCGGATGCCATCTGGCCGCACCAATCATGGAGAAATCGGGAGGCGGCGCTATCGTCAATACCGCCTCGATGGCGGGTTTATATCCGTTCAAAGAGGACCCGGTTTATGGCGCTGCCAAGGCCGGCGTGGTCAACTTCACCTATTCGCTCGCGCCATGGGCCTCGCGGCTGAATATCCGCGTCAACTGCGTCTGTCCCGGAGTGGTTGATACCCCGCTGGTGCGCAAGGCGGAGGCGGCAGCGATCAAAGCGGGCCGGCCAACGGGAGTACCGGCGACGATCCTGCAACCGAGCGCTATCGCCGACGCCGTGGTCTCGCTGATTCGCGACGATAGTTTGGCCGGACGGGCGATTGAGGTGCGGCCCAGTGGACCCCGGCTGGTCGATGTACCCGCCGCGCCGGGCAGCCGCCGAAAGCCATAATAGCGATTAGGCAATGCCCTCACGGAACAATGCCCCTCGCTTTGTAAGGATAACCGAGACCGGGAAGTGGCGGATCAGTTCCCGTGCAGCTCGCTATCGCCAGGTTTCATATTGCGCTCCAGGCACCATCGATCTATGACTTCCGCGTTGAAACGCCAGTCGGTGCCGATACGAAAGCCCGGCAATTCGCCGCGTCGCAGCAGCTTGTAGATGGTCGAAGGATGAACGCGAAGATAGGCTGATAACTCTCTTACGGTCATCACGCGGGGCATGTTGTATTTGGCTTCAGCCACGATGGATTCTCCGGGTGTTAGCTGCGCCCAGCCTTCCCCGATCAGCGGGAGCAGGGTTTAAGATAATGTCGCATTCCGCGATTGTGCCGTATTAAAGCAGTCTTGACGACACCAAACGTAGCGAAAACGATATTTGTGCGTCAAGAGGCTCATCAAAGAATTTCGACAGTTTGTAAAACGTTCATGCACGTATCTAACAGCATCTAACTTCAACGACTTCCTTGCGGCACGTTAGGGATTTAATCGCGTAATTACTGCTTTTTGGTCCAGCTTTTAACCGAATGAGCTCCTTAATATGTGCAATCGGAATATTTGCTTTCTATTAGCATCCTTTACCGCTGCTTACCTCGCTAGCGTGAAACCTGCGCTCGCAAACCCCAGCCTGACCCTTACCAGCCCAGCATTTGCTAACAATGGGCATATACCAGTCAAATTCAGTTGTAATGGCGACAACGTCTCTCCAGCTCTTGACTGGAGCGGTGCGCCACCTTCCACCAGGTCATTTGTTCTGATCGTCAAAGACCCCGACGCCCCTTTGGGGACGTTCCATCATTGGATCATCTTTGACATTCCAGCATCAGTCGCTTCGCTCCCCGAGGGCGTCCCGCCGAATCCCAACACCGCTTTCGGTGCAACACAGGGACTAAACGACAGCGATATAATTGGCTATACTGGGCCGTGCCCTCCGCACGGGAAGGACCATCACTACCATTTCCACCTCTACGCGCTTGACCGCCGCCTCGGCTTGAGCAGCAACGCGGACGACTCACAAGTCGAGGCTGCGATGCAGGGACATATCCTCGGTCAAACCGACCTCGTTGGTATCTTCGAGCGTTAGGAGATTCTCCCGGCCACCGGCCTTTATTTCGGCGAGACTGATTGAGTACAGGTCCTCTTAGGCAAATAATCCTGGCCAAGCTAGGAATCTCTACACCCCATGACAGTCGAGAGTATGATCGCACGATGGAACTCACTGCGCGCTTCGTCAGGTCCGCACTTGCGATATCCGATTGTCCGCGCTCGGACCGCGTCGAAGCCGCATTCGCGGGCCGCTCGAATGTCGGCAAAAGTTCCCTCCTGAACGCCGTTACTGGCATCAAGGGGCTGGCGCGCACCAGCAAGACTCCTGGCCGCACCCGCTCGATCAACTTTTTCGACACTGCCGGACGCCTCACCCTCGTTGATCTGCCAGGTTTCGGCTATGCGAAAATCGGACGGGCGAACGCCGCCAACATTACACGGCTGTTATTCGATTATCTGGCCCGGCGCGAAAATCTCGCCGCTCTGGTCATCCTGGTTGACGGGCGGCGTGGTCCTCAGGAAGAGGAAATCGCCTTGGCTCAAGCGGTTCGCGGCCGCCGCCTTGAAGTCGTTGTCGTTGCGACCAAATGGGATAAGCTTCGCAACTCGCAGCGTGGTCCAGCTCTTCAAAGCTTCGTGCCGATTGGCCTCGAACCAATTCCGTGCTCGATCTTGAGCGGCGAAGGGATCGAGGCCCTGCGCCATCGCCTTATCGATCTCGCCCAGCAGTATCCCGCGCCTACCCGGGATGCTGATTGATCAGGACTTGCGACTGGTGTTGACGCTATCCCGGAGCGAGAGCCTTGCTCCTGTCGTCCCCGTTCGGATACTGAATGGAGCCACTGAATGTTCTTACCGATGGCGACCCGAACCGCAACAGCTAACCACCACCCCATGAGCAAGACGCCGCGCCTTGCTCGCCCGCTCGCCAGCAAGGCCATCGCCAACGGCACGGCGGCAGTACCGCCCGCATCACACCTATCGCGCGCCGCCAGCGCCGACAGCCGGATGCGCCCGATCGGTGTCTTCGATTCCGGCATCGGCGGCCTGACCGTGCTTCAGGAGCTCGCTTCATTGTTACCTTCCGAGGACTTCATCTACCTCGGTGACACCGCGCGGCTGCCTTACGGCACCAAATCCAACGAAGTGATCACTCGCTATTCACGTGAAAATACTGAATTCCTGCTGGCCAAGGGCATCAAGCTGTTGGTCGTAGCCTGTAACACTTCGAGCGCCGTAGCGCTGGGCGAGATCGCCCGCGACACGATGGTCCCCGTCGTTGGGGTGATTGAGCCAGGGGCGCGGGCGGCGGTTAAAGCCTCGCGCTCGGGCAAAATCGGCGTGATCGGCACCGAGGCGACGATCGCTTCGGGCGCCTATACGCGTGCGATTCAGGCCCTCAAGCCGGGCCTCGAAATCTATACGCGCGCCTGTTCTTTGCTCGTCCCGCTGGTCGAAGAGGGCTGGACCGACAACGAAATTGCCGAGCGCACCGTCGCTTACTATCTTGATAGCTTGAAAGCGAGCGGCATCGATACACTTCTGCTCGGCTGTACTCATTATCCGCTGCTGCGTGGGCTGTTCGAGCGTGTTTTGGGACCGCGCGTCCGCATCGTCGATTCCGCCACCGCCACCGCGGCAGCCGTGCGCGAACGGCTGGCCGCACTGCATATTGCCCGCCGCGGCGGCGCGGGACGCCAAAGCTTCTTTGTCACCGAAACGCCCGATCGCTTCGTTCGGGTCGGGCGGCGCTTCATAGGACCGCAGGTGGAATCCGCCGTGCGTATCGAACGCTGACCCATAGGCCGAGCCTGCGAGCGTCTCGCCTAACAATTGAAACCGAGCCTGCGAGGCCGTGCGGGCGCGCGGCTGCGAAGGCGGAGTAGCCCACTTTCGCTACGCTCCGTCGGCTGAAAATGTCTTCGCGATGCGCTACAGTTATCGGCAATCCGTGTCTTAAGAATCACGGGGATCTCCATTCAGGCTAATTGGCCTTAGGCTCGATCGCAAATTATGGCTTCATCTCTTAACGTCGTGGCGCGGAAGATCTTTGGCTCGAAGAACGACCGCGGACTCAAGCGCATGCGTCCCGTCGTTGCTGAAATCAACGATCTCGAAGAATCGATCTCAGCGCTGAGCGACGACGGCTTACGGGCCAAAATCGCGGCTTGGAAAGAGCGCATCAGCGCCATCGAAGATCGCGAGGACCGCGAGGACGCACTTGAGCAAGTCCTGCCCGAGGCCTTCGCGGTCGTCCGCGAGGCGGCGCGCCGGACGCTGGGCCAGCGCCATTTCGACGTCCAACTAATCGGCGGGATGGTGCTCCATCACGGCATGATTGCCGAGATGAAGACCGGCGAAGGCAAGACCCTCGTCGCGACCCTGCCGGCCGTTCTCAACGCCCTTTCCGGCCGCGGCGTGCATGTCGTCACCGTCAATGATTACCTGGCCCGCCGCGACTCCGAATGGATGGGCCGCATTTACACTTTCCTCGGCCTCACCGTTGGCGTGGTCGTGCATGGCGTGCCCGACCAGGATCGCAAAGCCGCTTACCAGGCCGACATCACTTACGGCCAGAACAACGAATTCGGCTTCGATTACCTGCGCGACAACATGAAATTCAACCTGGAGGATTACGTCCAGCGTGAACACAATTTTGCCATCGTCGACGAAGTCGATTCGATTCTGATCGATGAAGCCCGCACGCCGCTGATTATTTCCGGCGCCTCCGAGGAATCGACCGATACGTATTACGTGGTCGATCGCGTGATTCCCCGCCTCAAGCTCGAAGAGCATTACACGGTTGATGAAAAGCTGCGCTCAGCAACTCTCACCGAAGAAGGGGTGACTCGCGTCGAGCAGTTGCTCGGTATCGACAACCTTTACGACCCGCGCAATATCCTGCTGCTGCATCATTGCGGACAGGCTCTCAAGGCTCACGCGATCTTCAAGCGCGACGTCGACTACGTCGTCAAGGAAGGCCAGGTCGTCATCGTCGACGAGTTCACCGGCCGCATGATGCCCGGACGGCGATGGAGCGACGGACTCCACCAGGCGATCGAGGCCAAAGAGAACGTTAAGATCGAGTCCGAAAACCAGACCCTCGCTACTATCACGTTCCAGAACTACTTTCGCATGTACAAGAAGCTGTCTGGCATGACCGGTACGGCGGATACCGAGTCGGTTGAGTTCAAGGAAATCTACAACCTAGACGTGATGGTGATTCCGACCAACAAGCCGATGATCCGGGCCGACAACCACGATGTTGTCTATAAGTCGGAACAGGAAAAGTTCGACGCTGTCGTTGAGGAGATCAAGGATTGCCAGGAGCGCGGCCAGCCGGTGCTGGTCGGCACTGTCTCGATTGAGAAATCCGAACGCGTCGCCAATCATTTGAAGCGCGACGGCATCAAGCATTTCGTGCTCAACGCCAAGAACCATGAGCGCGAAGCCGAGATTGTCGCCCAGGCGGGAAGGCTCGGCGCGGTAACGATCTCCACCAACATGGCCGGTCGCGGCACCGATATCGTTCTCGGCGGTAATCCCGAAGGACTTGCCGCCGCTCAGGCCGGCAGCCGCGACCCTAACGACCCGAAATTCACCGAAGCGCTGGCGCATTTCCGCGATCACTGCTCGCGCGAACGCGAGCAGGTGCTGGCAGCCGGCGGCCTGCACATTCTTGGTACCGAACGCCACGAATCACGCCGTATCGACAATCAGTTGCGTGGCCGTTCGGGACGCCAGGGCGATCCCGGTTCATCGCGCTTTTTTCTTTCACTTGAAGATGACCTGCTGCGTATCTTCGGCGCCGATCGGCTGAAGGGCCTGATGGGCAAGATCGGGATGGAAGACGGTGTGCCGATCGAGCATCGATGGATTTCGCGCGCTATTGAGAATGCGCAGAAAAAGGTCGAGGCGCACAACTTTGATATTCGCAAGCATCTGCTCGAATACGACGACGTGATGAACCGGCAGCGCGAGGTCGTTTACCATCGCCGCCGCCAACTGCTCTCGGGTGACTCGCTTAAAGATGAGATCATCGAGATGGCTGAGGATCAGGTCAATGCCATCGTCGAGGCGCACGCCGACTCGGACAAGGATCCCGCCGATTGGGACTGGAAAGACATCGAAGACGCCTTCTTCAAGCGCTTCAAATTCCGCCCCGGCTTCCACGACAACGGCGCCGCCGCCGCGGTGGAAACTCCCGGCGGCCTGGTTGAAACCGGCATCGAACGCGTCAGCAAAGTGTACGAACAGCGCGAGCAGGAATTCACCGAACCGGTGATGCGGCAGATCGAAAAGGTCGTGATGCTGCAAACGCTCGACGCCTTATGGAAAGACCATCTGCTCGCGATGGACCACCTCAAGGAAGGTATCGGCCTGCGCGGCTACGGCCAATTGAACCCGCTCGTCGAATATCAAAAAGAAGGCTTCACGATGTTCGAGTCGATGATGAGCGCGATGCAGCAGGACGTGGTCGAGAAGGTCTTTTCAGTTCAGGTGCGGCGCGAGCAGGACGTTCAGCAGATCGAGCAGCAACAGCAGCGCCCGCAACGTGTCATGATGAGCCATGGCGACGAGCCAGTCGAAGCCCCACAGGCGCAGGCGCCCGTCAAGCGTTCCGACGAAAAAGTCGGCCGCAATGAACTCTGTCCCTGCGGCTCGGGCAAAAAGTTCAAGCGCTGCCATGGCAAATAGCTGCGCAGGCCCGATTTACGAATCTCCTGCCTGAAAATCTCAGCCGGCCAGCCGACGCCACTTGCATTGGTGTGGACCCGCCATATTAAATCGCGCCTGAGATGGACCTACGGCTCGAACCTGCTACCGTGCGCGGCTTCCGCTTTGCCGGCGTCTGTGCTGGCTTGCGCAACGAACCTGGACGCCTTGACCTCGGCGTTATTGCCGCTGATTCACCCGTGGCCGCGGCCGGTGTGTTCACCACCAATCGCGTCAAAGCGGCACCAGTACTGATCGCGCAGGAGCGCATCAAGGCTGGACGGCTCCAGGCAATCGCTACCAACTCTGGTTCCGCCAATTGCTTTACCGGCAAGGCTGGCCTCAAGCTCGCCCACGATTCCGCCCAGGCGCTCGCCGGCGAACTCGGCTGCGATCCCAACCTGGTCGTTCCCTGCTCAACCGGCGTGATTGGCCGCCTCTACGATCTCGATCAGTATCGCGCAGGAATTCGCGATGCCGTTGCCGCGCTCGCCCCCGGCGGCTTCGAGCAATACGCCCGCGCCATCATGACCACTGATACTCATCCGAAGATGGTTTCGACCTCGCTCCGTCTGGGCGGCGCCACGGTTACAATCGCCGGATGCGCCAAGGGCGCCGGCATGATCGAGCCAAAAATGGCGACGATGCTCGCCTATCTCATCACCGACGCCGCCATAAACCCGCCGGCGCTGCGCCGTGCCCTTGCCCACGTCCTGCCCGCTAGCTTCAACGCGATCACCGTTGACGGCGACATGTCTACGAACGACACCCTAATCCTGATGGCGAGCGGTGCGGCCAGCCATCAATCCCTCGACGCCAGCGGCATGGTAAAATTCGAGCGTGCGCTGGACGGCGTGGCCGCAACGCTGGCGCGCGAATTGGTGCGCGACGGCGAAGGCGCGACCAAACTGGTGACGGTCGAGGTGCGCGGCGCGCGGACCCCGGCAGAAGCCGAACGCGTCGCCCGTCAAATCGCCAATTCGCCGCTGGTCAAGACCGCCTTTTTCGGTTGCGACCCCAACTTTGGCCGCATCGCGATGGCGATAGGCAAAGCCGGCGTCACGATCGATCTCGACCGCCTTGAAGTCGCGCTCGCCGGCATCAAGCTCGCCAGCCGCGGGGCTCTGCATGTCGAGGCTTTGCCAGCGGCGGCCATTAAAATGAAGGAACCCGAGTTCACCCTTACCGTTGATCTCAAGGCAGGCAAGGCCAAAGCGCAGATCATGACCTGCGATTTCAGCTACGATTACGTCAAGATTAACGCCGAGTACAGCACCTGATCGAAGCGGCAGGAGTTACTGGCAGGAGGCCTGCAAAGCGATGGCGGATTACGTCCGCGTGGCGATTCGTACCGAAATTCCCGACGGCCGCGCTAAATTGGTCGAGGCCAATGGCAAGCAGATCGCCCTCTTCCATTCCGGCGGGCGCTTCTACGCGATCAATAACGCCTGCCGCCATCGCGGCGGCCCGCTGGCCGAAGGCGACATTTATGGCACGCGCGTCGTCTGCCCGTGGCATGGATGGGAATACGATTTCACCACCGGCAAAAACCCGGACGATCCGGGTATCAGCGTCGCCTGCTATCCGGTTCGCGTCGACGGCGATGAGATTTTCGTCGAGGTTTGACACAAAACGGCGCATCTGCCGCGTTCAGCTATGGCAGCCGTAACCGCCGCCCGTCACGCCAGCCGGCTGCCTGATTTTCTCGGCGTCGGGCCTCCGCGTACTGCAACTTCGTGGCTCGACGCCATCCTGCGCGGTCACGCCGCGATGCCCCGCGATATCAAGGAAGTCGATTTTTTCGTCAAGAACTACGCCCGCGGCATCGAGTGGTACAAAAGCTACTTTCGCGACGCTGACCCCTCCATGCCTGCCGGGGAAATCTGCCCGAGTTATTTCGGTCCGCCTGAGGCACGTGAGCGCGTCAAGCTGCATCTTCCCAACTGCAAGATCATCTGCACCATTCGCGATCCAGTCGAAAGCCTCTACTCAGGCTATCGGCTTTCCCTGCGCAACGTCTGGACACGCACCGATATCGAGTCCTTCGCGGCTAGCCAATGGAGCACCGCGGGCCGGGCGAGCGCTCTGCGAGCATGGCGCGAGATGTTCGGCCCGGACCAGGTCCTCGCCTGTATTTATGATGATCTGGAGGCTGATCCGCAGAGCTATCTCAATCCGATATGCGATTTTATCGGCATCAAGCGCATCGATCTCATGGGCCACGAACTCGCCGCGCGCCGGGTCAACACCTTCAGGCAATTGCCGAAAAGCCAATGGCTCGCACGCAAGGCCCGTAAGCTGCGCGACCGCCTGATGAAGCGCGAAGCCTATGGCATGGTTGACCTGCTGCGGCGCGCGGGCGTCTGGCGCTTCTGCTTTGAGCGCGGCGAAGAACTCCCGCCGCTTAGTCCTGCCGTCGAGCAGAGGCTGCGTGACCGCTGCAAGCCCGATATCGAGGAGCTTGAGCGCCTGCTCGGACGCGACCTCTCGAGATGGAAACAGCCGTCAGCGGAACGCGTGCGCTCGGCCGACATCGCCGCACCAGCCTGACTTCCAGCCCGCCAGTTACTATCGCGGCGAGCGCCCGGCCTCAAGGCGTTCCTTCAATAGCGCGAGCGCCATTGAAGCTTTCCGGTCGCCGCTTGCATTGGCCGGATCGGTTCGTGGCCTAACTGCCGTGCGGCAGGATCCAAGCCATTGCCGCTGCGGCGATCCAGCCGTTGCTTCTCCTGCAGCAGTCGCCGCACCACTGCGCGTACTTCCGTGCGCGGTGGCTTGCTGCCGAGATAGCTATAGAGGAACCTCAGCCGCCGGCTCCGTGAGGCAAACCGCCCGATACTCCGATCAAGATGAACCAGGTTCCGCAGCCGGCGGCTCCAACTGACACGCCACGCCGCCCGAAAATCCTCCAGGTCGAGAAAATAGACTCGCAGTTCGCCACCAGCCGCCTCCAGCATTAGGTTGGTCTCCTGCATATCCAGTGTATAGAAACCCGCGTCATGCAGCCGGCGAATTTCCCGCGCCGCCAGCCGTGTCAGCCATTGACGGCGATAGAAGTTTCGCCCGTCACCGAGCATGAAGAAGCTCAGCACATGAGCGTCCGGCAATGCTTCACTCGCGACCCAGCTCGTCCGCACTGCCCCCCAGGTGCGCTCCTCGGCCGCGAGTAGTGGCCTCGGATGAGCAAATCCGGCTGCCGCCAGCATCTCGGCGCCGCGCAGAATCCGCGCCGCACGCGAGCCGCGAATCCGCGCAATCAGTCCCTTGACAAAATGTCCCTCGCTGACTCGCTTGACGAAGCATCGCCGGCCGTTGATTTCGAGAAAACCCGCGCAAGCACGGCGGGTGCGCTTTAGCTCGCGAAATGATGCCCAGTTGAGCTGGCTTGCGGCGTCTTGTGACGCCCATGACGCCTCGGCCGCATACAGTATATGGCTTCGGCTACCCGGACGTGCGGCTCGATCGTTCGCCGCGGCTGTTCCGGTATTTCCATCAGCATATAACTCTGTGGTCACCGGATTTCATCAAAGCCGATTTCGGCCGGCATCGATCGGCGCTCACGGCGAATGCTCAGTGGCCCGTCCAGTCGCGCCAGCAGGGAGTTGGCAGGATGGCTCAGGTCAGCGTCCGAGCACGTGGCGAACGGTATTCAGGATATAGATGAAATCACGCGGCGAACTGATTTGCCCCATCAGCGCCACTTTCGACAGCATATCCATCTCGTCGCTGGTGATCCCGTGCAGCCGCTTCAGCCGGTCGTCCTTGCGAAATTCCTCCCATCCGGACTTCAATTCGCGCTCGGCTTGCGGTTTCAGCATGTCTACCGCACGGGGATTCGCGAGAAAAAAGAGCTCCCGCTGATCCAGCCCAAGCACCTCCGCCAGCCGGACTAATACCCGGTCCGAGGGATGCCGCTTGCCTGCTTCCAGATGTCCGACGTACGGCGTGGAGGTCTTAATTCGCCGTCCAACCTCCTGCTGGGTCAAGTCCAGCTGTCTCCGCCGTTCACGAATCACCTGGCCGAAAGTCCGTTCTTTCCGTTTTGCCATCGACTACCTGATGGGCTGATTTCATTACAGCCAGTTTAAAATCCTTTTACAGCCACTTTGACTCCGCTGCTGAGTTCCCCCGAAGCCTCGATTGTTATTTCCCTTTTGGGCAGTCCGTAAGCCAGGATGACGCTGTACGTTCTAACTGCCGCTGCCTCGAACGTACTTATATAATCTTAATCGCCAGCCGAATAGCAAGACAAAAACGAGGCTTTCCACTACTCAATTAGAGTCGGAGTAGCTGAAGGTAGGAATTTACGCGGATAGAATTATCGATTGGTTCAAAAAGTATTATCGCGCCCTTTACTCAGTTGCCGTACGGATCTCGTCCTTCGTTCAGGTAGATCGAGTAGTCGGCGATAGTTCCCGCCTCGTGTGCCGGGCCACGAAAATTCCTCACCGCACCACCAGGCAGTTTCTCAAAGCTTAAAGTATCGAGTCCAAGCGCATGGCCGCTGCGATCGTAATAATGCAGCTCTAGTTTGACGGCTCGGGCCGTCTCGGCGCGATTCTGGAGCTGCCCGGCAACATAGACCTGCCCACCAATCTGTTCGAGATGGCTTCGCGTCACCTCGACCGGCTGGGCGTGCACCAGTTCAAATAGAACCACAACGCAGAATATGGCCGAGCCGATCAGGATCAGCCATCTCCTGCGTCCATTGCGCCGCCTGCCCTTGCTCTCGGGCCGCTCACCCAACATCACTATCAGCCGCCTTCTATCTGTCAGTAGGATCTTGGGAGCTTCAACACATGCTCGCTGATCGTATTCAGCACCATCTCCTGCGATACGGGTGCGATCTTGGTCAGCCGGCATTCGCGAAAATAACGCTCGACATCGTATTCCTGCATGTAGCCATAGCCGCCGAGTGTCTGTACGGCGCGATCGCAGGCCTCAAACCCCGCCTCGGCCGCGCGATGCTTCGCGATATTGGCCTCCGGACCGCATGGCTTGCGATTATCGAACAACCATGCCGCCTTGAGCATCATCAGTTGCGCTACTTCGAGTTTCGCGTACGCATCGGCCAGCGGATGTGCGATCGCCTGGTATTGGCCGATCGGCCGCCCGAACACTACCCTTTCCTTCGCGTATCTTACCGCCCGATCGACTGCCGCCCGTCCCATCCCAATCGCTTCGGCCGCAATCAGGATGCGCTCCGGGTTAAGCCCGTCGAGCAAGGTATGAAAACCGCGCCCGACCTCGCCGACCACGTCCGCCGCCGAGACCCTCAGGCCGTCGATAAACAACATATTCGTATCGACCGCGTGACGGCCCAGTTTGGGTAGTTCGCGCACCTCAACCGCGCTGCGATCGATGTCGGCGTAGAACAGCGTCATGCCGTCGGTCTTCCTGGCGGCTTCTTCAATCGGCGTGGTCCGCGTCAGCAGCAGCATCTTCTGCGATTCCTGCGCCTTGGTGATAAAGACCTTGCGGCCATTGATTACAAAGTTGTCGCCCTCACGCTTCGCGAACGTCTTGATATGCGTGATGTCATTACCGGCGTCAGGCTCGGTCACCGCAAATGAGATATGCAGCCCGCCGGCAATCGCCGAGGGCAGCACGCGGCGCTTCAGTTCCTCCGTACCATGATGGACGATCGGTGCCAGCCCAAAGATCCCCAGATGAATCGAGCTGGCTGCATTCATGGCTCCGGCGTAGGCCACCTCTTGCATGATCAGCGCCCCCTCGGTGATCCCTAGCCCGCTGCCGCCATATTCTTCCGGAATCGCCACCCCCAGGTAGCCGGCCTCCGCTACCGCCTGGAAGAATTCATGCGGGAATTCGCGGCTTTGATCCTTGCCGCGCCAGTATTCATCAGGAAAGCGCTGGCATAAGGCACGCGTACCGTTGACGATTTCCTGTTGTGCTTCAGTTAGTTCAAAATCCATCAGCGACTCCGTGGCGGCATCCCGGGCTCAGCATGTGATTGTGCCGGTCTGATTAATACGCTGATAATAGCGCCAGTTCCAAGCACTTCCCAATGCCGCCGCTGCGCCCGTGACCACCCCCGCCGCCCTCGCGATCCTCGTTGCGCTACTGATTGGTCCGCTGGTGCTGGCGCCAATTGAGCACAACTTCGAGCCTTATTGTTTCCTGATTGGCCTCATCGCCGTCACTGTCAGCCGAGCCTGGAGCCCTGCCGTCTTGATTCAGGCCGGCACCGAACCGCTGATGATCACCGCCGCCGTTATTGTCGCTGGCCTGATCTTCGCACGTATCCGGGTGCCGCTCGATCTGGCCTTTAACGGTTTGCGCCGCCGCATTCCCCGCCCGCCCCTCACTTCCGCGGTGATTGCCGCGATTGCGCTGCTTTCAAGCATTATCACTGCGATCGTCGCCGCCTTGCTGCTAGTTGAAGCAGTACGGCTTTTGCGCTTCGATCCGGCCAAGCGCACCACCGTAACCGTTCTCGGATGCTTCGCCATCGGCATGGGTGCAGCACTGACGCCTATCGGCGAACCGCTGGCCACGCTGGTGGTGAGTGGCCTCCATCTCCATGTTGGCGATCTCTTCCAGTTGCTGATGCCGTTCGTCTTGCCTGGGATCGCAGGCTTCGCTCTTTGTGCGGGATTGATCGCCCGCGGTGCTTATGAAGCCACCGGCGTCCCGGCTGATCAAGTCAGCGAAACACCTATGACTGCGCTCATGCAGGGTCTCAAAATCTACGTCTTCGTCGCTGGATTGGTCCTGGTCAGCCATGCCTATGAGCCGATGGCCGATCGCTACATCCCGATGCTTGCGACCAGCGCGCTCTATTGGATCAACATGCTTTCGGCGGCGCTCGACAACGCCACCCTGGTTGCCGTCGAGATGCATCATATGCCGCCGGATCGTGCTCGCGAGCTTCTACTTTCCCTGCTTATCGCCGGCGGAATGCTTATCCCTGGCAATATCCCCAACATAGTCAGCGCCGGCTCTCTGCGTATCGGCAGTCTGGATTGGGCTCGCCGGGGCGTACCGATCGGTCTTATCGTCCTGGGCATCTACTTTGCTGTTTTCCGTTGGTCAAGTTAGCGGAAAATGCAGGAACGTGCCAAAAAACCTCATTCGGCGCCATTTGCGGCTGTCCTATCAGCTCTGCGAGCTGTTCAGGCTGCTCCAATTGCCCGTTCGATGGGCAGCAGATGCCACGCCGAAGGGCGTTGCGCTAGTCAAAATGGCGGCGTAAACGATCAAATGACGGGCCTGATATTTGCCCATCGAGGTTAATCTATTCACTTAGATGATGCGTTCGGCTTATTCCGATAAAAATTTACACCGTGGGTACGCCGCCATTAAGCGGCTAGGAGGTTTACGAGTCAGATGACTCCCAAGCAAGTATTGCAGCTAATCAAGGACAAGGGCGTGGTTCAGGTCGACCTCAAATTCGTCGATCTGCTCGGAACCTGGCAGCATTTTTCAGCTCCCATTTCCGAGTTCAGCGACGAGGAGGTCTTCTCGGACGGTCTCGGCTTCGATGGCTCCTCGATCCGCGGATGGGCTGAAATCCACAACAGCGACATGCTGATTATCCCCGACCCCGACACGGCAGTAATCGACCCCTTCTGCAAAGAATCGACACTTACACTGCTCGGCAACGTTCAGGACCCTATTACTCGCGAGGACTATCCTCGCGACCCGCGCAATCTATCGCGCAAGGCTGAAGCCTACCTCAAATCAACCGGCGTCGGCGATCTCGCCTTTTTCGGCCCCGAGCCCGAGTTCTTCATCTTCGACGGCATGCGCTTCGATACCAACCAGTACTCCAGCTATCATTTCATCGAGTCGAACGAGGGTGTCTGGAATAGCGGTAAGGAAGGCGCTGTTACCGGCGGTCCCAACCTTGGCAACAAGGTCAAGAACAAACAAGGCTATTTCCCCGTCCCGCCAACCGACAGCCTACAGGATATCCGCACCGAAATGGTGCTGGTGATGCAAAGCGTCGGCATCCGCGTCGAGAAGCAGCATCACGAAGTTGCAACCGCCGGCCAGGCCGAAATCGATATGCGCTTCCAGCCGTTGACCAAAATGGCCGACTGGCTGATGTGGTTCAAATACATCGTTAAGAATGTTGCCGTCCGCAACGGCAAGACCGCGACTTTCATGCCCAAGCCGATTTTTGGCGATAACGGCACCGGCATGCATACCCATCAGAGCATCTGGAAAGGCGACACCCCGTTGTTCGCCGGCAACGGTTATGCAGGCATGTCCGAAACTGCGATGCATTACATCGCCGGCATTCTGCATCACGCGCCTTCGATTGCCGCCTTCACCAATCCAGGCACCAATTCTTATCGCCGCTTGGTGCCGGGCTTCGAGGCTCCGATTAACCTCGCCTACTCGAGCCGCAATCGTTCGGCCTCCGTCCGTATCCCGATGTATTCGCCGTCGCCCAAGGCCAAGCGTATCGAAGTCCGCTTTCCCGATCCGACCTGCAATCCATATCTCGCGTTCTCCGCAATGCTGATGGCGGGTCTCGACGGAATTCAACGCAAGCTCGATCCGGGCAAGCCACTCGACAAGGATATCTACGCGCTAACGCCAGCCGAATTGGCCGAAGTCCCAAGCATGCCACCGTCACTCGAAGCGTCCCTGGAAAACCTGCGGAGGGATCATGAGTTCCTGCTCAAGGGCGATGTCTTCACCGAGGACCTGATCGAAACTTGGATCGACTATAAGATGGCGAATGAAGTAAGTGCGATTCGGCTCCGTCCGCATCCGTACGAATTCGCGTTGTACTATGACAGCTGATTCTCGAATGTGACTAGCTCCAGTGCCGTTTGGGGTGCGTTTGAAATCAGCTTCTAAACTCTCTCCCACCTCAACTGACTAACGACAAGGCGGCGTGA
>DATJUF010000352.1:0-7391 GCA_035502655.1 Binataceae bacterium (SeqCode)
AGAATCTGAAGCCTCGCTTGCTACGTAGCGGGAATGAATCACTAGCGATGAGCCCTGAGTTTGATGCGCCGAACGGCTGGCTGCACTGCACCGCATCAGGCGATGACGAATTGGTGATCGCGCCGGCCAGTTATGGCCCTCGCGGTGTGGGCGCGTCGATCCGATACGCTCTAGCCGATTCGCCGTTCGGACGAATTTTGCTGGCGGCGACTGCTCACGGCGTCTGCTGGCTTGGCCTCGCCGCGCCGGACGCGCGGCTTGAAGCCGAACTTCGCGGCGACTATCCCGCGGCAAACTGCATTCGCGATGACCTCCCGCTAGCACCGCCCGTATTCGCTATCCTCGATTTTGTTAATGGCAAACGCCCTGACCTCGATTTGCCGATGGATCTTCGCGCGACGCCGTTCGAGGCCGCCGTATGGCATCAACTATGCTCGATCCCGCGCGGCTCGACTCGCTCTTATGGCGCAATCGCAGAACGCCTCGGCAAGCCTTCGGCCTCCCGCGCCGTCGGTCACGCCAACGGAGCCAATCCGCTCGCGATTATTATCCCATGTCATCGCGCGATCGGTTCTGACGGTTCGTTAACCGGCTATCGTTGGGGCCTCGAAGTTAAGCGCCGCCTTCTGGAGCACGAGCAGGCTTTGTGCGCTCGTTGCTAGCTGAATTCCACTGGCGCTAAGTTCCTTGTATGGGTGCTGCCCAGCGGGCGAAAATCTGAGCGCCGATCGTCTCGAGCTTCGGCAGATGAACCTCTATCTGGGTCGTGATCGCGTCGCCGTCGATACCGGCTCGCTTCAGCCCCTCCCCGAATTCCATCACCAGTGCCGTCAAAATCTCGCGCGTAATCTCGGCATGGAATAGAATGCCATAGGCACTATTGCCGTAGCGAAACGCCTGCACTTCCGTCAGGTCCGACGAGGCCAGCGGTGTTGCGCCAGACGGCAGGTCGAAAACGTCGCTATGCCAATGCATCGCGGTGAACTCGCGCGGCAGTCCCCGCGTCAGCCGATCTTCAGCCGCCGCCTCTTCGAGCCGCACGGGATACCAGCCGATTTCCCGCTGCGTCCCGCGGCGCACTTGAGCACCGAGCGCCGCCGCCAGCAGTTGGCTGCCGAGGCATACTCCCAGTATTGGCTTGCCCTCCGCTAGTGCGTTCTCGATCAAAGCGATTTCGTCGCGCAGATAGGGATAACGGCCGAGTTGATAGACCGTCTCCGCGCCACCGAGAACAATCAGCCCGCCTGCGCCCTTCATATCGCGCGGAATCGGCTGTCGATTGAAGACGCGCACGTATTGCCATGCCAGCGCCGCACCCTCGAGCGCATCTGCAATCCCGCCGAGATTTTCCGCTGGATGATGCTGCAGGACCCAGATTTTAGCCATCGTTAAAGCCTTTTCACCCGTTAACGTCTGAATAACATCATTAGCACTCGGGCCGATGCGCTTTCATGGTTTCCGCCCGGCCGTCATGGCCTGGGTTTCAGAGTCTTGAGGCAGCCGGCTCGTGTCCGCGCGGCCTCAGAATCTTAGCGGCTAGTTCGCAGACTCATAGCCGCACGGGGCCGCAAGCAACCCCTATCTCAGGCTCGGCCTAATCTTCTCTTGCTGAAAGGCGGGCGGATCGGCAACAAATAAAGCATGGCCGTCAGCCATTCGCCTGAAAACGCATCGGTGGCGGCCATCGCACATCAGTTTGCAGGCGGCGCGTTTATGGCCGCCGGAGGCAGTATGTCTTTCATCGGTTTAAAAGAACAAACGGTCCACGGTGCCAAGAGTATCGCCGACGCTCGCGCACGCCATCAATGGCACATTCCCGCAGAATACAACGTCGCGGTCGATTGTATCGACCGCCATACCGAACTCAAGGATAAGCTCGCCCTGTATTACGAAGACGACGAAGGCCGCGAGGAAAAGTACACCTTCGGCCAGATTGCTGCTCTTAGCCGGCGCTTCGCCAACGCGCTGGTGGGACTCGGCGTCAAGCGCGGTGACGTGGTCGCGATCCATCTGCCACAACGTCCCGAAACCGCGATCGCGCACTTGGCGATCTATCGAATTGGAGCGATCGCCCTGCCAATCTCAAAACTCTTCGGCAGCGACGCCCTGCTCTATCGCCTCACCAACAGCAGCGCCCGCGTGATCATGGCCGAGCCCGAAAGCGTCGGCAAAATTGAGCCCATCCGCGATCAGTTGCCTCACTTGAAGCATTTGATCGTGGCTGGTGGCAAAATCGGCGGCCTTAGCTTCGACGAGCTTATCGCTAAGGCCTCGGATGACTTCTCCACCGTACGCACCGCCGCCGAAGATCCAATCCTCCTGATGTACACTTCGGGCACCACCGGCGACCCCAAGGGCGTCCTGCACGCGTCGCGTTACGTGCTGGGTCATAACGGCATCGACTATTCGTACAATTTCCTGCGTCAGGGCGACCTCTACTATAGCCCTGCCGATTGGGCCTGGGCGGGCGGCCTGCTCGATGGCCTACTCGCGATTTGGCCCTACGGCGTCCCGGTGCTTGCCTATCGCAGCAAAGAACGCTTCGATCCGAACGTGATGCTGCGGCTAGTTTCCAAGTACGGCGCCACCATCGGGCTTTACCCGCCGACCGTGCTGAAGGGATTGCGTGAGGTCAAGAATCCGCGCGAAAAATATCCTGAATTGCGCCTGCGCTGTGTCGTCAGCGGCGCCGAGCCGGTTAGTCCCGAGCTTGCGCGATGGGTCGATGAACAGCTTCGCGTCGAGTTCAACCAGGCCTTCGGCCAAACTGAAGCGAATTATTTCATTGGCAATTGTTCGGCGCTCGAAAAGCCGCGGCTGGAACCCCTGGGCAAGGCCTACCCGGGCCACGACGTCACGATTGTCGTTGATGGCCAGCCGGTCAAAACTGGCACCACCGGCGAGATCGCGATTCGCCGCGACAGCCCAGTAGTGATGAAGGAATATTGGAAGAATCCCGCGGCGATGAGCGAAAAGTTCGCCGGCGAATGGTGTCTCACCGGCGATACCGGATCGATGGACCCAGATGGCTACGTCTATTTTTACGGCCGCGGCGACGACGTGATCAAAACTTCGGGCTATCGTGTGGGACCGGCTGAGGTCGAGGCCAAGATCATCGAGCACGCCGCCGTCGCCTCGTGCGCTGTAATCGGCGTGCCAGACGATCGGCGCGGCCAAGCGATCAAGGCTTTCGTTAAACTGCTGCCGGGCCATCAGCCGTCGGACAAAATGGTTGCGGAAATCCAGCTACATGTTAAAACTCGCTTGGCCGCCCATGAATATCCTCGCGAATTCGAGTTCATCGACGAGTTCCCGATGACAGTCACCGGCAAAATTCGTAGGCGCGACCTGCGCGACCGTGAAATCGAAAAGCTCAAGGCTACTGGAAAGCGCTGACATACGTCGCACTTGAGCGTAATTAGTAAGTCCGAATTTCTAGCAAGGGCCGGGAAAGAAAGGTCTGGAAGTGGAAAACAAATCACCGTTCAGTCAAATCAGGATCGTCGAAGCTGGCGAGGGTATCTCGGCGGCTTTCGGCGCCAAGATGATCGCCGACCTCGGCGCGGAAGTCGTCAAGATCGAGCCTCCGGACGGCGACCTCACCCGGCGCCGCGGCCCTTTTCCCGGCGATATTGAGGCCCCCGAAAAGAGCGGTCTCTTTATCTACCTCAATGCCAACAAGCGCGGCGTCGTGGCCGATCTCACCAGGCCCGAAGGCCGGGAGTTGCTGGGCAAGCTGCTCGCGAACGCCGACATCTTTATTCACAATATCGCACCAAGCCATCGTGCCGCCCACGGCGTTGTCAGCGCGGACCTTCTCGCCAAATATCCCAAGCTGATCGTCACTTCGATTGCCCGTTTTGGCGACACTGGACCCTATGCCGGCTGGCATGGTTACGAGATGACGTCCAGCCACGCCGGCGGATGGGCCTTTGTCAGTCCCGGCTCCTCACCCTATCCCGAACAGCCGCCGCTCAAATGCTTCGGCTCGCAATGCGAGTTCCAGGGTGGTATCCACGCTGCCACGGTTACGCTCGCCGCGTATATCCATCGCCTCAAGACCGCCAAGGGCCAGGCGATCGACGTGTCCGAGCAGGAATGTATTTCCGCGATGCTTGAGAATAGCTTCATGCATTGGACGTACGCGCACCGGCAGTCTTCTCGGCTTGGCCGCCGCATTCTTGGGCCCTGGTTCATTATCGATTGCGCAGACGGCAAGATCTTCGCGCTTGCGGTAGAAGAGAGCCAATGGAAAGCGCTGGTTGAACTTATGGGTAATCCCGAATGGGCGCAGGACGATCTCTTTAAGGATCGTATCAGCCGCGGCGCCAATATGGACGCGTTAATCGCGCTCTCCGCCGAATGGTTTGCGCAATGGAAGGTGCAGGACCTCTACCGTGAGGCGCAAAAGCGCCGTATTCCGTTCGCGCCGGTCAACACGATGAGCGCGCTCTACAACAGTGAACATCTGGCCGAGCGCAAGTTTTTCGTCGACCTCGATCAACCCGGTGTCGGCCCGATTCGCCTCCCTGGTGCGCCGACCAAATATGGCACGACGCCGTGGTCATTGCGCCGTCCGGCCCCGCGTCTCGGGCAACATGAAGAGGAAGTCTATTGCGGCGAACTCGGCCTTACGCCCGAGCGCCTCAATCAATTGCGCCAGGCCCGTGTGGCCTAGTCTGAGGATTTTGTTCGATGGCTGATCTACCGCTTTCAGGAATTCGCGTGCTTGATTTCACCTGGGCCTGGGCCGGACCGTTTTGCACGATGCAACTCGCCCATCTCGGCGCTGAAGTAATCCGCATCGAAACGACCGCGCGTCCGGCCTGCGTCACCCGCCTGGTGCCGCCCTTTGCCGACGACATTCCCGGCCCCAATCGCGCCGGTTACTTCAACCAGTACAATCAAGGCAAGCGCGCGATCACACTCAATCTCGCGCGCCCGGAAGCGACCGATATCGCCTGCGCGATGGTCAAACATTTCGATATTGTCGCCGACAATTTTGCCGCCGGCATCATGGACAAGCTCGGCCTTGGCTACGAGAAGCTGCGCAGCATCAAGCCGGACATCATTATGATCCAGATGTCCGGCTACGGGCAGACTGGTCCCTTCAAGGGCTTCGTCGGCTACGGTCCACCGGCCTCCGCCGCGTCAGGCATGTTCCATGGCACCGGCTATCCTGGCGGTGAGCCAATGGAAATCGGCATCTCCTATCCCGACCCCAACGCCGGCATCTTCGGCGCCTTCGCGATTATGGCCGCGTTGACCCATCGCGCGCTGACCGGCGAAGGCCAGTACATAGACCAATCGCAATGGGAAACCGCGCTGGCGCTGATGCCTGAGGGCTTGCTCGATTACGAATTCAACCAGCGCGAGCCGGTGCGCAAGGGTAATCGTGACATCCTGATGGCGCCGCACAACTGCTACAAGGCGGCCGGTGATGCCGAATCGTGGGTTGCTATCGCCGTTGGCAATGAGGACGAATGGCGCGCGTTGTGTAAGGCGATCGGCCGACCGGAACTCGCCACCGATCCGCGCTTCACCAGCGCCGCCTTGCGCAAGCAGAACGAGGACGCGCTCGACTCCATTATCACCGCCTGGACCAAAGAGCGCGAGCGCTGGGAAATCACGCGCCTGTTGCAGAGCGTACATGTCGCCGCGTTTCCCTCGATGAGCAATAAGGACCTCGCCGAAGATCCACATCTGCGCCAGCGCGGCTTCCTGGTCGAGCTTGAGCATCCTGAAGTCGGCAAGCGGATTCATGCTGGTATTCCATGGCAAATGTCCGGCACGCCCTGCGCCGTCCGAAGTCCTGCACCTTTACGAGGCGCGGATACCGAGTACGTCCTCAAGACTTACCTAGGCTATACCAGCGACCGTATCGAGCAGTTGCGCAAGGCGGAGATTCTAATCTGATGGATGACCCCGGCCCCCTGCCGCTGGATGACCTCCGGATTCTCGATCTGACGCATTTCTATAATGGCCCCTACGCCACGATGTTGTTGAGCTATCTGGGCGCCGAGGTCATCAAGATCGAAGCCCCTGGAACCGGCGATAACGGCCGCGCCGTCCTGCGCCATCCGGGGCAACCGGTCGGCTTCCCTTTTGCGCTGCTCAATTCCAATAAGCGCTCGATTACGCTCAATCTCAAAAGCGCCGAGGGCCGCGACCTGTTCAAGCAGATGGTTCCGAAGGCCGACCTCGTAGTCGAGAATTTCTCCGCCGGTACGATGGACCGCATGGGACTCGGCTTCGATGTCCTGCGCGAGCTGAATCCTCGCCTGATCTACGCCACCAGCACCGGCTACGGCCTAACCGGACCCAAGCGCGATCTCACCGCCTTTGATCCCGTGGTGCAGGCGATGGCCGGTGTGATGGCCTTGACCGGCGATCCCGACGGGCCGCCGATGAAAGCCGGTCCCGCCGTCGTCGATATTCTCGGCGGCATCCACTTTTGCGCCGGCATCCTCGCCGCCGTCCGCCAGCGCGATCGCACCGGCGCCGGCCTGATGGTCGAACTATGCCTATACGAATCGACCGTCCCGACCCTGACTTCGCAGATCGGGGCACGCTATGGGCGCGGTGTCGAGCAACTGCGCGAGGGCAATCGTGCAACCGGCGGGCTGATTGTTCCTTACAATGCCTACCCCGCGAGCGACGGCTGGGTAATGATGCTGCTCCACGATCAATTGCGCTGGCGCCGCCTCTGCACGCTCCTGGGCCAACCCGAACTCGCCGGCGATCCGCGCTTCGCAACTGACGAAGCACGAATTGCAAACCATGCCCCGCTCGATTGCATAATCGCCGGCTGGACCCGCAATCGCACTCGGCAGCAGGTGATGGATGAGTTCGCCGCCAACGACATCTTTTGCGGAATGGTGCAGGAATTGCCCGAAGTAATGACCGACCCGCATCTCCATCAGCGCGGCATGCTGCGCGAGATTGAGCATCCGCAGCTTGGCCCGATGACCATCTTCACCTCGCCGATCCGGCTCAACGGCGCGGCTCCCCAGCCGAAGTCGTATAGCCCCGCGCTCGGCGCCGACAATGACGATTTCTATCTAAAGGAGTTAGGCCTCGATAGTAATCAGATCGCGGCACTCCATGAACGCAAGGTAATCTGATCGCACAAATGGCAATGCGTGCGTATTGCGGAAAATACTGCCAGTCACAATCACGCGCAACTGCTACAAAATGAAGCTGATCTTGCCGTGCGGGCGCAATGCTTCATTATCCAGGATAGCCCTGCGCTCGTGTATTTTCAGCACCTCTCCAACACGTAACAGTTTATAGTCATAGTGGCCGATGTATGCATCCACCGACTCATAACGCATGCGATGGACGATGAAATTCGCAGTGACGAGAATACTTTCGCCCTCCGCCCCAAGCAC
>DATJUF010000353.1:0-10466 GCA_035502655.1 Binataceae bacterium (SeqCode)
TCCGCGTATGGTTGCTCGTTGCTTTCCACAAAGACGCTAGCCTCGACCTCGATAGCCTGCCGATCGCGGGTGATCCGGCAATGCAAATCCGCCAGCTCGTCGAGCGTGTTGACGTTTCCGGTGGGAATTCCGTACAAGCCAACTGACTCTGCGCGAAAGTGCAGATAGGCGCTGAGCTCCGCCTGATTGGGACCGGTCACCGCTTTCACCTTGATCGCGTGGCGCTGATCGAACGCACGGCTGGTATCCGCCACCGAACTGTCGGCAAACGTCAGCTGCCACTTGCCATTGGAGCCCCTCTGCCGGTAGCACAGCGTATAAAGCTTGGTCAGCCAGATAATCGGCGGTTCCCCTTCCTGCAATGGCTGAATCGAATCGACGGCTGGTACGCTCCCGCTCCAGCATCCCCGGAAAACCTTCGGCAGCGGAATTTCCCGCGTATTCGATCCAAGGCCCATGGGGAGCCGCGGCGTCGTGCCCTGGGGAATCGTTTGCTCCTGCCGCGAGGCCGGCGGCAGCGTCCGTTGCGGAATGGTCTGCTCCTGTTGAGAAGGAAGAGTTGGTAGCGGAGGTATAAGCAATTGCGACGATGGCTGCTGCTGCGATGGCAGGATGTCGACGCCTGCCCCGAGGGCCACTCCAGCCGATGCCACTAGCATCAGCATCGCGCTAGTCGCGATTATAGCAATATCGTGGACTGCGCCTGTGACCTGCCGCTTCATGGCCTGGAGCTTTGGGTCGTAAATCGATCTATAATCGCCCGTCCGGCCTAAACCAGCTGTAACAGGCAACGAACATCAGCAGCAGCCCTAAGATCGCTGGCTTTGCCCCTTGCCTGTGGGATTAGCCGCCCGCTTTATTCGTATTCGTCGCCGAAATGTGCCCTGACGATGCGGGCCTTCAGATACTCAAGGGTGCCCAAGTCCTCGACGATGTCACCACCGGTGTCATAGAAGAATAACTCGCCGTTTTTGGTCCGGCCCACGGCGATTATCCATTCCAGGTCGTCCCGATCTTCCAACAAATAATTGATCGTCTGAGCAACGCCACGACCCGGGATGATTGTGATTTTCGGTCGCGCTAGTTTTTCCTGCTTCGGCATCGCTTTGCTAAACACCTCGGGCGGGGAAGGTGCGGAGAAGTCCTCGCCTAGATTAGGAACGGCCTTGGCCCTAAGTCAATAGCGCCCGAACGGCTACCTCCGCGTGATGCGTGTTCGGAAAAAAATCGAAAGCGCGCACCTGCGCAATCTCGTACCCGAAAGAGTGCAAGGCCTGCAGGTCTCGCACCAGCGTCGCACAATCGCAGGAAACGTAGATAATCGACGCCGGCTTGAGCCGGGCAACCGGCGCAATCAATTCAGCCGCACCATGCCTTGGCGGATCTAATGTAACCACATCTGGATGATAATGCGCGCGGGCCAGAAAACGAGCCGTTTCCGAGGCCTTCATCGCGATGAATTGGGTGTCCCGCAAACCCATCCGATGCGCATTGCGAGCCGCCGCCGCGATCGCCAGCGAGTCTGCATCCACGGCAGTTACGCGCGCTCCCCGGCGGGCGAGCGGCACGCTGAAGTTGCCCGCGCCGCAGAAGAGATCGAGGATCGCGAGGCCTTCGCGCGGCTGCGCCATCTCGATTACGGCCGCGACGAGCTTGCGGTTTTGCTCACGATTCACCTGATTGAAACAATCAGCCTCGGCCTCTATCGCGCATCCAGCTTCAGGCTCAAGGGTAATGATACAATCGCCGAGGGTAATCCGATCGCCTCCGCAACGCAGGATTATGCCTTTGATGCCACGGCCGGATTCAAGCATCCGCCGCGCGATCGCGATTTCCGCAGATGTGGCTGTTTTCGCCAAATCTACTATCAGCACCTCGCGTCCATTATCTGCAACGACTTCGATAGAGCGGCATCGGCGCCCAAGCTGGGATGCGACGTTAGCTGGAACCGACTCGCTGATGGCGACCATACAGCGGTCAATAGCGACCAGGTCGTTGCTCCCGGCGGCGTGATAGCCGATTGCACCGTCTCGCCCAACTTGCAGGCGGATTCGCGAGCGATAAGCGAATTCGGCCGGGGATGCCTCGACCAGCCCCTCCAGCGGCAATTCAATCCCAAGCGCCCGTTTGAACTCCGCCGCGATCAGCTCAGCTTTGATCCGCACCTGCGCCGCATAATCGAGATGCTGCCAGTCGCATCCGCCGCATCGCGGGAGAAATGGGCAGGGCGGCGCCCGGCGGACCGGACTGGCATGCAGCACGCGAGCGGCGCGCGCTATCGTATAGTCGCGATGTTCGGCGGCAACGATGGCCTCGATCACGTCACCTGGAGCGACACCGGATATCAGTACCGCTTTGCCCTCGTGATGGCCGAGGCCGTACGGGCCAGAAGTCATCGCGGTGATTTCAATTTCCATTGTGGCGGCCGGTTTGTGGCTCTTAGCTTAAGCTAAGAAAGTGCATTGGCAAGCCACACTTTGTGAATCCAGCTTATGAGGCGGGACGCTTTATCGCTCTGCAGCGCCAAATTAGCGAGGCCTACATCAATCCGGGGTGGCGACGGGCAGCCATGGTATCTATAATAAAATTTATTCCCAACACTAATCCGAATTTTCCCGGCCAGGTGCCTGCTCTTGCCTATCGAAGCTACTTTTGCGCAATCGGCTGACGAACCAAATCTAAAATCTGACCGCCGCCTCGAACTTTTCGCCAGAGAGATGTTCACTCGCGTTCCGGCGGACCTGGCGGACGAGTTCCCATCCCATCGCCAGAGCGAACTGGCTGAACAGGCGTTCAGTTTCTTCAGCCATCGCGAAGAGGCTGTCGCCGTACGCAGTGAAGCTTGCAGATACGAGCCGGGCACAGCGGCGGTGCAGACGCTGATGCCTGATCAGCCCTTCATCGTGGACAGCATACTCGAATATTTCCGCAAGCATGCAATTCCGGTGCGGATGATTCTTCATCCGGTCTATAGTGCCGCGCGGGACGAAGCCGGCAAACTGATCTCCTTTGAGCAAGCGACGGCAGCCGAACGGCCGGAATCGTACACCTATAGCTGGATCGAACTGGTTCCGGGCAAACCGGGGATCGAGGAGATTAGCAAAGACCTGACTGAAATCCTGACCGAGGTGGAACGCGCCACCGAAGATTTTCGGGCGATGACGGCGCGCGCCCTGGCGATTTGCGAGGAGACCTCGGCCCGGCGCGGCTTGGTGGAATTGCGCGATTTCCTGCGATGGCTCGTCAATGGTGGCTTTATCTTCCTTGGTTATCGCAACTATAGCATAAGCAATTATGAAGGACGGCGCTCGCTGGGCGTCACCCCCGGCTCCGGCCTCGGTATCCTCCGCGACGATTCGCGCTCGCGCTATGCCGTTCCGATCGCGCTAGCGGCGATGGACTCGGACATGCGCACGCTGCTGTTCGAGGGCTCACCTTTGATTATCGGCAAGGCGCGAGCCGAATCGCGGGTCCATCGGCGGGCCCTGATGGATGACATCACGATTCGCCGGACCGGCCCGCGCGGTGAAGCAATCGCGATGGACCGCTTTGTCGGTCTTTTCACCTCGAAGGCCTATGCGGAAGAGGCGCAGCATATTCCGGTCTTGCGCGCCAAGCTGGCCGAAGTGCTCGCATCCGAGGGCGCAGAACCCGGCTCGCATGACTACAAGGAATTAACCGCCGCGTTCAACAGCTTCCCGAAAGAAGAATTGTTCCGGGCGCGCGTCCCCGAATTGCGCCCCCAGCTTCGCCTCGTGATGGAGACCAAGCGGGAGGATGACGTCCGCTTAAGCCTCCAGTCCGATCCTGTCCGCGGCAATGTCGTGGCGATGGTGATCATGCCGCGCCAGCACTTCTCGGCCGATGTCCGCGTGGCGATTCAGAACGCGCTTGCGGCGCGGCTCCACGGCCAGCTGATCTATTACCATCTGGCGATTGGCGACGGTTACAGCGCGCGCTTGCATTTCTGCTTCGCGGCCGATCCGCCTGGCCCAGGGGCAGTGGCAGCGATGGAAGCCGACACGATCAGGCTGGCGCGGACTTGGGAGGAGGTATTGCGCGAGCGCCTGATCGGGCGCTTTGGACAAATCGAGGGCCATGAGCTCGCTGCCCGGTGGTTCGGCGCGTTCAATCCCGAGTACAAGAGCAGCACGACGCCCGATAATGCACTCAACGAAATCATCCGTTTCGAGGAGCAGCTCAAGACCGGAACGAATTTCAGCGTTTATATCGATCCGCCGCCGGCCTCTGCTGGCCATGCCGCGCCGTGCCTGCTCAAACTCTACGAACTGGGCGAGGCGCCAATTTTATCTGAACTGATACCGGTGCTGCAGAATTTCGGCATCTCGATTATCAGCGAAGACGCCCATGAGCTAAAGCCGCTGGTTGACGGCAAGCCGCGGCAAGCGTTTTTTCAGTCGTTCAGGGTACTCAGCCTCACGGGCGAGCCGCTGCCGTCGATGCCGGGTTTTGGCCTGATTCCCGAGGCGCTGGTTGCGGTCCGCACGGATCAAGCGGAGGACGATCCGCTGAATGCGCTGACCCTGCGCGCAGGGCTGGCGTGGCGTGAAGTCGCGCTGGTGCGCACCTATCTCAGCGCGGCATTCCAGATGCGCCTCGCACCGGCACGTCCGGCGGTGCGGCGGCCTTTGCTTTTGTATCCGCGCCTCGCGCGGATCTTTGTCGATCTGTTTAAGGCACACCTCGACAGCGGCACCGGCCCGGCGAATCAAAGTTCCAACGGCGAAGGCAGCTCCACTATCGTGCTATATGACGCAGCCAAAGCAGTACAGCTGCGTGCCGCCTATCTCGAACAATGTGCGGCGGTCGAGAATATCGCTGACGATCGTTTCGCCCGTACTTTGCTGGCAATGCTGGAGGCAACCGTTCGCACCAACTATTTTTTGCCCAAGCCGAGTCCTTATATCACGCTAAAGTTCGCCAGCCAGCTTATCCCCAACCTGCCCGATACCGCTCCGCTCTATGAAATTCACGTCAATAGTCCATGGATGGAAGGATGCCATCTGCGAGCCGGCCAGATTGCCCGCGGCGGTATCCGCTATAGCGACCGTCCCGACGATTATCGCACCGAGATTCTCGACCTGATGAAGACACAGACGGTCAAGAACGCGATTATCGTGCCGATTGGATCAAAGGGCGGGTTTATCGTCAAAGGCCGCCCTGGCCGTACTGGTACTCCCGTGGCGCCGGCGCAATCTCTGGTGGTTGAAGCTTACACCACGCTGATCAACGCGATGCTCGAGATCACAGGCAACGTCGTCGACGGCAAGATTGTCCATCCAGAGGGCGTGCGGGTGCTCGATACTGACGGCCCGTACCTGGTGGTCGCCGCGGACAAGGGTACGGCGGCATTCTCCGATATTGCTAATGATATCGCCGAGACCCGCGGCTTCTGGCTGGCGGACGCTTTTGCCTCAGGCGGCAAGCATGGCTACGACCATAAGAAAATGGGGATCACGGCGCGCGGGGCGTGGGAATCCGCCAAACGCCATCTGCGCGAAATGGGGCGTGATCTGACGCATGGCTATCCGATTAGCGTAGTCGGAATCGGCGATATGTCGGGTGACGTCTTCGGCAACGGGATGCTCTATTCTGACAACCTGAAACTGATCGCTGCCTTTGACCATCGCCACATCTTTCTCGATCCCGACCCGGATCCAAAAATCAGCTTCGCGGAGCGCAAACGTCTTTTCGAAATGCCCGGCTCACAATGGTCCGATTATGATCGCAAGCTGATTAGCACCGGTGGAGGCGTCTACAAGCGTGGCGAAAAACGGATAGCGCTGAGCCCGCAAATGCGGGCCGCCCTGAAATGCGAGGCCAGCGAACTGGACGCCGATAGCCTCGTCAAAGCGATTCTGCGTACGCCCGCCGATATGCTCTACAATGGCGGTATTGGTACCTACATCCGCGCCGCGGATGAAACCGACGCCGAAGTGGCTGATCATGCTAACGATAACTGCCGCATAACTGCGCCCGAACTGCGATGCAAAATGGTGGTCGAAGGCGGCAATCTCGGCTTCACCCAAAAGGCCCGCATCGAATATTCATTGGGCGGCGGACGGATCAATTCCGACGCGATCGATAATTCGGCCGGCGTCGATATGTCTGATCACGAAGTTAATCTCAAGATTCTGCTGGCGCCCGCAGTCTCACGTGGCTCGCTCTCGACCTCCAAGCGCAATCACCTTATCGCCGGCGCCGCCGAGGATATCGCTGCCAGCGTCCTGCGCGACAACCGCGACCAGGCCCTCTCGCTCAGCCTCGAACAGGTTCGCAGCCGCACACGCATTTACCTCTACCGCGATCACGTCACCATGCTCGAGCAGCAAGGCCTCATCCATCGCGCGGAAAATGTGCTTCCGAGCCACGAGGAGCTGTCGCAGCGGCGCGCGCGCTTTGCCGGCCTCACGCGCCCGGAACTTGCGGTCATCTCGGCCTACACCAAGATCGATCTGAGCGACCGGCTGACCCATTCTCCGCTCGCGGATGACGCTTACATGACGGCGCGCTTCCTCAATCCGTATTTTCCGGCGCCCATCGCCAATGCATTCGCCGCCGAAATTCCACGGCACGGCCTGCGGCGCGAACTGGTCGCGACTCGCGCGATCAATCAGTTGGTCGACGTGGCTGGCGCCGTATTTATCTTCAACCTCACTCGCGATTACGGTGTCGCGGTCGAAGAGGCACTACGCGGATGGCTCTTTGCGTCGGGCGTGCTCAAGATTGCCGAACGCGCGGAACAGATTCGCGAGGACGCCGCTGGGCTCGCCACCGATTCCGACATCGCCGCCTTTCTCGCGCTGGCGGAGTCGGGCCGCCGCGGCTCGGCATGGGCGGTTACCCATACCGATCCGGCGGTTGCAATCGGCGCTGAGGTCGATCGCTATCAGCCCGCCTTCGATAAGCTGGCCGAGGACTTCGAGCAATTTCTGACGGGTGGCGAGCGCGCGCGCTTCGAAGGCACCTATCGCGAGATGCGCACTTCCGTGCAGCACGAACAGTCGGCCCATCAACTGGCGCGGCTGGCTTTCGCGGGCCATCTGCTTAATGTCCTCAGCTTGAGCTTCGCCCGTGGCCTCGACCCGGCGGAAGTCGCGCGGCCCTATTTCGGCTTGAGCGCGCGGATCGAATTCGCCAGGCTCGAAAATGCAATCGAGGCTATTACCACCGACGACCAATGGGAGCGGCGCGCGGCGAATGATCTGGTCGTCGAGCTAATCGACGCGCGCACGCGGCTGTGCGGAATTTTGCTCGACGCGCAGGCGGACGGCACTGCAGCGGCCGAATCGATGGAAGTCCTCGCTAAGGGACGCGAGCGGCGCGCGGCTGAGGTTGATCGCCTGATGGGAGATTTACGGGCGCTCCCGGCCCTCGGTCTGCCAGCGCTTTCGGTGGCCGTCCGCGCGCTCGCGCGCCTCGCTGCTTAATTGCGTGAGCCGCTGCGGCTTCAGCTCGCGGCTGGCGAACTGACTTCGGCCAGCCGCGCCGTCGCCCCTAATCCCGGCGCGGCATGCACCGGCTGGCTGGCGGCGAAATCCGTCCGCAAATCCAGATAGAGCCGCACCCCGGCAGCAATAAAAAACGCCGTAGTCGCAAAGCTGACGAAGACTGCAACAAGGTCAAGCGGGAAGATCATCAGCCAGACCGAACCAGTCAGCACTGCCACTGGACCCACGACCAGCCCGATCAAGGTAAACACCAGCGCGGCTGCGGAATGGTAACCCCACCATACCGCGAGAAACACCACGATCCGGGCCGCCACCCGGAAAAAACGCTTGCGAATCAGGTCGCGGCTGTACAATAGAGCGTGGAAGCTGTGTTTGCCGTCGAAGATCAACGCATAGCGGGCAAAGAAAACCCATAAATAGAGCAGTGCTCCCAGCGCGAGCAGCAGGACCTCGATGAAGTTCAAGATGATCATGAGCGCCGCTGACGATACCGTCAGATGAACCTGCATGACGAAAAATCCGGTCATCGGAAGCGCATATTGTAACAATGCTACCCACGCGTAAGCCGGGGCGAGCCAAAACGCCATGCGGAAGATCGCTGCGGTATCAGTGACGCCCGGGCGTACCCGGCCATTTTCCTGCGCCTGTTTCAGGGTGCATAAGACCAGCAGATTTGCGGCCAGCGTCAGCAGCAATGCGCTGGCGCTCGCAATCATGATTTGCGTATCCGAAAACAGCGGTGCATCGGGAGCGGCTGGCGGATAACTCTCCTGCGCACGCCGCCATCCCACCAGATGCATCATCACATTGTGCGTTCCCGGCGCCAGATGCTGCGCGAGGTCATGCTGAAGATTGAGGGCGTCGGGCAACAGGCACAGCGCGGCCAACAGCGCTGTCGGCGCCAGCACCAGCGCGAGCGTCTGCCAATTCGACCGCAGGTCATTGACCGCATTCGCGAGGTAAATGAAGCTGCTTTTGATCCTCATTTGCATCGATGTTTGAACGAGGTTGGCATCACGACGCGGCTAAGACAAGCAGCATCGCCGCCGGGTGGTGCGTGAGCGCGAGCGAAGGCGCCGGAATTCTAAGGTTTGACGCTTCGCGAGAATCAGTCTGGGCCGGGTAAGGCAATGCTCACTATTCCTTGAGCAGCCGAATCATAGACTCTCAGCAGTTCGGCTCGCCGGCAACCCCTGTCTCTCGGAAGCGTAGGCTATCTGTTTTAATCGGCTTTATGCGGATCAGTTGGATATTGTGCAGAATTGAGTAAGATGCCCAAGGCCGTGGCGCCAACAGCAATATCTTTTTTCACCGGCCGCTGGGCGGGAGTGAACCCTTGAGAAGCCGCCGGATTGCTAGTACCGGCGGCTCTTTTGACCGTGACTCGGCATGGGGGACCGATTCAGCGGCTTGCGGTTCGGCTTCAGGCGGCGGCCTTGGGCAAAGGTGTTCGTTAACCGGAGCCAGCTATGGGTGCCTCGCGACACCGCGGCCGAGACGCTCTTCCTCTTTCTTATGCGGGCGGCTAGCGGACTCACGCGCGCGGTCATACAAATTCGGCCTATTAGCGATCTTGTTAGAGGCGGCGGGATCTGCGAGTCCCGCCACCTTATTTTTGTTTAATGGCTCTACAAGATATCGAAGTTGTACTGGAGCGCGGCGTTAATCTGGCTCTCGCCCTTGAACAAGCCCAGGCCGTAGAGCGAATCGCCGCCCATAACTTCAATCGCCGTGACCGTCAGGAAGTATTTCTTGGTCCATGGCGGATTGAAGGTAATCGACGGGAACATAGCAATGTTCCGGCCTTTGACTTCGTAGATCATGTTGAAATCAGGCGCGATATCGGCCCACAGCCACGAAGTTGCGAAGTTCGCGAGAATCTGGACATCGTTCTTGGTAGGCGTCGAATCGACGTCGTTACCGACAGTCATGGACTTCTGGAGATCCAGGGGGATGAGATCAAAAACCTCCACGTTGGCAGTCAGATTGCCGGTGGCGGTTAGCCATGGCGCATAGGCCTGATCGACGTCGATCGCCGCCATCCACTTGACCACATCCGTATAAGCGTTGCCCGAATAATTATTGACTCCCACGTCAGCGTAATTTTCATGATTCTGGTACAGCATCTCGCCGCGGAAGACTGCCGGAAAGTATTCGCCAATACTCGCGGGCATCGGCAGCGGCGCGTCCGCGGTGGCTCCCATCTCCTGCACGTCGTAGAACGTGTAGTTATACAGGTTGGTTAGCGGCGTCCACTTCGCTCCCCACGGTACGCCGTTGTTGACTTCGTCATTGTAATAAAACGCGGTCAACTCGGCCGGACCAACCAGCGTATGCAAGCGGAACCCGTCATTCCAGTTCTGCGGCTGATACCCGGGAATGTTCCAGACACCGATGTCGGTTATCGTGCCGTCACCAATCGGGGAGTAAGGATTGTTGTGCCTGTTCAGGCCAAGCTTGCAATTAAAGTTTCGTTGTCCCACCGGATAAGGGTTCCATCCCTTCACGATCCCCGCCGAAAGCGTCGCGCATCGCCCGAACTGCACAAGGGTCGGGTTCGCCGCAATCTCAAAAACACCCGGTACTGCGGTGTTGAGATAGGTGCTCAGGCCGAACTTCGGGACATCAGTGTAATGTATATCGAAGCGAGCGCTGGGGCCATGGCTCGCCGACGGGAAGCATGGCTGTACGCGCGCCGCCTTGTAGCCTTCGCCGATATATTTTCCATAGGGATCATTGTTTTGTTCGTTCCAGTAGTTCGGCGACCATCCGGGTTGAATGATGCCCTCGAGGAAGTTCGAGGTGAAGGGTCCCGCTTCGGGCAGATTCAGGATCGGATGGATCATCCATTGCGGTACTCGCGACTGCTCAAGGTTGGCGAAACCGAACGCCCAGCAGGTATCGACCGGATTGACCACGTCACCGACGCGGAAGGCGATTGACTGGCCCCACACCACGATTTGATTACCGATATAAGTCGTCAGCGGGCCGGTC
>DATJUF010000354.1:0-23246 GCA_035502655.1 Binataceae bacterium (SeqCode)
GTGTTCTTCCGTTTGGATGCCGAGATGTCGCAGAAGACAGCTCTCGCAATCCTGACCGCTCTGGAACACATTCTGCCGGTATCTTACTTCGCTTCACGGCAGGAAGAACCGGAACTCTCCGTAACGCGCTGGGGAATCCACTTTTCAAATCCTATTGGTCTTGGCGCTGGAGTAGATAAGAACGCTAGCGCCGCACTGTTTTGGCAGAAGTTCGGGTTCGGATTCGCGGAATTGGGTACCGTAGTGCCCAAGAGACAGGATGGTAATCCGAAGCCGCGAATCTGGCGCCTGCCCGACCAGGAAGGGCTGGTCAACAGCCTTGGATTTCCGAGCCGTGGATGCGAATGGTTTCTGCAAAGAGTTAGTTCTTATCGGGAACGCCAAATGAGTATGAAGTTGGCGCTCAATCTCGGTCCAAATAAAGATTCGGATGCCAGTCAGATCGTCCGCGACTATGTAAAGCTGTATATTAAACTCGGTCCGCTATCCGATTTCGTCGTCATCAATGTTTCTTCGCCCAACACTCCTGGCTTGCGCTCCTGGCAAGCACCCGAACGTATGGTCTCGATAATCGAAGAGCTTCGTTCGACAACAATTGAGGGACGACGCCCGCCTCTGTTGATCAAGTTCGGACCCGATCTCGAACCGGCCAAGCTGCACGATCTATGCACAGCAGCGCTGGAACATAAAATCGACGGAATAGTCGCCTCGAACACAACTTTGCAGCGAGCCTCGATCGGCGTTCAAGCTGATTATCCCGGCGGCGTTAGCGGCCAGCCTTTGATGGAATTGGCGCGAAGCACGATTCGACAAATTTATGAATCAACCGGCGGACAAATTCCTATTATTGGCGTTGGCGGCATCGCCAGCGCAGAAGACGCCTACGCGCATATTCGAGCTGGCGCGAGCTTGGTCGAGTTCTGTACCGGACTTATTTATCACGGCCCTTCCTTGCCCATGAGCATCCGAGGCGGTCTCGCTCGCTTGCTAAAAAAAGACGGATTCGGCTGTATAGACGAAGCGGTCGGAACAGATAACTGGCGAATTTCCAAGCGTCAGTCCAGCGTCGCCTGAGCGATCACTATTCTGCCTTGCATCCGGCCCCAGGAGCGAACCGATGACTCTTGCAGAGGATGCGAATTTACTGGTTGATGCCGCATGGCTGAGCGCGCGGAGCGGTGCCGGGCTGGTGCTAGTCGACACCCGCCCCGCTGATGACTTTTGGCAGGGCCATCTGGAGGGCGCGCGTCATTTCGATCCCTTTCCCTTTCATCACACCGACACCGGCGAGGCTGCGATGCGCGAATTTCGCGGGCAGCTAGAATGGATTTTCTCCGCTTTGGGCATCAAAGGCGATGAGGCCGTGGTCTTTTATGAAAACGACTCGGGCATGCGCGCCACGCGCGGAGCCTGGGCGCTGGCGTACATGGGTCATACGGAAGTGCGCATTCTCGACGGCGGACTGAAGCAGGCTGCCAGTTTACCGTTGGTCACGAACGTCACACCATTCGCTCCTACTCATTTCAAGGGCCAGGTGCACGAAACTGAAATCGCTTCGCATAGCTATATCCGTGATCGGATCGGCGCGCCGGGAGTGCAAATCTTCGACGTTCGCACGGATGAAGAATATTACGGCGAGCGGGTCCGTGCCCGGCACGCCGGCGTGATTCCCGGCGCTGTCCATCGCGACTGGGTGCACAACCTTGGGACTGACGGGCGCTTCAAACCGCCTGCCCAGTTGCGAGCTGAGTTCGAGGCGCTCGGGCTCAAGCCTGAGAATGAAATCGTGCCGTATTGCCAGGGCGGTTACCGTTCGGCCAACGCCTATTTCGCGCTGCGGCTCGCGGGCTATCCGCGGGTGCGCAATTATCTCGGCTCGTGGGGCGAATGGGGCAATCATGACGACCTGCCGATCAGCCATCCGAAACGGAAGACTCGAGCCTAGATGGCGTCCCCGATTATTCTGCTGACCGGTTTCGAGCCTTTCGGCGGCGAAAGCAGTAATCCTTCATGGGAAGTGGCGTCGCGATTCGCCGAGGCCAAGGCCGGCGGCGCGGACGTAAGGATTGTGCGGCTGCCGGTCAACTGTAAGCGGGCAGCGAGCGAAATCAAGGCAGCGCTTACCCGCGTCAAACCAGCCGCAGTGATTGGACTTGGACAAGCCGGTGGACGGACCGCGCTCTCGATTGAGAAGGTCGCTATCAACCTGGCCGACGAACGCGCTGATCGGGAAACCGGTGAACGAGCCGAAGGACGAGCGATTGTTCGAGGCGGACCGGACGCGTATTTTGCACGCCTGCCGATCGCAAGCATCATAGACGCGATCACACAGAGGGGAATTCCGGCGGCGATGTCGCTCAGCGCAGGTGCTTACGTTTGTAACACGGTCATGTACATGACTCTGCACCAAGTTCGGCGGCGGCCCGATGTGCTCGCGGGCTTTATCCATTTGCCCTTTGACGCGGCGCAAGCCACTGGTCATCCGTCGCATCCGAGCATGAGCCTTGAATTGATGACCGCCGGGGTTGAAACGGCGTTGGCGGAAGTGGCGAAGCGGCTTAAGCGGCCCAAAAAAACGTCGCTATCGGTGCAATTTTGAGGGGAAAATGAGAGAAATGACCCTGAATAACCGGATCATGATACTATTGATGAGTGTGGCGGCGTGCCTGATGGCAAGCGGATGCTTCTCATGCACCTACCAGAGCAGCACGCCGCCGAGCACTACAGTAGTACAGCCTGCGCCTTCAACGACCACGGTCGTGCAGCCGCCGAACTAATCGCGCCATGCATAGACGGCTCGATCCTCCGGCTCCTAAGGAGAATCGAGCCGAAGAGAAAATCGAGCCGAAAAATTATTCCGGCGGGCGGCTACTTGATCGCGACCGCGTTGGGCGGCGAGGCGATACCACCACGCAAATGGAGTGGCACCGACACCAGCATAAACTCGTAGCGGCGATCGGCGGCACAATCGTCCGCGAGCTTGTCCAGCATGAACTGCTCGCCCAGCGGCAGACCCAGCAACGAGAGCGTGCGATAGTGGAGCGCACCGTCGTCTTTGAAGTCCCACGGCCAGGGTTCGACGGCGGGGCAATCTGTGCCAATCGCGGCAATGCGATTATCCCACAGCCAGGCAACCGTCTCTCGGCCCGGGTCAATTCCGCATGCTTCAAGCTTGTCGATCGGCGCCATCTCGCGCTTTTGCTGGTCGCTCGAATTCAGGTAGGCCTGCATCCATCCGGTGCGTACCAGCAAAATTGTGCCAGGTTTGAGTTGCGAGCCTTGGGCCTCAAGCGCCCCTTGCAAATCGGCGAGGCTATAGACCTCATTCTTCAGCGGATTGACCGGGCGGCCCTGCGCCGCACGATAACGGAAAGCATCGGCCAGCAGGCCGCGGCCGACGAAGCGGTCAGCCCAGTTGTGGATACCGAGCTTATTCGACTGGCGAATTTCTTCGTCCTTGGTCCCATTGTAGTAGGCTTGCGCGCGCAGATTGCCGACATGGCCGAGTCCATCCCATTGGCTGCCTTCCTGTGTATTGTAGCCGTCGAGCACGTCGTCGAAACCGAGCAAGCCATAACTCTCGAAGCTCTTCTTGGTGTGGTGGACCGGGTCCCGATTGAATAGCGGCGGACTCGCATAGTTGATCGGCGTGTCGAGCCGGAAGATTTTGCCGTCGCGTACGAAGCGGGCCGCTTCAACCACGCCTTCCGCGGTCAGGAAGTTAACGCATCCCGTTTCGTCGTTATCGCCGAAGACTCCCCAGTTAGAATCAGCCGGAGCGCCGGGCTTGACCGGTAGCTGGGCAAACTTCGGGAGCTTATCAAAGTTAATTTTCGCCATAAGTCGTCCTCAATTAGCCGCCTAGTGAAACTTCCAGCTAGCCGGAACGTGTGACAGTAGCGGCAACACGCCACGGAGCGGTTGCGCTTGTCAAGCATTCTCGAATTATCCTGAAGAATTTACGTCAAGACATGCGAATGAGAGTCAGTTAGGTTAATTCGGGATTCATTGTTGTGGCTCATCAGCTAGAGTAAGGCGCATCTATGCGAGACAGTGGAACAGCGGGCGGCGAGGATCAGGCGGCGGTGAAGGGAACAGGACGGCGGCTACGGATGGCGCTGGCCAGGTTGTTGCGCCTGCTGCCATTCGCCGCGACAATGCTCTTGTTGGTTATCCTGTGGGGCGCCTGCGGCGGCGGCATATTCCCCGAGGTTACCAGTTCCTCATCGGCAACCAGCACCGCGACCATAACTCCTGGCGCGGGCGCCTTTCTGTACGTTACGGAAAATGCGACCGGCCTAATCTCTCAATACAGCCGAAATACCACGAGCGGAGCGCTGACCAAGATCGGTACCATTAGCGCCGGTGACAAGAACGGTCCGGTCGGGATCGGAACGGCTAATAGCTCCAGCCCCTACATCTATGCGGCTAACTCCTCCTCCACAAATGACAACGTTTTTGGCTATAACCTGAACAACGTCTCCGGAGTGCTGACTGCGATTTCCGGCAGCCCGTTCTCAGCCGGCAGTGAACCGCAATGGATTGCATTGACACCGAACGGTGATTTCGCGTTCGTCACGAACTCCGCCAGTAACTCGATTTCGCAATATACCGTTGACACTTCAACGGGAGTCCTAACGGCCAATTCACCAGCCAACGTAATCATCTCGTCCTCGGTACCAACTGGCGAGGTAGCGAATAATTCGTTCCTGTACGTTTCAGACCAAGGAAACGAGGACGTTCTGAGCTTTCCGATAAACTCCACCACAGGGCTTCTTGGAACGCCAACCGCCGTTTCGTTGGGTGAAGCCGGAGCCGCCCCCGGCCCTATGATAATTGACGCTTCACAAAGCTTTGTTTACGCAACCGATACGGTGCTGGGACTGGTTTACGCCTTCCAAATTACGAATACTGGCTTTTCTTTTATCAACGGCTATGTATCGACAAGTTCCAGTGCCGACGCCTGCGCGGGGTTGGCCAGTGTAGAAACTTCAAGCAACGTAGAATTTCTCTACGTGGCTAACGAAGCGCTTAGCACGATTTCGATATTTCAAGTGAACAGTGGACTTTTGACTTTTGTCACTACCTTTAGCAGTGGCCATCTGAGCAGCCCCACTGGGCTGCAGGCGGTGACAGACACGTCGGTGGTCAACGGAAATTCGTATTTATACGTAACCAATCAGGGTCTCGGTGTTGGCAACGTGGTGGTTTTTCAAATTAATCCGACCTCAGGCGCATTGACGTTCAAGGGCAGCGTCGGAACTTCCAGCGTCAATAGCCAGCCGATGTTTCCCCTGATTGCCTACTAAGCCGTGCGCGAGGGAACCATAGTCAGCGCGCCAGCCCGCAATCAGACGCGCCGATGCGAGATGGCAGACTGACTGAGTCGGTTCAGTTGTGCGTTAGCGGGCAGCTCGGCGTAAATCTCATCGTCCGAAATGAGATTCAGGTTGCAGAGCTGGCGGCAGTCCGGGCAGCAGCCTTCAAGGCCCTCGCTTCGGCTTGCGCGGCCTGCGCCTTCTGCCGGATCTGGGTCAGCATCTGGCGCAATTTGCCTGGATTGACCGGCTTCTTGAATAACGCACCCTCCAACCCGCGCAGGCGGCTGCGTTTGAGGATGTGGTCCTTGTCGTAGTTGTAGGCGGTCATAAGAATCACCGGCAGATGCGGCATTTCTTCCTTGACCTTCATGTAGAACTCGTAGCCATCCATCTCGGGCATCACGACGTCCGAGATGACCGCATCAACCTTTACATTGCGCAGGATGCCGAAGGCTGAACTGGGCAAGGTGGCCGTATGTACCAAGCAGCGCTCGGCGCGCAGAACATCGCTTAGCGAGTTGACCACTGCGAGATCGTCGTCCAAGACGATAATTGACATCCCAGCCAACGGCCAATCCTCCGGCGATGCGGTGACTGGCTTGGGACTGCAATTGGGTTTGAAACCGTTGCCGCTCTCGCGCGGCGCCAGATCGGCCATCTTCTTGCCTTGCAGATAGTCGCGCGTCTCGTAAACGCCCCGGCGGGTCATCTCCTCGAGCCGGCGAACGATCGCCTGGACCCGCTCAATACCGCCGCGGATCGAATCCAGCCGCTCGTTCTCGACCACCAGTTCGGAATCGGTCAGATGACTTTCGACACAACGCGCCAGAAGCTCAATATTATTGGTAATCGATTCGAGCGGGTTGTTGATTTCATGAGCGAGGCTAACCGCGATCTCGCCACATGTCGCAAGCTGCTCCCTGCGCCGCATCGTGCGGATATCGCGAGCGTAGCCAATCGAGCCAATCTCAGTGCCGAGCGCGTCGCAGATAATCGATCCCGAAATCATGCAGGGAATCTGGAGGCCGTCCTTATCGCGTAAAATCGTCTCGAAATTCGCGATGCGGCTATCCGGGGCGGCCCGCATCGCCTTCATCACGCGGCGCGCCTCATCCATCGTCGGATAGATCCGGTCGATCTTTTGTCCGATCATTTCCAGAGCGGTAAAGCGCAGATTTCGCCGTGCACCGTCGTTGTAGTAGATGATAGTGCCCTCGCGATCGACTGCAATCACGATATCGGGCGAACTTTCGATTAGGCGCTGTAAATAATTGTCATCGAGGGTCAGCATGTTAAATAACGTTTAGCCTCCGCAACTTCAGCGGAAGAAAATCGTCTTCTTCTATGACACCGGCAAGCCCATTCTCTGGGTTTATCCCCTTTTTAAGCATAACAACGGTGTCAAGGCCCGGGATTAGGAGGCAGATAGCCGCATGACACGCCCTGAGACTTTTGCCTAAAGCGGGATGGGAGAGCCTATTTAGGCTTATTATAAACTTGCTCAGGCCGGGCATCATAGCTCTCGATTCGTATCTTAAGTCTGATTACGGCAGTATGACAAGCGATCGCTTGCTTTAAGAAACGCGGCCAATTCCGGGCGTCAGGCCGCAAAACCGATGCCCAAACAGGCATAGGGCGAATCAGCTAACCGGCCGGAAAGAGATTCATTCACCACCACCTCCACCAACCCATCTCAATCACTCCTTAAACGAGGGCCGAAATTCTCCAACCCCTGAATCGAGCATATACACCGATAGCACACGCAAAGCACCTGTTTGGACATCCATTATTCACAGGCCTGGTTATCTGGCCGGCAGCGGCAAACGTCTTTCTGGATGTGGATTTATCCCAGGGACCACAGGGCGTATCATTCTGGTGTATATTGACGGCCAAGGCTGGCATGATGATCGCTGCTGGACGGCACGGCCGGTGGTGCCTAATTTTTCGGATGCCGCCCTTATCGGCGAAGGTCGCAGCCCCTCTCGGTTAACGGAAAGAGTTGGTTTAGACTTGGCGCCGAATTGACTTTTCAGCAGGGCCGAAAGGATTGCGATGATGCGAAACTTCTTTAGAATTGGTCGCGGGGAATTTTAGATGGCGGAGCCCTTAAGCTTCGAAGCTTTACCTAGCAGCGATTATGTCCTATCGACTGCTGAAAACTATGTGCTCTATGTGCTGCTGGAAGCACTGGCGAGTGGCGCCACGGGTGCTGGAGGCGCGCGCCTGCCGCTGAACCTCGCCATCGTCGTCGACCGCTCAGGTTCAATGTACGATGAACGGCGGCTCGAATTCGTTGTTGAGGCCGTCAAGTTTCTCGCTCGCAGTGTGGCACCTGAGGATAAAGTTGCAGTCGTCGCTTTCGCCGACAAGGCCCAGGTAATCGTCCATCCCGACCAGATTCATAACGGCAACGCGGTCCGTCAGTCGCTCGACGACCTCGATCTGCTGGAGATCGGGGGCGGCACACAGATGGCGCTTGGGATGCGGGCCGGCATCGACGAGGTCAAGCGTAATCTCGCGCCGAATCGCCTGAACCGGGTTCTGGTGCTGACCGACGGCCAGACCTATGAAGAAACCGCTTGCATCGATCTGGCGAGCCAGAACCGCGATCAAATTTCGTTCTCAACCATGGGCGTCGGCGCAGAATTCAACGAGAAGCTGCTCCAGCGGATCGCGCAGGATTCCCACGGCAAATATCACTTCATTGGGGATTCAGCCGAGATTCCTGGGATTTTCGACGACGAGTTACAAGGCCTGCGAGGAGTCACCGTACGCAATGGGAGGATCGAAGTGACCCTGTCGCAGGGTGTGCAGGTACGCGAGGCATTCCGCGCCAGCCCTGAAATCTATGGGCTCGGGACCCCGCTGGTGGGCGAGGATAGGCATATCAATTATGAAATCGGCGATCTCGAATCCGGCGTTCCGGGTTCGGTGCTCTTGACGCTGGTGCTGCCGCCGCGCAGGCCAGGGCAGGTAAGAATTGGACAGGCGGCGTTCCGCTTCGACGTTCCCAGTGAAGGCGAACGCACCGTCAACACCGATATTACGGTCGAATACACCCTCGACCGTACAATGACGAGCAAGCGCAGTGGCCGCGTTATGAATCTGGTTGATCAGGTCTCGATCGCCAAGCTGCAATCCAAGGCAGAGGAGGAGCTGAAGGCCGGCAATGTCGACCGTGCTACGCGTCTCCTGAGCAATGCGATTCAGGGCACTCAGCGGCTCGGTAACGTTAAGGCCACGCAGGCGCTGGCCGGCCTAATGGATCAGGTCAAGAAGACGCAAACGCTGCAAGGAAAAGCGGCAAAGACGACTTTGCTCCAAGCGCAAGCCGTGGTCCGCAAGACACAGATGCTCGATCCGGCAGCCCTCAGGGATTTGCAAAAAGGGGAATAAGGGAATTCCAGCGGCAAGAGCCGGCGGTAAGAGCACGGCAGCCGTTAAGGTGACGAAATTATGATCAAGTGCAGCGAATGCGGTTACGAGAATATCGACGGACTCGACTATTGCGACGGTTGTGGAGCAAAGCTGGCCTCGGCAGGACCGCCGGCTGGGATCGTTACGGGTACGGCGCCCGAAGCGGCGGTCGAAACTGCCGCCACTGAGCCTCCGCCGCCGGCCGCCGAAATGCCGCATACGGAGGCTGCCAATGGCACCGCAGCCGCGGCGGCCGAAGAACCGGCGGCTGCGCTCGAAGAGCCGGCTGCCTCACAGGCGCCTACGGGAGAAATTAAGCCACCGGAACCGGTGCCGGCGCCAATACTCGACAAACCTGTGTCAGGCACTCATTTTCGCGCCAAGCTTTCCTTGATTCGCGGCGGGCGCAAAGGCCAGGAGTTCCCGCTGGAGGATGGCAAGAACCTGATTGGGCGCTGGGATCCTGAAACCGGGTCATTCCCAGAGGTCGATCTCGAGCAGGACGACCCCGAGGCGAAAATCTCGCGCAAGCACGCGATGATTATCATTGAGAATGGTCATATAACGGTCGAGGACATCGGCAGTCTGAACGGTACTTACGTCAATCGCGGCAACCGGCTCGTTCCCGGTAACCCGCAAGAAGTGAAGACCGGCGACGAGCTGATCATCGGCAAGACTTTCCTCAAGCTGGTGGTCGATCCGATATCCTGACTAAGTTCGTGCTGGTGACGATGCCGCCCGACGGCCGAGCGCAATGCGCGGACCGCGGTGTGGCATGGCGCTCCGGTGGCGGCACGCCTGCGATGAGCTGAAGCTTTGAGTACCGTCACGACGAATTCCAGTGAAGCGATGGCTGTTGGGCATATGCTCGACGGACGCTACCGTGTGCATAAGGTACTCGGCCAAGGCGGCATGGGACGTGTCTACCTGGCCAACGACACGCGGCTTGCAGATCGACCGGTCGCCTGCAAGGAGATGATCATCGGCGACGGCATCCAGGAGCGAAAGGCGGTCGAGGATTTCAATCGCGAAGCAAGCGTGCTCGCCAGCCTGTCGCATCCGAGCATCCCACAGGTAATCGATTATTTTACTGAGCGTGGCCGCCATTACCTGGTGATGGAATTCGTCGCCGGCGGCGATTTGCAGGCGCATTTAGACAAGCTCGGTCCGGGCGGCCGCTTCGCCGAAGCCACAGTGCTGCAATGGGCCAAGCAGATTCTCGATGTACTGCAATTTCTACATGCGCAGAAGCCGCCTATTGTTTATCGCGATTTGAAGCCCGGTAATATCATGATCGATCATATCGGCCGCGCCATGCTGGTCGATTTTGGCATCGCGCGCTTTCTCCCGCCGGGCGGGCGCGGCACGCAAATTGGTTCGGTCGGCTATGCGCCGCCAGAACAATACATGGGGCGCGTAGAGCCCAGGTCGGATCTCTACTCGCTCGCTGCCACGGTTCATCATCTTCTCACCGGCCGCGATCCTCAACTCGAGCCGCCCTTCAGTTTTCCACCAGTTCGTTCGCTCGCGCCGGACGTTTCGGTACAAACCGAAACGGTCGTGATGCGCGCGCTCGATAAGGACGTGACCAAGCGGCCGGAATCGGCGCGAGCGATGCGGGACCAGTTGCCGCCCTCGGGCGATCCTGCTCCTTCCAGGTTTATCGCCGCGAGTCCAATCGAAGCCAAATCGGCTGGAATCGGCTCGATGGCGACCGTGGTTTTGCAACGGTCGTCGCCCCACTCTGCTGAACCTTCCGCACCGGCGCAGGCTGTCACCAGTCCGTCCAGGGCAGCACCACAGGTCCAGAAGCACCCGCTATCGAAGCCAAAGCAGTTGGCGCTGCTGCAGACCCAGCGCAGCCTCGAACTGACGCCGCGTCCTTTCCCCGCGCCAGCATCGGTACCGCCGCCAGCGCGAAGTGTCTCCGCAACCGCAAAAACTCAAGACCTGGGACTCAAGCCAGCCCGAACCGCCACCCCGTCGCCGCAATCGAATGTGAAGCCGCCGGCGGTGAATGATCGGCCCAAGCCGTCCGGAGTCAAGTTCGCGGCGAGCGGGCAGGCTCACGAGGCGCGCACCAGCCAAAGCACTCCGGCAAGCATCACGCAGCCGCAAGCCTCGGCGCTAGCGGGCGCTGGCCATCCGAATCGCAACGGCTATAGCCACGCTAACGGTGCGCCAGCCGCCAACGGCCCCCGCTTAATCGTTCCTGGCGGAGGGCCGCAGTTCGGACTGCGCAGCGCTCGCGCCGTGATCGGGCGTGCCATCGACGCAACCGACATCATCGATATTGATCTGGCCGGGCTGCCCGGCCGCGCCATCGATCGGGTATCGCGCCGCCACGCCGAGATCATCCGTCATGGCGTTGACTATTTCATCCGCGACCTCGGCAGCTTAAACGGAACGTATATCGCCGGGCGCGGAAGGATTGGCCGTGACCAACTCTACAAATTGAAGGATCGAGACGAAGTTATTCTTGGGGGTGCTAAGCTTGAGTTCCGCAAGAGCTGAGGCGGCAAAGGCCAGGCCCAAATGATTACGTGTCCGGAATGCGGCGCCAGCAATGCCGGCGGCGCAAAGTTTTGCGATCGATGCGGCCAGGGATTGAGCGAGGCGCCCATTTCCAGGCCAGCGTCCGCTTTGCCGCCCTTGCCTGAAGGGACGGAATTAAAGGATGGCCTGCGCATCGTCGAGCTCTTGAGCCAGACATCCGATGAAAATCGCTATCGCGCGGAACGCATTAATCAGTCGAGCGTGGCCGAGCGCTTCCAGGTGCGCGAGCGCCGCAGCGATGAGGCGGAAACCGAACCTCCACTCCAGGCCGAAGCCGATAAGGTCAAGCCGGAGCCCGCGCAGGCCGAACCTCCGAGTCCCACCGCCAAGACCGCGGAACTCAAGCTCAAGCCCTCTGTGCAGCTACGTCAAGGCTCGGCGGGGCGATCTGAAGGGCTAGCGGAAGCTCACGATGACGGTGGCGTTGCTGCGGCCGAAATATCTTCCCCAATCGTGTCCAATGGTGCGACAGCGACGGGGGCCGTAAGTGAGACCAATGGACGAGCCGTCGACGATAACAAGGCGCCTACGGCTGAGCCTTTGAGTCAGGACACGGCTCCTGCTGCTGGTTCTGCCGCTGATGCGCCGCCGGCAGAACCAGATCTCGAAACTGCGGATGATGCAACTCAGGCAGCAACCGAGCCCAACGAACCGGTCGAGAGCAGCGAGCCGTTAGAAGAACCCGCCAGCGATAATCTGGGCGACGTCTTCGGGCGCGTGATGGCGCTATCGCTGACACTTGGCCATCCGGCTTTCGAGCGCGCACTGAGCGGCTATGCACACGACGGCCGCGTCTACCTGATCTATCGCGATGAACCGATCACTTTGCTATCGGAACGCCCCGAAGGCATGCGAATGAGTGAGCCTGAGGCGCTAAGAACCGCGATTCAGCTTTGCCAGGCGGTCGCGTTCGCTCATCGCCGGGGCCTGCGCGTTAATGACATCTGCCCTGCCTCCGTTGGTTATAGTTCCGAAGGCCGCATTCGTCTGATCGGATTGGACCGGATCAGCAACGACGACGAGCTACAAACCGAGCCGTTATACAACGACGGCTATACGGCGCCGGAAATCTACAAGGGTCGCAAAGCCGGCAAGCAAGCTGATCTGTTTTCAATAGGCGCGCTACTCTATACGTGTTTGACTGGCGAGCGCCTCGAGGCCGAAAGCTGGCGCGAAGAGGCCGGTGCGATACGCTTTTACCCGCCTCATGTAGTAACGCCCGCGCTTGAGCAGGCGGTGCGGCGAGCGCTAGCGTTCGACCCATCCGGACGCTGGCCCAGTGTTGACGCTTTCAAAACCGAGTTGGTCCGTCTCAGCAGTATCGTAACCATCCAGGCCAGCGTTCTTACCGATGTCGGAATGGTCCGTGAACTTAACGAAGACGCCGTGATGGCGGCCGAGTATCGGCGTGACTCGCAAGTCGAACCGGCGCAAAATTTGCTCTACGTGATAGCCGACGGAATGGGCGGGGCTGCCGCCGGTGAGATAGCGAGTGCGATTGCCGTCGGCGCAATCCGCAACCATGTTGAGCAAGGCATTACAGCCAACCCTTCAATCGACATTCGGCAGTTGCTGCAAGAGGCGCTTGAAGAGGCTAATACGCAAATTCTCCAATACCAGGCTGCGCACGACGAAGCGCGGGGGATGGGTTCAACTGGCGTGAGCACCCTGATCATGCCGCCGGACGCGGCAGTAGCATGGGTGGGAGACAGCCGCGCATATTTTTACGATAATGCCGGTTTGCGCCAGCTAACCAAGGATCATTCGCTGGTCCAGCGGCTGATCGAGATTGGCCAGTTGACCCCGGAAGAGGCTCGCCATCATGAGCACAAGAATGTCATCACGCGTTCGCTCGGCGCGCGGCAAAGCGGGCCGGCCGGGGCCGAATCTCTGGCGCTGCGGTTCAAACGCGGCGATAAGTTCCTGATGTGCAGCGACGGACTCACTACCCACGTCGATGACGCGGATATCGCGGCGATTTTGCGTAAGCACAAGGACCCCGGCGAAGCTGCGCGTGAGTTGATAGTCGCAGCCAATGCCGGCGGCGGTTCTGATAACATCTCAGTGGTGGTAGTCTTCGCGGCCTGAATCCTAATGTCGAATTCGCCGATAACGCCGCTGGTCTCAGGGGCTTCGGGTCCATTACCCGGTCCGCTTGAGCCAGGCACCGTCCTGCAGCGCCGCTATCAGATCGAGCGCCTGCTCGGCGGCGGCGGCATGGGCATGGTCTATCTTGCGCGTGACCAGCGTCTTTCGAATCGCCCCTGCGCATTGAAGGAGATGGTCGATCATTTCATCGACCCGCAGCAGCGTATCGAGGCCAATGATTATTTCGCCCGTGAAGCCGACACCCTAGCCCAGCTGAAGCACCCGGCGATTCCAGCAATATCGGATCGCTTCGACGACCAGAACCGGCATTACCTGGTGATGGAATACGTCGAAGGGCGGAACCTCGAAGAGGATTTAGCGGCGCGCGGCGGGCCTTTGCCCGAAGGCCTCGTAATCGACGTCGCCCGCCAATTGTGCGATGTCCTCGCCTACTTGCATGGCTTGTCGCCGCCCATCATCTACCGCGATATGAAGCCTTCCAACGTGATGCTTACCGAAAAAGGCCGGGTGGTTTTGGTCGATTTCGGGATCGCGCGGCTGTTCAAGGCAGCGCGCAAGGGCACCATGATTGGGACTTTGGGTTTCGCACCACCCGAACAATATCAAGGTGTGGCGGATCCGCGCAGTGACATTTATTCGCTGGGAGCCACGCTCCACTACGTTCTGACCGGGCGTGATCCAGAGAAATTCCCGCCGTTCAGCTTCCCTCCTGTGAACGAACTGCGGCCCGATATTTCACGTAATCTGGCCGGAGCTATCGACCATGCGCTGAAATATGAGATGGCCGATAGGCCTGCGGCCGTACAGGAATTCCGCGACATGCTGCTGTACGGGCGCGGGCTCGAGACTGGGGCCGCGCGGGTCAGTTCCCGGAGCGGAACGGCTGGCCTCGCGACCATCGCGCTCCCACCCACCGCGATTGCGCGCGGCGCTGCTGCGCCAATTGCCCTGGGACGGCGGCGCAAAAGCTGGAAGCGGCGTGCCTTTGGCTTCGTTGCATTCATGGCGCTGATGACTGGCTTCGCTTTCGCCGCCACCTACATATATTCGAATCCCGCGCTGCAGAGTCAGCTTGGCCTGACCGAGCTGATTGACAATCTGCCGTGGAAACACCAGGAGCTAGTCGCCGAGGCCAGGGCTCATCCATTGGATTTCGAGCGGCTTTCGCTGATGCTCTCGACCCGCTCGGGCGATCCATTGTCATCGCCTAAGGCAACGTTCACTGATACCGAATTGGCCAATGCGCGCTATCTCAAATGGGATGCGTCGTTTAAGAACGGAATGGCCGGACTCGACGGGATCAGTGACACCGTCGAAGCACGCTTTTATGATCCGAACAATATCCAGATAGCGTCCAGCGATGATCAGCGTTTCGTCGGTCCCAATGAGACTGCGGCCGATTTCAGCGGCGTCGCATTGATTCCTGATGCCAGCACGATCGCGCCTGGCAATTACCGGGTGGCGCTCTATTCCGATAATCAGTTGCTGACGCAGCAACGTTTCGACGTAAACAAGGACATGGCGGCCGCGGCCGCCGCAGCAGAAGCGAAAGAGGCCGCCAGCGAGGCTGCTGCGGAGGCCGCGGCCAAGCGCAAGTCCGAAGCTGAGCGGCTCGCCATGATCCAGGAAAAGATGCGCCGGCCGTTGCAACTCAAGGCTATCGAATTTGTAAACAGTACCAAGGACGGTACGGTTATCTCCGGGCCGAGCAACGTTTTCAAAGTCTCGAAAGTCCTGTTCGTCGGCTGGAAAGCAATCTTCCAGAATGAGCTATACGGCCTTGGCGCCAATCAATACCGTGTCGACGCCACGTATATCGGGCCGGACGGCAGCACGCTCGGCAGTGTTGACGATTCGCAGACCATCGGCCAATCCTCTTCGCGTGCAGTCTTTACTGGACGAGTGGGCAACTCGGCGGGCGGGGCTTTCCTGCCAGGGCAATACACGGTCAATTTTTACTTGAACGGGCAATACTTCAGTCAGCGGCATTTCACAGTGGTAGCCGATGCCGCCGGGCCGTATAGCCGTGGCAGCGCAGGTTCGAATGCCGCAGGCTTCCCGGCCAGCGCTTCCGGCGGCCTGGAGACGCCGACGCTCGCTTCCGGAACCATCGACGGTATCGATGGGCATAGCAATGTGCCGCTGGAGCTGCGGCTTCGCCCCCAGCCAAATGGCTTCCTTCATGGCGAAATGGACGTTCATCTGGCGGGCTATGGCCCTACTCCAATCGAGGGTTTCGTACGTGGCGAGCGTCTACAATTTCAAGTGCCCTACGGCAGCGAGACCTTTTATTTTGAAGGTCAGGAGACCCGTGACGGGTTGAACGGGACCTTCGAATCCACGCCCTCCGGTGAACGCGGCACCTGGTCTACGAGTCCCAACTGAGTGGCCAACCGCATGGATTGAGCACGCGGCTTTCTGATCATTCCACTTGGCGATTCGCACCTGGCCTCCAATAAGGAGAACGCGCACCGTCTTGAACCGAAAGTCTGCGCGCGCCATGCTCATCGGCAGGTTCCAATGGCTGCAAACGTTTCACGTGAGAAGCTTTTGTTCTATTCGGCGGCTGGCGCGCTCGGTGGATTTGGCGCTTGGGGCGCAGCGGAGCCCTTCTTGGGGATCGAATCGGTCTATGGCCGTGATCTGCTCCTGGGCGCTCTCATCGGTCTGTTCATCGGCGCCTTCCTAGCGTCTATTGAGGCGTTCAGTGTAGGGCAATGGCGTCAGGCTCTGCGCGGATTGGAGGGCGGCGCTTTGATCGGGGCTTTGGGTGGTGGCTTAGGCCTGATCGTGGCGGAAATCACTTTCGATCTGCTCGGCGGCTTCCTGGGTCGCATCCTCGGTTGGTCATTGCTCGGGATCGTGGTTGGATTCGGGGTAGGATGGGCCACGCGTTCGGCTGCACGGATGCGCAATGGTGCGATAGGGGGATTACTGGGTGGTGCTTTAGGCGGTTTTTGCTATGTAAGCGTAACTTCCACTTTTCCCCAGGCCTTTGGCCGCGCTATTGCTATCACAGTAATGGGTGCTCTGATCGGCTTTTTCATCGGACTCGTCAGCGAGTTACTCAAGCGCGGATGGCTGATGGTCGTACGCAGCGGCAGCCGCAACGCTCGCGAAGGGCGTGAATATCCGCTGGTCAAGCCGGTGACCGTGATCGGGCGGGCTGAGGAGAGTGACATCGGCTTATTCGGTGACCAGATGGTGCTCGCGCAGCATGCGATCGTCCGCCGCGACGGCAAGAATTTCTTTGTTAGCCCAACCGCTGGCGGCCAGGTCCTGGTCAATCGGAACCCGGTTAGCGGGCGTTATACGCTCAAAAGCGGCGATCGCGTCGAAGTGGGCGGCACGCTGTTTCTATTCCGGGAACGGGCGAATGCTCCCCGAGGGTGATTCGTCCTTTCGCGCCCGCCACCACTCGGCAACTCGCCGCTGTATTGTAATTCTCGCGTTGTGTGCCGCCCTCGCGGGTTGCGCCACCACTACGGACGAGGATCCTTACCGGCAGCATCCTATCTCGATTCAAACGGTCGAATACTATCCGTATCAAGTCAAGGGTTATCAAAACACGTATCCGAAGCGGACAATGATCGTGCTGAGGCCAGTTGACGCACGTACCTTTCAGGGTGAAGCTGCCGCGGCCGCCGATCACAATCCCTATCAGGGACAGCCTGCGATCGGCGTAGTGCTAGGCCGCGACGGCAGGCTCGAACAGCGCCTTTACGGTCCGGCGCTTGAACCGCTAACCCAGGAGTCGCTGGTAAAGTCGGCGCGGGAGGCTGGTCTGAATGCAATCGCCGCCGACGATCCGCTGGGTAAGACCTTGAAAGATCATCCGGGTGACTACGTGCTCGCGGCCACGATTATCGACACGTGGGTTAACAAGCATCGGGGGCCGTCGAACCCCGAAGGTAGCATATGGTTTACAGCCGCCGACGTTACGATCGATGCGGCCATTTACAAGGCGCCCTTCGATGTCCCCTTCTGGCAAGGCGAGAGCGCGGCGCAGTTCGATGATCCGCCAATCGCGACTTTAGGTTCACTCGATCCCGAAGATGATACTGCTATCTACGGCGAGCCGGGACAGGTTCTTTCGGTCGCTTTTACGCGTGCTGTCGCTGGCCTCTTCAAGCGCGACGACCTCCGAACACTAATCGGCCAGGATACTAACATTAGCCGTCAGTGAAGCTTCGGGACGCGGCGGACAATTCGCTTTCGTGAGTTGCACGTATCGGTTAGCTTTAAAGTAATGCAATTCGGACAACGTAAGGACGATCGCGGACGCTTGAATGCTTGCTCACTATACGCCCAGCACCAAGAGAAATCATGGCTGAACTAAATTCCAATGCCAGGCCAACCACGCACGTCATGGAACCGCTGCATCCAGCGGTTCGCGAGGTTCCATGCATACTAGTGATATTCGGCGGTGCGGGCGATTTGAGCCATCGCAAATTGCTGCCGGCACTCTACAACCTGATGCTCGATGACGAACTTCCGGAGAAGTTAGCGATCGTCGGCTTCTCGCTGGAGAAGCTGGACGATGAAGCTTATCGGAAGTTCGCGCGGCAGGGCGTCGAGGAGTTCTCGCGCCAGAAACTGGCCGAGAATCAATGGGCGAAGTTTGCGCCCATGCTTCATTTCGTCTCGGGCAGCTTCACTGATCAAGTCGATTACACAAACCTAAAGCAACGGCTCAGCGAGATTGACGAGAAATTCAAGATTGGGGGGAACCGAATCTTCTATTTTGCCGTACCGCCCCGCTTTATCGGCAATTGCGCCGACGGCCTCAGCCAGGCCGGGATGATTAATCCACCCGATTCCGGCAAGGGCATCACACGCGTAGTCGTCGAAAAGCCGATCGGCCATGATCTCCAAAGCGCAATCATGCTCAACCGTGATCTGGCCGAGCACTTCGAGGAAAACCAGATCTTCCGGATCGATCATTACCTCGGTAAGGAAACGGTCGAAAATCTGATGGTCTTGCGCTTCGCTAATGCCATTTTCGAACCTATCTGGACCGGTCATTTCGTAGACCACGTGCAAATTACCGTCGCCGAGGAGGAAGGCGTTGGCACACGGGCCTCGTATTACGACCAGGCGGGGGCGCTGCGCGATATGGTTCAGAGCCATATCCTCCAGGTCCTGTGTATGACGGCGATGGAGCCGCCTCGCAGCAACGCTGCGGACGCCGTGCGCGACGCCAAGCTCAACGCCCTGCGTTCCTTGCGGCCAATCAAAAACAGCGACGTTGACTGGATGGCCGTGCGCGGCCAGTACACCGCTGGCACCGAGGATGGAAAACAGGTACCCGCCTATCGCGACGAGGAACATATCCGGCCAGACTCGAAGATTGAGACCTTCGTCGCGCTCAAATGTTTTATCGATAATTGGCGCTGGGCAGGTGTTCCATTCTATCTCCGCACCGGTAAACGGCTGCCGAAACGATCAAGCGAGATCGCGATCTATTTCAAGGAAGTTCCGCGCATTCTTTACAATGCGGCTTCCGGACCGCGCCTCGCCCAGAATACGCTCTCGATTCAGATTCAACCCGACGAGGGTCTCAAACTGAATATCATTTCGAAGATGCCCGGTTCTCCTCTTCGGCTAAGCGCGGTTGACGTCGATTTCCATTACGCAAAAGCCTCCCCTGAAGCCTATGAGACCCTGCTGCGCGACGTGATTGTAGGCGATCAGACGTTATTCATGCGGCGTGATGCCGTCGAAGACGCCTGGCGATGGGTGCAACCGATCCTCGACGCTTGGGCAGCCTCGCCAGCCAGTCCCTATCCCTATCCGGCTGGAAGCTGGGGTCCCACTCAAGCTATGTCTTTGATCGAGCAGAATGGGCGCTCGTGGCGGGTACTTTAATAACGCTTCGAAGTGCCTGCCGGCGATTTCTGGACCGGCTTGACGATCAAAGGCTTAGTCATGTGCTAGGGTTTTTGGGCTTTGTGGTAGCGTGAGGCGTAATGTCAAACGTTGGTTTAGATTGGCCCTACTAGCATCTTATGCGGCCAACAGTTAGGTATGACTTCGGTTACAGCCGTCAACTATCGGTGCGGGCGCCGCACCGGCAAATCATGACAGGAGCGAAGAGTTTATGACTAAGCGGGTTCGGGAGATCCTTAGCTACTATGATTCGGAAAACGCCGGGGTGCGTACCAATCTGGCCCGCTTCCTTAATCACGGGCGGCTGGCAGGAACCGGGCGTTTCGTCATCCTGCCGGTGGATCAAGGCTTCGAACATGGTCCGGCGCGCAGCTTCGCGGTTAATCCGCCGGCTTATAATCCCTGGTATCACTTCCAGCTCGCGATTGACGCGGGATGCAACGGCTACGCAGCTCCGCTGGGCTTCATCGAAGCGGGAGCGGCGGAATTCGCCGGTGAAATTCCCTTGATCTTGAAGCTCAACAATCACGACCTGCTGGCTGACGAGCGGGATCCGATCTCTGCGGTTACCGGCAGCGTCAAAGATGCGTTGCGTCTCGGATGCTCCGCGGTTGGCTTCACCATCTATCCGGGATCGTCGCTGCGCACCGAGATGTATCAGGAATTGCGCGAAATTGCCGAAGAGGCCAAAGCGAACGGACTCGCGGTCGTGGTGTGGTCATATCCTCGCGGTTCGTCCTTGAGCAAGGAAGGCGAAACGGCACTGGACGTAGTGGCATATGCCGCTCAGATAGCGGCTCAGCTCGGCGCTAATATCATCAAGGTTAAACTACCGAGTTCACATATCGAACTGGCCGAAGCCAAAAAGGTCTACACTGCCGAAAAAATCCCGCTTGAGCCGTTGGCCGAGCGCGTGCGCCACGTCGTGCAGAGCTGCTTCGACGGACGGCGTATCGTGATTTTCTCGGGTGGACCCAAGAGCACTGACGAGAACCTGTTCGAGGAAGCCAAGGCAATTCGTGCCGGCGGCGGCTTTGGTTCGATCATCGGGCGCAACTCATTCCAGCGTCAGAAGCCTGATGCGCTCGCGATACTGAACAAGATCATGGATATCTATGCGGATTAACGGCCAACGCCGCTGGGATCCGAACGCAGTTTCGAGTGGATAGGTTTCCAGCGGCGCTCGCAACCGTGAGCCTGCGGCCGCCATACTCATCGCCGGGTTTTCATATAGGGCGTCATGCGCTAAGTAGACCATCGGCGCGTCTGCTCAAGATTGGATGGCATCCCTAAAGCAGCAGATAAATCGACGCTATGTAAATTCGCAAAGCCTGGAGCAAAGCCATGAAATACGACGAGTATCAGTTCCTCCAATTCGAGCGGCACGACGATGGCATCCTGTTGATCACGATCAATCGGCCTGACGTCTTGAACGCCACCAATGCACGGCTCCATTGGGAGCTCAGCCGGGTATGGAAGGATGTCGACGAAGATCCCGAAACCAACGTCGTGATTATCACTGGCAAGGGTCGGGCTTTCTCGGCCGGTGGCGACCTCGACATGATCGACGCGATGAAGGGCAATCATGCAGCGTTGTGGCAAACGATGCGTGAGGCAGGTGACATCGTTTACAACCTCATCAACTGCGAGAAGGTCGTAATTTCGGCAATCAACGGCGTGGCGGTGGGCGCGGGCCTCGCGGTCGCGTTCATGGCGGATATAACGATCGCCTCTGAGAACATGCGTATCACCGACGGTCATCTACGGCTCGGCGTCGCGGCTGGTGACCATGCAGTGATTCTATGGCCGCTGCTATGCGGGATGGCAAAGGCCAAATACTACCTACTCACGGCAGACTTCATCGACGGTAAGGAGGCCGAGCGGATCGGATTGGTAAGTACCTGCGTTCCCGCCGATCAGCTCATGGATAAGGCCTTTGAGGCCGCCCGTAAGATTGCGCGCGGTCCGCAACAAGCGGCCCGGCTGACCAAGCGTGCGCTCAACAACTGGGTAAAGACTTTCGGCCCGCACTTCGATGCGTCCCTTGCCTTCGAAATGCTGGGTTTCTTCAGTGATGATTTGAAAGAGGGCGTCAATGCGCTGAAAGAAAAACGCCAGCCCAAATTCCCTCATCTGAAAAAATAATTCAATAAAGATCCGCCGCGGTCCGTCTCAATGAGCGCGCCGCGGCGCAACCTCTATCCTCGCAAATCGCGCTGGTATCAATCACCCGCCGGATTTCGCTATTCTGCCGTCGGAATGAAAGCGTGTGTATTCAAAGCGGTTGGGCAGCCGCTCGAACTGGTTGAACTGCCTGACCCCAAAGCCGGTCCGGGTGAGATCGTCGTTCGCGTGCGAGCCTGCGGTATCTGCGGCTCGGATCTCCATGCCGCCACCAATGGCGACTCCAAACTGCCGCCGGGAACTATCATGGGTCATGAGTTCGCCGGCATCGTTGAAGAAGCCGGGGCGGGCGTAACCGGCTTCGCACCAGGCGATCCAGTCGCGGCGATGTCGTATTTGCCTTGCGGTGAATGCGCGAGTTGCCTTGCCGGTTTCGGCATGCAATGCGCCGCGATGCGCCCTATCGGCTTCGGCGATGTGCCAGGTGGCTATGCCGAGCTGGCCAAGCTTCGGCCTGGCGGCGTTTTCAAGATGCCTCGAACAATGAGCTTCCGCCTCGGTGCCACTGTCGAACCGCTGGTGGTTGGCTTCCACGGTCTCCGGCGCTCAGGTCTACAGGCCGGAGAAACCTGCGTAATCATGGGAGCCGGACCGATCGGTCTCATGACACTGTTATGGGCGCGCTATGCGGGCGCACGCACAATCGTGGTGTCGGAGATTCAGATGCATCGCCGGGATTTGGCACTTAAGCTCGGCGCAGACAGTGCCGTCGATCCGCGCATGCATAATCCAGCGACCGCAATGGCGCGAATTAGCGGCGCCGGCCCTGACGTAGTCTTCGAGTGCATCGGCCAACCCGGAAGCCTGGCACAAGCGATTGCGATCGCGCGCCGCGGCGGGCGGCTGGCAGTGCTAGGAGCGGCAATGGAAGACGACGGCTTTCCGCCGGCCGTCGCTATGAAGAAGGAACTCGACGTGCGCTTCAGCCTCGGGATCGAACCCGGCGAGATTGAGACCACCATCGCAGTGTTGGCCTCGGGACGGATCGACACCGAACCCTTGATTACGCATGTTGTTGGGCTGGATAACCTGCCTCGTGCGTTCGCCGCGCTGGCGCAGCCCCATAATCAATGCAAGGTCATGGTCGAGTTATGAAGGCGGAAGCTTTCACTGGCTGATATTTTCTGGGATACTCCGCGCGCTCGAGCTTTACCTGTTGAGGGGGATACTAATGATCCGCAGGCCGCTACTTCTGCTGTCGAGTCTAACGTTAATCGCTACTCTCGGGATAAACCTGGCTCCGCGCAGTGCTTATGCCAACAAAGTGGATTGCAGCAAGGTCATGTCCGAAGTCGCGGCGGGCAAGAAAGCCAGTGCCATCGCCAGCGATCTGAAGATCTCCACCTCAAGCGTATATCGATGTAAGAAAAAGGCGAAGAGCGCCGCCAAGCCGGGAACCGCACCAGCCACATCTGCGACGCCGAAAAGATAAATAATTCGGACCGGCGGCATTAAGCCGCTGGCAACGTTCATGTGAGTTGGCTACCCGCCTGTTTTACTTAGCTTCATGCGCACGATCGATTAGCCGCGTTCGTATATCCGGGTCTAAGGCAGCATCAATTGCAGTCCAGGCAAGAGCGATCGCGCCGTCGATCACTGCGCGGTCTCCGTCTTCGGTGATGCAATGCACGGTGAATTCCGGCTGATGGTTCACCGCTGGCAGCGATTTAATGCCGATCAGGGGATGAATTGCTGGAAATTTCAGAGAAACATTACCCATATCCGTCGAACCGGCGGCCATGCCGCGAAACTCGCCGAACCCAGTCATTT
>DATJUF010000355.1:0-4303 GCA_035502655.1 Binataceae bacterium (SeqCode)
GCGCGAGATGGTTGAGGCCATGCGAGTGCTATGGACCAAAAGCGAGGCAGCCTACCAAGGTGAAATCATAAAATTCCCAGCTGTGCGATGTGATCCAAAGCCGGTGCAGAAACCCTACCCCCAAATCCTTCTCGGCGCGCATGGGCCCATGGCACTCGAGCGCGTCGCGCGCACTTACGACGGCTGGATGCCACTCGCAGCGAGTCCTGAACAGATGAAGCGCGATGTTGCGACGATCCACAAGCTTGCGGCGGACCATGGCCGCAAGCCTGATTCGATCAAGATCACGGTGCTGGTTGATTCGGACAAAAGCGTGCCGTCGGAAGACGATCTGAAGCGCTACCGTGACGCGGGTGTGAGCCGCTTCATCCCCTTCTCACAGAAGATGGGTTCCGATTCCGCGGCTGGCAGGGCGCCGGAACAACTGCAGCGATTCGCACCTCTGATCGAGCGTGCCCACCGTTTTTAAGCACGCTCGATGGTGCCTTTAAGCAGGTAAATTAAGCAGCGGGTCATTATCAATGGCCCGCTCAATCCGAATCGGCCGCGCCGATCGCCGCGAGTGTTATTCCGTCTGCCAGCAGCGCAGGCATAAAGTAGGCCTCGGGCGATCCCCACACCAACGCGCCGTGCTGGCGCCGCCCAACCGCAAGCGGCTGGGCGAACACCGCTTCGATATTCGCATTGATGCGCAAACAGTTGGGCGCCAACGGCTTCGCGAGTTTGCCGCCGCGAATCACGTACGAATCTCCGCTGACCGTGCAGGTGAAATCCCCGTTGCGCTGCCCATTGATTGGATAGGTGTACCATACGCGTCCGACGTAGATTCCGTCGCCCGCCTCCTTGATCAATTCCTCGTCGCTGATACCGTCGCGCGTACGCATGATCACGTTGGTGCCACTCGCCCCCGGATGAGAATCGAACCGCCGCACCGCCCCATCTCCCAGCCGATAACCACTGCGCACCGGAAACGCCGCCACCTCGTTGCCGGCCGCGCCGAGTTTCTCCGCTCGATTCGGATCGTTGCTCAGACGGCCCGCATCATAGTAGTTCGATAGCAGCCCTACTAATTCGCCAGCCTTGATCAAATCCGTCTTCGCGGCCGGCACTCCTTCACACGTGATCCGCCGCCTCACCGGCCCGTTGACTGCAAGCGGGTCGTCGGTCAGGCTAATTCGCGCGTCCATGACGCGCGTCCCGAAACGGCCATGATACGCCGAACTCGACGTGTAGAACGCCCCCGCCGTCAGCGATGGCAGCACCATGTAGTTAACGATTTCCGCCAATGGCTGTGGCCCCAGAACTACCCGATACGTCCCCGGCGAAGGACGTTCGCCATGCTGCAACGCAAGTGCCTTCAACACCGCCTCACGGCCGAGCCGCGCCGACGCGCGTGTCATCTCGTCAGCCGATCCGCCAATCGCACTCGCCGTGCCCTTCGCTTCCAGCGCTTCGGCCAGCGCTGTGATCGAGGCGGCGAAGCGTGCGTTCTCGTCCGTCCGCACCTCGCGATAGTTCGAGTTTGTCACCGCGATCCGGTCGCGAATTATGGAAAAATCACCGCCTACGATCAGCCCTGGATGCTCGATTCCGCGTGGCCCCTTCGCCTCAAACGTACTAATCGCGCCGCCAACGACCCGCCATGCCGCTGACGCCAGCAGTCCATCATTTGCATGGATCAGGCCGCTCGTGCTCGCCTCGCCTCCCGCCGACAGCTTGGCCGGACCCGGCGGGAATCCATTGAATTGGGGATCTACAATGGCCTCACGGCGCGCGCGCTTCAGGCTGGCGCGTACTGCTTCGAGGCCCAGGTCACCTGCCATCGCCGCCGTCCCAGTCTCATGGGTATCGCCCTTCATCGCGATCCGAAGCGCGAAGCCTTCGGCATTCAGTGACTTGAACTCTTCCACTCCGCGCGACGGAATGTCCGACGTATAATTGATCCGCGCGACATGATCCTCGCTTGCCGACGCATAGACTTCAAAGCCGCTGAGGCCGTCTTCGCGCGCGAGCAACGCCGCCGCCTCGCTCACGAAATTCTTGAGTTCGGTGCGCGATCGCATCAGGCTATCGCATCAGGCTTGGCCGCCACCGAGCCGCGCCCGCGATCGCAGCGTTGGCCCGCCGTTCGACATCCGCTTGGTCTGCATCGGCTGACCCTTGCCGCAATTCGGAATCGCCAGCAGGCGCAAATCGTTGCCTACCGCATCGACATGCATGAAAAAGCTCTTCGAGTCCGCGATTACGCTGCCGGAGCGATAGAGCTGCCCGAGCTGTCCATGATCGATCTCATAGACTTTGCGCGCCGAGATGCGAAAATTTTCCCGCGACTCCGCAATTGAGGGAATCAAGTTGCCGCAGACGTAATAGCCGTGTTCCACTTCGCCGATAATCTTTTGCGGATCGCTCGCTCCCGGCATGAAAAACGTATTCGACATGCGGATTAGCGGTGCGTGCCACGCTTCGCTCGCGCGCGCTGACCCATTCGGTTCAACGCCAAGTGCCGCTGCCGTAGCGCGCGAATTCAGAAAGCCGCGGAAAATCCCCTGCTCGATATGCTGCATCCGGCGCCCCTCGGTCCCTTCGTGGTCGTAGCGGTAATGACCATAGCCGTCGAGCGAGGGATCCGAGCACGCCGAGAGCAGCTCCGACCCGATTCTTTGGCCAATCTCATTGTCCGCTATAGACCTAAGCAGCCAGCTTCGGCCTGCGTACGCCGCCTCCATTTTGAGCGCACGATCGGCTTCGCATGGATGGCCTACAATCTCATGCGACACCAGTCCGTTGAAATGCGGATCAGTCACCACCACGGCTTCGCGATCGGCCGACTGCAGCGGCGGCGCCGCCGCCAACTCCTGCGCCTCCCTGGCCAGCTCAAGTGCGAAGGTTTGCAGGTTCGGATTCGGCATCAGCTCCGATCGATAGCCTTCAGCAAGGCATTCAAACCCCCGTTGCTGCCCGATAGTATCGTAACTCTCCTGATGGCCCCGCGCGGTTTGCGCCACCACATAACAATCACCCTGCGCAAAGGCGAAAGCCTGATCGATCATCGCGCCGGCCGAGTTGGCGAACAGTTCGTGCCGCAACTCGCTCATCGCCGCCACAACATTGAAAACGATTTCGCTGCCGAGTCCGGCGACCGCCTTAGACGCCTCGCAACATAAGTCGCGCAGTTCGGCCGGCTCGAGTCCGCGCGGATCGCGCTGATAGATCGCCTCGATTGTGCCGTTCGCCGCCGAGGGTTCATAGGCGGCAGCCGCCGTCAACGACGGTGCCGCAGCGCCCAGCTCTTTCAATAACGCGAACTTGTGCCGCGCATCATAACGCGCCCGCGCCAGCGCCTCCTCCAGCCCCTGCCGTAATGCCGCGATCAGCTTGGTCCTGCTCAGCGCCAGCCACCCGACTTCGACACCCGTCTGTCCGCGCCCAATAACGCCACCGCGCCCGCCATAATGGACGGCCAAGCCCATCGCCGCGGTTTGCGATTCGGTGCTGTCACGGGGCTTACCGTCATCGGCCGCGGCCGAGCGATGGAACACGGCCTCGAAGCGTATTTCGGCATAGGCGGCCCCGCGGTGGCTGCGAACGAACCGGCGCAACTCTCCCGGTGCTGCCTCCTTGACGAATGCGACTGAATCGAGAATCTCGCGCGCTGCCATCGCTTGTGGCCAATTCTCCGAAACGGTGGAAGCACCGCGTTGTAATTACACCACGCCCTGCTGTCTCAATTGCTCCAGATCACCCGCAGTCATGCCCAGCAACTGCCCATAGACTTCGCCGTTATGCTGCCCCAGCAGCGGCGCCGGTTTGACTTCAACCGGCGAATCTTCCAGCCGCACCGGGCATCCAGGCATCGTAAACTTGCCGCGCGCCGGATGGTCCACCGTCACCACCATGCCGCGCTCGCGCATATGCGGATCGTTGAGCAACTCTACGCTGTCGAGGATCGCGCCGCACGGCACTCCCGCCTCGCCCATTAGCTTCATCACTTCATGCTTGCTGCGCTGGCTGGTCCAGCCTTCAATTATCCCAAGCAGCTCTTCGATATTTTTTGCCCGCTCCTTGCGTTCGCTGTAACGCGGATCGTCAATCACGTCAGGCCGTCCGACCGTGTTCCAGATTGCCTGCCACATCTCCTGCGTCGTGCAAAGCATGTACACATAGTCATTCGGCCCGCCCGGTGAACACTTAAAGATATCGCCGATCACGCCGCCGCCCAGGCGGTTCCCGCGCCGCTGGGTCGGCTCATGCGTAAGGTAGGTATCCATCATCGGCACGCGCACGAAATTGAAGACCGCTTCCT
>DATJUF010000356.1:0-4565 GCA_035502655.1 Binataceae bacterium (SeqCode)
CTGCTCGACCGCGCGATGGCCGTTCAGCAGAATCGTCACACCCGGGCTCTCGTAGACGCCGCGCGACTTGATTCCCACGTAGCGATTTTCGACCAGATCGGCACGCCCCACGCCATGCCGTCCACCGATTTCATTGGCGCGGGCGATCAACCGGGCTGGCGTCAGCCGCTCGCCATTGATCGCCACGGGATCGCCGTCCGCATATTCGACTTCGACATACTCAGGCTGATCCGGCGCCGCTTCCGGCGCGACCGTCAGCCGGAACATATCGTTGTACGGCTCCCGCCACGGATCTTCGAGAATCCCGCCCTCGTAACTGACATGCACAAGGTTACGATCCATCGAATATGGCTTCTCGGCTGTTACCGGCACCGGGATACCTTTTTCGGCGGCGTACGCAATCATGTCGGCGCGCCCGATGAACGGCCAATCGGGATGACGCCATGGTACGATCACTTTAAGCTCGGGCGCGAGCCGCGCGAACGTAAGCTCGAAGCGCACCTGATCATTGCCCTTGCCGGTCGCGCCATGGGCCACCGCGTCGGCCCCTTCCTTGCGCGCGATTTCAACCTGCTTGCGTGCGATTACTGGCCGCGCAATCGAGGTCCCCAGCAGGTAATAGCTTTCATAAACCGCGTTGGCCCGCAGTATCGGCAGCACGAACTCGCGTGCGAACTCCTCGCGCAGGTCCTCGATATAAAGCTTGCTCGCTCCGGTCTTGAGCGCCTTCGCCTCAAGCCCTTCAGTCTCCTCGCCCTGCCCGACATCCGCGCAATAGGCCACTACTTCGCAGTTATATTCATCCTTGATCCAGCGCAGGATTACCGAGGTATCGAGACCGCCGGAGTAAGCGAGCACTACTCTTCGTATTTTTTGTGCACCCATAGTTAAACTCGGCCCAGGGCTAAACTCGGCTTCAGGCGGCCGCCGTATGGCCGAGAATTTCCGGGCGCAGCAGCCATACCATGATCGCCTTTTGCGCATGTAGCCGGTTTTCGGCCTGTTCCAGGACTATCGATCGCGGCCCGTCCAGGACCACGTCCGTGATTTCTTCGCCGCGATGAGCCGGCAGGCAATGCATCACGACCGCCTCGGCTTTTGCCTGCCTGAGCAACTTATCGTTGACCTGAAAGCCTTCGAACGCATGCCGCCGTTCGGCAGCTTCAGCCTCCTGCCCCATTGAGGTCCAGGTATCGGTATAAATCACGTCGGCGCCCTTCACCGCCTCTACCGGATTATGCGTCAGTAGGCCGTGCCTAAGCTTGCTCAGCCGCGCAGCGAAGTTCTTATCCGGTTCGTATCCGGCTGGGCATCCAATCCGCAATTGGCAGCCCGTCAGCTCCGCGGCCTCAATCCAGCTTTGCGCCATATTGAAACCGTCGCCGACGAACGCCACCTTAAGCGCGCGCAAATCGCCGAAGCGCTCGCGCAGCGTCATCAGATCGGCCATCAACTGGCACGGATGGAGCAGGTCGGTCAGCGCGTTGATCACAGGCACTGAGGCCTCCTGCGCCATCTCGACGCTCGTCTGGTGGGCAAACGTGCGAATCATAATCAAATCGACCCAGCGCGATAGATTCCGCGCCACGTCTTTGGTCGATTCGCGCTCGCCGATCCCGATATCCTGCGGTGCCAGATAAATCGCATGGCCGCCCAACTGTGCCATGCCGGTCTCGAATGTGATGCGCGTGCGCAACGACGGCTTTTGAAACACCATCGCGAGGGTCTTGCCGCGCAGGTAGGGATGTTCAAGCCCGCTCTTGAGTTCCGCCTTGAGACGAACCGCGAGCCGCATCAATCCGTCAAATTCGGCAGGGCTTAAGGAGCTCAGGTTTAAAAAATCGCGCTTCATCGAGGTTCGCCGGCAGCAAGTTGCCATCCTAGCCGCACCCCCCATCCCAGGCTAGCGCGTCACTACTTAGGTAGCCTTGGCCGCGCCTTTAAGCGCCCGTTCGATAATCTGTAGTCCGGCGTCCGCCTCTTCGCGGGTTAGATTAAGCGGCGGCAGCAAGCGCAGAACGTTGCCGGCAGTGCCGTTCACGATCAGGCGTTCTTTGACGCAGGCATCGACCACCGGCCGCGCCTCATGAGTCAGCACCACGCCGATGATCATTCCCTTGCCGCGCACTTCTTTGACGTTGCCTGCCTCCTTAGCTATCGCACGCAGCCGTTCCATCAGGTAGCCGCCAATTTCCGCCGCATTCGCAATCGCTCCGTCCTGTTCGAGGCCGTCGATTACTGCCAGTGCCGACGCCGACGCCACCGGATTTCCGCCGAAGGTCGAGCCGTGCGTGCCCGGCGTCAGCACCGATGAAATCTCCGACTTTGCCACCATCGCGCCGATCGGCAGGCCACCGCCGAGCGCCTTCGCCAGAGTGATAATGTCCGGCTTGATTTCGGAGTGCTGATAGCCGAACATCCGCCCGGTGCGTCCCATGCCGGTCTGCACTTCATCGACAATCAGCAGCAGCTTCCGCCGGTCACACAGTTCACGCAGCCGCGGCAGGTACTCTGGATGAGGCACCACGACGCCGCCTTCGCCTTGAATCGGCTCAACGATCACGCCCACGGTTTGATCGCCTACCGCCCGCTCTATCGCACTAATGTCGTCGTACGGCACCAGCTTGAAACCGGGCAGCAGCGGCAGGAAGCCTTCGTGATATTTCTCCTGGCCGGTCGCGCTTAACGTTCCGAACGTGCGGCCGTGAAAAGAACCCAGCGTCGCGATTATCTCGAAGCGGCCACCATTACTATGGCCCCAGCGCCGCGCCAGTTTCAGCGCCGCCTCGTTGGCCTCGGCGCCCGAATTGCCGAAGAAAACCCGTCCGTCGCCGAATAGCCTGCTCAGCCGCGAGGCCAGCCGCGCCATCGGCTCGGTATGGAACACGTTCGACGCATGCACGAGCTTCTCGGCCTGTTCCTTAATCGCGCGCACGATCCGCGGATTCCCATGACCGAGGCTGGTCACCGCCAAGCCGCAGAAAAAATCCAGGTAGCGGTTTCCGTCTGCATCGTAGAGGTACGAGCCATGCCCGCGCACGAACGCGAGCGGCAGGCATCCGTAGGTGTTGATCAGTGCCTCATGGGCCAGTTCGATAATCTCGGCGTTGTTCATCGCAAGTCCGATCGCTCCCGGGCCTCTGTTGCGCGGCCTGTACTAATTCTGAGGTGATAGCCTGACTAATCTCGCCGCCACGTGGATAGCTGCATAGCGCGGCAATCATAGCAGAATCCCTCACGCTTGCGACCGTCGTCAAACTTTACGCTAGTGGTCGCACCCCGTTTCGCAGAAAGGTATCATCGACTGAAACACGTTGCCGTCACCGCTGACTGCCTTGAAATACAGTTTAAAAAGTCGCCTCCGGAGTTGCCAGCCAATTAGGCATAGGCTTTCTCGCTCGATCCTTGCCTGCGTGCTAGGAATCAAATTAGGCGAGGTTTTCTATGATTCGGCGAGACAATAATGCACAGCAGACTCTTGCCATCCTGGTCGGCGGCGGCCCCGCGCCTGGTATCAACGGCGTAATAGCTTCCGCCACCATCGAGGCGATCAATTGCGGGATGCGCGTACTCGGGCTGCGCGACGGCTATCGATGGCTCGCAGAGGGCGACATCACCCACATCGTCGAGCTTAAAATTCCCGACGTCAGCCGCATTCATTTCAGCGGTGGCTCGGTCCTGCGCACCTCGCGTACCAACCCTGCCCGCGACGAGGCCACACTCGACCGCGTTGTCCGATCGCTGACGATGCTCGGGGTTCGCTACCTCGTATGCGTTGGCGGCGATGACACTACTTTCGGCGCAGCCCGCATCGCTGAGCGGATGCAAGGCCGGATTGGCGTCGCGACCGTCCCCAAGACTATCGATAACGATCTTCCACTACCCGAAAATGCCCCAACCTTCGGCTTCGAGACGGCCAGGGCAGTCGGCGCCACCATCATCGAGTCGCTGATGGAAGACGCGCGCACCACGAGCCGCTGGTATATAGCGGTATCGATGGGCCGCAAGTCGGGTTCGCTGGCTCTCAGCATGTGCAAGTCTGCCGGCGCGACGCTCGCAGTCATCCCTGAGGAATTTCACGGCGACCAGTTCGATCTGAGTCTCGCGGTGGACACCATCATTGGCGCGATTATCAAGCGCCGGGCCTCCGGCCACGACAATGGCGTCGCCGTACTTGCCGAGGGCGTCGCCGAGCGGTTGGATATGAGCTCTTTGCAAGCCGGCAATGGCAGTGACCGCGACGCCTACGGCCACGTTCATATCGCCGACATCCCGCTTGGGATGCTCATCCGTGATCGTGTCCGCGGCGAACTAAGGAACCTTGGCATCGACGCCACTGTCGTCGCCAAGGATATTGGGTACGAGCTGCGCTGTGCCAAGCCGGTGCCATTCGATACCGAGTACACTCGAACGCTCGGCTATGGCGCCGTACGCTATTTGCTCGGCGGCGGCTCCGGCGCCCTTATCGCGATTACCGGTGGCCGCGTCACGCCAGTCGAGCTTCAGGAACTGACCGATCCTGAGACCGGCCGCATTCGCGTGCGGATGGTCGACGTCTCGACCGA
>DATJUF010000357.1:0-4014 GCA_035502655.1 Binataceae bacterium (SeqCode)
TGAGCGTATCGCGGGAAAGCGAGGGCCTTGGATTGTGGGCCGAATGCCTTTACATCGCGTGCGCCGATCCGGTCATTTTTATCGGCGACTCCGCCACCGGGAAAACGCACTTACTCACCGGCTTGGCCGTCGCCTGATTTCGTCAATCGGGCATGGCCCCTTTTGATACCTTAATTGGACCCACCCGGCGGGTGTTAGTTTAAGTTTTTCCGCCGCCAGCTTTTATTCAATGGCGGGCGGCGGCGCGGTATTAAGTCTTAGCCTCCGAGCCTTTGCCCTTGCGTTTTTCCAAGGTGCGCCTGAACCGCTAAGACTCCGTACCGGGAATCGCCAACTCCGGATGCCGGGGTGCTCCGAGGGCTTCGAACTCCAGCTCGTCGCGATCTCCACAGCGGCGCGGACCGGCTACTGTTAACGATTAGGCCGTAGGTTTGCGGGTGTCCCTTATATGTGGCTTAAGAGGAAAACTGCTGGGGTAAATTTGGAACACACGGGCTTCACAGCGTTGTTCAGAAATCCGAACCGTTGTGTGCGATGTTGGGAGGCCTGCCGCCCTGGAGCGCTACGTCAGTCACATTCCGAGAGAAGAGGGCTTGCTAGTTGATATGGGCGAGGATGGTGCCCATTTGATCGGTATCGTAGGCGCATAGCTGGCTGACTTCGCGTGCGAAGCGGCGGGAATTGAGCGCTTCGAGCATCGCCTTGACCGTCGTCGAATCGAGGTCGCGTTCGAGGATAGCGAGGTCGTAACGCTCCTCGCGGATCGGGATGAAATCGAGGCCATAGGCATTGGCGGCGACACGGATTGTAATACCGGCGTCGGCGCGGCCTTCGGCAATGACCGCGGCAACCTCAAGATGACCGCTAACTTCGTGCCCGTAGCCTTCCAGTTGATCAGGCTTGATGCCTAGTTCATCGAGGCCTTCGTCGAGAACGGCGCGGGCACCGGCTCCGGGTTCCCGATTGACGATACGCAGTTGCGGGCGGGCGAGACTGGCTATGCCGCGAAGGCCGAGTTGATTACCGGCTGCGGCCGCAAGCCCGAGTTCCCATCGGGCGAAATTCACAACGATAGCGCGGCGATGGCCGAGGGCTTGCTTGAACTGTGCAAGATTATATTCACCGCTGCGTCCATCCTTGAGATGGGCGCCAGCGGCGTGGGCCTGGTTTTCGAGCAGCGAGCGCATCGCCTTGCCGCTGGAACATGAAAGCGCAAACGCGCGCACGGGGGAGCGCTGGCGAGCGAGCCAATCGGCGAGGAGCGTCACCGAGGGATCGCATCCAGCGAGCATCAAAACCGACTCGATTTCGGCGTCAGAACGGAATGTAGCGACGGCGGCGCGTTTATTGGTAGTGCGCTCGAGCAAGCCGGAAGCGGGGGCGAGGACGAGACGCGACGGAATCTGCGGGGCCGCGACGACTTTGCCAGCGACGCGCGCGAGGATAACGCCCCCTGAAGTGGTGGACCGGACGGAATCGGTGGGAGGCAAGTGAGCGGCGACGCTGCGGCAATCGGCGGAAGAATCGCCGCCGAAAAGCGTCTCGACGTCCACCCCCAGCTCGCGCGCGAGGTTAAGTGCGACGGTGACGCTAGGAAGGTAGATGCCGGACTCGATCGCGCCCAAGGCCTGGCGCGAGATACCGGCGCGGCGGGCGAGCTCAGATTGTGTAATCGAGCACGCGATCCGGGTTTTGCGCAGGTGGTCGCCGCTGTTGGCCATGATACGGGTCACACCTGCGCAATAGTGGCATACGCGGGCTGTTTTGGAAATCTGCAGGCGAGAGCCCTGATGGGCTAGCTGAGCTGCCGCTGCGCGGGTACCGCGGCGGTCCAGGAGCGACGACCGGGGATTCCTCACGCGCGGCAGCCACACGCGCGGGAATGGCAAACTCGGCAGTTTCGGTTGTGCGAGCCGCTCACTAGAAGTTATTAAATTGATTCATCTAGTAGGCTTGACGGCGGCTGGCTGAAAAGAGCAGCGTCGTTGAGGGCAGGCTAGCCGCCACGAAAAGGGTGAACGATACGCAATGTAAAGGCAGCAAGTTACTCAGCGGAGGCGACATATGGCGGAAAATCAGACGTATGAAGTTGATTTCCAGGATGTTGAGTATTTGAACCATAACGGACGCGGGTTGCTGGCGCGGCTCTATCAGCCGCGCGGCGACGGGCCGTTCCCGGGGTTGGTGGAAGTGCATGGCGGCGCCTGGTGCCTCGGCGACCGGCTGTTTGACGCTTCGATGAACGAAGCGCTCGCGCGCAGCGGAATCGTAGTCGCAGCGCTGGATTTCCGGATGCCGCCGGAAGCAGGCTACCCAGCGTCAATGGCGGATATTAACTATGGCCTGCGCTGGTTCAAGACGCAGGCGCGGAAGTACGGCTGCGACGCTGCGCGAGTAGGGATAATCGGAAGTTCGAGCGGAGGCCATCAGGCAATGCTGACGGCGATGCGGCCGCATGACCCACGCTATTCGGGGATTCCCCTGCCGATAGAGGGGGTGGCTGACGCGGCCGTCCGGTGTGCGATTTTGCTCTGGCCGGTGATCGATCCGCTCGGGCGCTATCGCTATGCCAAAGAATTAAAGGCGAAGAGCAAGCAGCCGCCGCCGTTCGTCGATCTGGTGCTGCCCCTGCATGACAAGTACTGGGCGAACGAGGCGGCGATGGAAGAAGGGAATCCGGCGCTCGCATTGGTGCGGCATGAGAAGGTGCAGTTGCCGCCGGTGCTGTATGTGCAGGGCGTCGAGGACATCGTGCATCCGCGCAAGGATTTGGACCGTTTCGTCGTGAACTATCATGAGGCGGGGGGTCATTTGGAACTCGCGCTTTATGAAGGGGCGGCGGAAGGTTTCATTATCAGGAAGCCGGAGTCGAAAGCGGCGGCAGAGGCGATCGCGAAGATCAGCGCGTTCGTGAAGGCGCAGGCGGAGTGAACAGAGGTGGCAGAAAGTGCGGCGCAGGCGCCAGCCCTGGGCCGCACGCAAATGCATTACGCCGAGTATCGAACTATTCTTGGACTCGGCCTCGCGAACGTACAACGACGGGGCGATTCACGGCTGAAGAAGACCGTATAGTCCGCCCACACGCGAAATCACGCCAACGAATTGCGGTGGTATCGCCGGATCGGCCGAACTGATGTAGCGATCGTACATCGGCTCCAATAACTTGATTTTGAAGGCCTTCTCCGCCTGCTCTGCTGTACCCCTGAACTTGATATAGTCTTCGTTTTGACCGTAGTCGTTCTCAGTAATCGTGAAGCCTTCCGACTTGAGCCACGCTGCTACGGCCTGGTATTGATCCTTGGTCTCACCGAACCGCGCGTGCATTTCTTGCGGCGTCAGCCATTGCTGATAATGCGGCGACTTCGGATCATCAATCTCCTCCGACAACTTATCGAATTCGGCTTGATTACGCAGTGCGAAATCAACTTCCATGTCCAGCATCTTATCGCGCGGTACAGGCTCGTCGTGCTTTATATCAGCATTTGTCGGATTGTTTTGCGGCAAACGTACCACCGGCTGGCCGTTCGCAGTAGTATCATCGCTTTGGAAGCTCGGGCAGCCTGCAACCAGGAAACTCAACAGAGCGGCGAACGACATTACTATTGGCGGACTTATGCGTTGACGGTGATTAGGAATTGTCATTTTCACTGGGGCTTTCACCTAAGCATCTTCCTCACCGCTAGTCACTATACAGCGCACATTCCCGCCCAGGGTCCCTGCTACACCATCGAAATGGCGCGCCATCATTCATCTTTGCGATCAAATGAATACGCGTACTTCACAGAATTCGCTTCCGCCCTGCCTCTCGTATCTGGATGTGCCTTGTTGCCGCATATCTTCGCCACTCGGTGTCCCTCGGTGAGCACTTCGACTCTGCAATTAACATCGCAACGCTTGCGCGCGGTCTGAATCAAAAAAGGATCATAACGATGACCACTTATGGCGTGGAAATATTTGCGACTGACTATTCGATCTGTCCCTGGCGAAACAAGTGGCGTCACTGGATGCGCTGTT
>DATJUF010000358.1:0-3709 GCA_035502655.1 Binataceae bacterium (SeqCode)
GATAAGGTCATAGTCATTGCCTTCAACCGGCAGCGGATCACCGAGGCATTCGGCCAGAGCGTAAGCCAGCGATTGGTCGAGGCCATATTTGTGGCGGCGGATCAGCTTGGGCAGCATTTGCGCGTCCTCGTCCGAACCGGCACGATAGCGTGCGACCGCCCGCGCCCGACCGAAATGCGGCGGCGACTCGGTACACCGTCCGCACCATCCCTCACCTTCACCCCCGGCCGCTGCGATCGGCACGCCGCAGACGGCGCATAGCGGTTCCGGCAGGGCTTCCAGCCGGCCGATACAGCCAATGCATAAGCGGCGGCGTACGTCTGGCGTGAAGCGGCGGTCACACGACGCACAGCGTGGCGGGTAGATGAAGTTGACTAGATAACGCAGCATGCTAACCCGCCGGCCATCCTCACTGGACCGGCGGGCATGCAATAGAGATGATGCGTCCCGCGCCTAAACTCAAGCCCTATTTCACTGGATTTGCCCGATTCGCATGTCATTAATGCGAAACTTTGCCGGGTCCGCCAAGATGTGCTTTCCGATGAGCCAAGACCCTATAGAGCATGCTCAGGATAAGACTTCGCGGCCATTCCTGAAGTTGGAACCCATCGCGCTTAGTCTCACGCCCTCCCACGGCATCCAGTAAGCCGGGCAAACAGTGCAGCCGCTCTCGCCGGCTCATCCCCGGTTTAAATGGTGAATTAGATCTGGTGAATTTAGATCACTAAATCGCTAATTGATCCGGCGCGTTCTGTGGTATACGGGAAAAATATGGACGCACCACTAAAAGGCATTAGGGTCATCGATTGGACGATTTGGCAGCAGGGCCCGGTGGCGACTGCGATGCTCGCCGACCTCGGCGCCGAAGTGATCAAGCTTGAAGAGCGCGACAAGGGCGACCCGGGCCGCGCAATCTTCGCCGTCGGCGGCGCTTCAGCCACGTCCAAGAGCGGCCACAACTTTTACTTTGAAGCTAACAATCGCCACAAGCAAAGCCTCACGCTCGATCTGACCAAGCCTGAGGCGCGGGAAATCGTCTACAAGCTGGCCGCCAAGAGCGACGTCTTCGTTCAGAATTTCCGCAAGGGTGTAGCCGATCGCCTGGGGCTGGGCTACAAGGACCTGAGCGCGCGCAATCCCAAGCTGATCTACGCCAGTGCCTCGGGCTATGGTCCCGAGGGTCCCGACAGTGGTGAGCCGTCGTTCGATTATCTCGCACAATCACGCTCCGGGATCATGAATACCGCCGGTATCGAATCAGACGAGCCGATCTATATGATGGGCGGTATCGCCGACCAGATGGGTGCCATCATGCTCTCATACGGGGTGATGACCGCGCTGGTGGCGCGTGAGCGGCTCGGCGTCGGCCAGGAAGTCAACGCGTCGCATCTCGGCTCGATGATCGCGCTGCAAGGGCTGAACGTTTCGATGCGCACGATCATGGGCAAGGAGATGGCACGGACGACGCGCGACGATGCCTACAATCCGTTATGGAATCACTACAAATGCGCGGACGGAGAATGGCTCAGCCTCGGCATGCTGCAGACTGACCGCTATTGGAGCGATTTCTGCAAAGCACTGGGCATCACCGAGTTGACTAACGACGAACGCTTCAAGGATATGCGGACGCGCGGGAAAAACCATCGCGAACTGGTTGCGATTCTGGACCGCGTCTTTGCCACGAAACCGCGCGTCGAGTGGATGAAAATTCTGAAACACGGTGGCGACTTTATTTATACTGTCGTTAACCGGATCAACGACCTGCCGAACGACGAGCAGGTGTTGGCCAACGAATATATAGTTGATTATGACCATCCGGAGCTGGGTAAAACCAAGCTTGTCGGCGTTCCAGTGCGCTTCAGCAAAACGCCGGGCGATGCTCGGGGACGTGCGCCGGAATTAGGCGAGAATACCGAACTCATCTTGACGGAACTGCTGGAATATAGCTGGGACGACGTTGCGCGGCTGCGTGAAGCTGGTGTGATCTAGGCGCACAACTCTCTAGTAATGATCGCGGCGGGCGCTAGAGGGATCCCGGTTAGTCTAGTTTAAGCTGGGGAGACAGCGGCCATGGGTATCACGGGGACATTGGAAGATCGGGAAGAAATTCGCGAGCTCTACGCGCGTTACGCCTTCACTATTGACTACGGCCCCTATGATGAATGGGTCAAATGCTTCACGGCCGATGGAGTATTCGACAGCCCGCGGCTGGGCCGTCACGAAGGCCATGATGCTCTGACGAAGTTCACCGCCACTTACAAGGCCTCGCGTGGGGACGCCGAGGTTCGGCATATGATGACCAACGTTATCTTCAGGATTGAAGGTGACATGGCGAAGGGCGGCTGTTACCTGACGTACTACCATTGCAAGAATGGCAAGGCCACTTTGCAGGCGATCGGACGCTATCAGGACGAGTTGCGCAAAGTCGATGGCGAGTGGCTATTCCATTACCGCCGGGTCTTTATCGATGGGCATGGTTAAAGACGCGCACGGATGTTTCACGTGAAACATCCGTGTCGATGGCAATGTTAATTGGCCCGCGGGAAAATGCCACAAAAATGAACAGTTGAATGTTGCAGCCGATGTTTCACGTGAAACATCGGCTGCAATCCACAAGATTGGAGTTCGCCAGATAGCTAGTTAACAGTTACTCGGTAGTTACACCCTCGACGGCTAACTGCGGATCTGCAGCTTGCGGGTGAGCGGTACCAGCACCGCGCCGGCAGGTGGAAGCCGCGGCCTGATCGATTCAAGCCAGTCGTGCAATTCGGGCACCGGAGGGTTCAGCTTACCTTGCACTTGCGTAATCGTGTGCAGGCTCTTCCAGCGCAAGCCCAATACTGCCAATTTGGAACGGCTGATGAGCACGCAAGACGCAACGGCTGCATACGCCACGGAGCACCGACCGCGGCGCTTTTTGATCGGGCGCTTTCATGAAATTGTGCTGAAAGGGCGCAACCGGTCACGCTTCGTCGAACAGGTTAAGCACAATCTGCGCGCGCTTTTTGCCGACTGCGGTATTGGCCGGATTCACGGCGAAGGACCCAGGCTGCTGATCGAGTTGCCGGACGGTATCAGTGAGGCGCTGGTGCGCGAGCGGGCGGAGCTGGTGTTCGGCTTCCAGAATTTCACGATTAGCCGTCCGGTTGCGCGGGAAATCGAGGCGCTCAAGCAGGCTGCAGTCACGGCGGCTCGTGGTCATGAGGTCAAAAGCTTTCGGATTTCGACCCGCCGAGCCGACAAGCATTTTCCGCTAAACTCGATGGAGATAGATCAGATCGCGGGAGCGGAAGTCGCTAAGGTGCTGGGCTTGAAGGTCAACCTCGATTATCCCGAACTCGACATCGCAATCGAGATCCTGCCCCAGGCCGCTTATATCGCAGATCGCAAGTATGCAGGCGGGGGCGGATTACCGGTCGGAATCAGCGGCCGCGCGCTGCTCCTGCTGTCGGGCGGGATTGACTCGCCGGTGGCAGGATGGCGCATGATGCGGCGCGGGCTCCATGTCGATTTTGTGCATTTCCACAGTCATCCGCTGGTTTCCAAAGCAAGCATCGAAAAGGCCCGCGAGCTTGCCGCTCACTTGACGCGTTTTGAGGCGCGTTCAAGCCTCGCCCTGGTGCCCTTCGCAGAGGTGCAGCGTGAAATCGTGGAGCGTACGCTGCGCCCGTTGCGAGTCGTCCTCTATCGCCGCTTCATGTTGCGGATT
>DATJUF010000359.1:0-3274 GCA_035502655.1 Binataceae bacterium (SeqCode)
AGAAAGCGATTCTCGCGGAAGGCCGCCTTGTATTCGAGAGCCTTGCGCACCACGGCCTTTAGATGATCATTGGCAAAGGGCTTGGTGATGTAATCGTACGCGCCCTTGCGCAGGGCCTCGACGGCGGACTCGATGCTGGCGTAGGCGGTGACGATGATGCCCATCACTTCGGGATCTACCTGATGCATCTTGCCGAGCAGCTCAAGGCCGCTGCCGCCACTGCTCAGGTTGAGATCGAGAATCGCGAGGTCGATCTTCTCCTGCTCGAAGATCTGCAAGGCGGGCGTGCTGGCCTTAGCTTCATGGACGATATAGCCCTCGCGGCGCAGGAGCTGGACAATAATGGAGCGCATCAGATCTTCGTCCTCGACCACGAGGACATGGAAGGGCAACTGATGGGTTTCACTCCAGATCGGCTGGGCGATGGACTGTTCGGAGGTGATCGGTTCTTCGGTGTTCATTGAGGATTCGGGGCGGCCTCATAGTTCGCCGCGTCGTCTAACGCGGGCAGGCAGATGGTCACGGTCGTTCCCCTGCCGACCTTACTCTCAACTTTGATCGTCCCCTGGTTGTTCAAGATGATGCGCTGGCATAGCGAGAGTCCGAGACCCGCTCCTGCGCCAGCCGGTTTGGTAGTGAAAAACGGATCGAAGACGCGTTCGAGGTTCTCCGGCGGAATCCCGACGCCGTTGTCGCTAACCCGCATCATCACGCGCGGCGGAGCGTCGGACTGTGCCATCCGCTTGTTTTGCGTGGTGATTTTGATTTGGCCATCACCGTTTTGAATGGCGTCGGCCGCGTTGAAGAGGAGATTGAGCAGCACTTGCTGGATGCCGTTGCCGTCAGCGAAGGCGGGTAACAAAGCCGGCGCGAGCGACGGTTCCATCCGGATGGGCGTGAGCCGGCGGTTGTAAGCGACCAGGCGCAAGGTCTCGGAAATCAAATTGTTGAGATCGAGAGAGGCGGGTTCGCCGGGCGCCGGACGGGCAAAATCGACCAGGTCCTTCAGCGTACGTGAGATCCGAGTGATTTGCGCCAGAATCGTATGCAGTGACGCACGCCGATCCTCATCTTTTTCATCCGGAACGAGTGATTGAACCAAGGATGAAATCGAAGCGAGCGGATTGTTGACCTCATGCGCGACGCCGCTGGCGAAAGTACCGGCTGCCGCTAGGCGCTCGGATTTGAGCAGCGTGTCAAGCATTTCATGACGCTGCGTCACGTCATGGAGAATCATCTGGATGAAGCGTTGATTACCGGCGGAAATAAGGGCGGAGTTGATATCGAAGTAGCGCCCGCGAATCGCGACATCGAGGGCTTCCGCCGAACCGTCACTCTTCACCATGTCAAGATGCTTGTAGACCACCTGATTCATGTCAGGCGGGGTTAATTCTTCGAGGTGCGCGCCAATTAATGGGATTTCGCTTTCATACGGAAGGACCCGGTGCAGCTCAAAAGCGGCCGAGTTGGCGCTCAGGATGGTGCCTTCCTTCGGCTCGATTTCGTACATCGGGTCGGGAGCATGATCGATCGAGTTGCGATACTTCTCTTCGGACGCACGCAGCTCAATCTCCCGCGACTCGATATAGAACTGCGCGACCATCAGGCGGCGCTCGTCGATAGCCGCGACCACGGTGTCGCGCACCACTTCCATCCGGCGGCCGCGATAGCGCTGGCGTACAAGGTCGAGAATCACCTGCTTCAGGGCGATATGAAAAACATTGAAGTGGGAGGGCTTGGCGCGTGCGAGCATGCCCGATTGGCAATGGCTACGAAGGTGAATGTAGGTGCGGATATCGTCTGGATCGCGCAAATGGGCAACGAAGCGCGCCAGTGAATTCCTCAGTGAATTCTTCGCCTCGGGACGATCAAGTTTGTGCGGTTCGCCAAACGACTGCTCCATCACGTTGGCCCAGCGCTCGACGACTTCATCAAAGTGTATGTCCACGAGAGCAGCCGCGGCCTGCCGCGCCTCCATTGCGATTTGACCACGGTCGTAGGCGCTGCCGAACAAGCCGCCCAGCATCTTCTCGATACTCAGGAGCATTTCGCGGATAAACGCAATTTCGCTCGGCGTTGCTTCAATTGGCTGGTCGGTCGCTTCGTGAGGGGGTACGTGGCGCGTAACGCACATCAATGATCGTTTCACTACATCACCTGGCGTAATCTTGGCGCGATGATTTCCAATCGGCTGCAGTGGCGCGGCTTGCACCTTTGCGGGGAGATCAGCATAAGTCGTTCACTCTGGCCAACGCTGTTTGACTTATCCGATATGCAAACTTAAGCCAAACAAAAGCAAGCAGCTTAATTCGCAAGATGCAAATCAACTTAAGCACGATATTCTCAATCGGCAACTGAACCGTCAACCGCAAATCGTCGAGCCGCCATCCCAATTGGTTAGACGCGGCGGTTATCGAACGCGCTAAATAGCTGAATTGGTTGAGTAATCTTAGTGGCATAGCTTTCGCTGTATGCCACTGCGACATGATTAGCGACCATCCGGTACCCCATGTCGAAGCCGAGGGGAAGTTTTTCCGCCGCCTCGAACAAAAGTTTTTCTTCAAAGCAATGCGCCTGCCAAGCCTCGAAGTGGCTGGCAGCTTCACCGGCAAGATCGCGCTGCGCAAGCGGCTCGACGAACTAAAGGCTGCACATACCACCGGCCTGATTCTCACTGAAGCCCAGGCAGAACCGGTTCTGGGCGTCGCGGTTCAATCCGGACTCTACGCGATGGTGGAAGTTGAGGTCGAACCCGAAGCGCTGCTCACGCGCGCGGGCTATCGTCAGGCCTTGAGCCGGCTGAGGGCGATTGCTCGAACGCTCAAGGTCTACCCGGCATTGATTGGGTATCTAATCAATTGCCCGATTGACGCGGATACGGTCAGAACGCGCGGCCTCGCACGCGTGAAACGCCAGTTCGAGGGCCTGATCGCAGCAGTGCGGCGCGCCGACGACCGCCGTACAGTCAGCCTGAAGCATCGCCCGGCCGTGAGCGCGCTAGCTTCCCTGAACGAAGACCTGATTTATGCTGCGCTGCCGCCGTTAGCGCCGGCTGATCTCAATCGCTACCTGATCCGGCTGCATAATCTCGCCGAGGCGCGGCCGGTAATTATCGAGTTCGGCGAAGGACTTGCCGCGCAGGATGAACTGGTCGCCTGCGCCTTCGGGCTGGGCGCGGCCGGAGTGGTGGCTCCGCCGATGCGGCCAGCAGTATCGCCAGGCCTTATCGGAGTGCGGATGCTGAGCGGCGGAGAGTCCTTGCCGTTCCTCAGCC
>DATJUF010000360.1:0-9356 GCA_035502655.1 Binataceae bacterium (SeqCode)
TACAGCGAGATGAAGCAATGGGTGAAGGAGACTGCACATCAGGGCACTCTGCCGGTAGGAACGAAGATTACCATGTCCAATTGGCAGAAGTATAAGCAGTTTATGCCGTTCGGCATGCAGCAGATGTTCGAGGGAACGATGGGGTGGAAAATGCCGCAGGATATTGAGATGGACGTGGGTCCAACCCATTACGACGGAAACCTGCCGCAAACCTGGGTCGAAGCTACCGAAAAGTATAGTGGGCAGACCAGCATGCGAAAGCTGCCAGACGGACATTATCAGCTCTTGAACTATCAGGGCGGCACGCCTTTCCCACATCCGGAAGCACCGTATAAGGGCTGGAAGATTTTGGCGAATGTATACTTCGCCTATGCTCCCGCTGTATACGTCAAAACCTCATCGGCATGGGGTTCGGTCTGGTCTGTTGACCGCTTTGAGGACATAGCACCATCGACGCTGGCGATAGTCTACCGGTGGAGTAACTATATCACCGACAAAGGCTTTCCCAAGCAGGAACCCTATGCCGCTGGAACCTGGTACACCGAATGGGGAATGCAGCTCACACCTGAGCAATCCCGCTATACGGCACTGCTCTCTCTCTATTACACAGATCAGCAGACGAATCCCTACCCGGCAAGTTACGTCTTTGTGCCAGCGCTGCGCCGCTCCCTGCGGCTCTCAACCTCGGCCCGCTGTTCACCAGTCTTTGGCTTTGACTGGACTGAAGACGATGCCAAGCTCAATGGCTTCAATGGCAGCACTTCCACTTATACCGGCACATTCATGGGCGACCGCAAAATCCTCAACTTGACTGACTTCAATGGCGCGGATAGCGGCGGTTTCCCCAAGGACTACTACTCTATTGGCTTCCCGCGGCCTGATTGGGGCCAGTGGGAGGTACGCGATACCTCTATCGACGATGTCACGCGCATCCCGAGCGAGGCTGCCGGCTACTGCTATGCACATCGGATCCTGTACGCCGATAAAGTGTTCTGGTCGTCCAATTGGGTTGATCTCTTCGACTCCAATAACAAATTGTGGAAGTCAATTGCATACCTAAATCAGGTCGCACTGAACCCCGAAACTCACGATTATCAGTGGCGGGACATTGCCGAATCGACCGCGTGGGACCTTCAGGCTAAGCATATGACGATCTGGTCTTCCTATGGCAACCCGACCCGAACTGCCGCCTATCTCGATGACAAGGCACCCGGAGAATACCTGAACGGTGTTAAATATGGTACTCCAGGCGGGCTTATGGAGATCATGCGATAAAGGACGCCGGGGCCAAACCCACAACTTAGAAATCGCCCTTTCAATCGTTCGATCATTGCACTAATTACAACCCGCGAACCTTATCTTAGATACGGTTCGCGGGTTGTCCAACATTATTCAGTTGATAGCTACGGGTTTGCGCCTGATGTCATTTGCTAGTGCGCAGCCTGCCTGCCTTAGCGCTCGATTTCCAAGCTGAGAGCAGGATACTCAGTCAGGCGGTATAAAAGGCCGGGTATATAATGTAGGGCAGAATTCCTCCGTGGTGTCACCTCCGCGCCGTGCTCCCGGGCTAGTTTTATCGCGTAATTCCCGTGCCAGCGCATGCTGGGAAAACTCTGCCGGAACTATAATCTATTCTATTTTCGTACTCCTTTCCTCGGCAAAGTGGTCGTCGCGGTCTGTTGCAAAATAAGCATCCGTAAAATCAAACTGCGCACTTGGCCCTAATCGGCGCTGCATTGATCGATTTAGGCCGTTTGATCACCAATGCGTTACCGCAAAGCCAGTTCCTCATGTCCCTGAATTATCTTCGCCTTCGGTACATTCCAAATTCCATAGTTGGGATTTGGCGTGAGCAACATATCAACTGCTGCCTTGCCACGACTGCCGACCACGTCGTAGTGGAGGTCCCATCCAGAATGCTGGCCTTGCTGATGCATCTTTTCGGCTTGCTTGATTTGTTCGACCTTACCTACTTGTTCCAGGACTACTGGACTGCTCTGGATAAAAGTGCGAGCAAAAGAGTTGGCTTCGTCGCCGCGGTCGACGCCATGCGCAACGCGATAACCGACGAATAGAATCGCGAAAAGAGCGAGTATAACAGCGGCGCCTATAATAGGCTGATGCCAACTGCGGCTGACTTCATCAACAGCTTCTTCTTTTGACTGTTCACTGGCTTTGGGTTGTTTATTAGAGCTACCTAGACTATCTGGATCATTATTCCTCATGACTTTCATGTGAAAAATCTCTCCTGCAATTCCGGCTCATTCATTGCTTTTCCAATTCTGATGACGCCGCAGGAAACGTGCCTATTCAGATCGGGTCCAGTTTGGCATTGGAATTCACAGGAATTCCATGAGATGCGGCTGACGCCGGATCGTGAATTGCTAGACTATATGCTTCGTCCAAATGTATAGAAGTTGTGACATTAGGCTTGCGCATCGTCTAGCGGAGTGACAGATGAAAAAATTTGTTGTCGTGCTGATCAGTGCGGCATCCGTTGCGGCAATCTGCTGTTATTCAAGTGTAAACGCCTTTCAATTTCCGTGGGACATAAACAGTAAGGCCCAGGCAGCCGATCAGCCGGCGCGCGTTGACAGCCACGACCCGCCGGCCCCTGCTGGAGCTCCGGAACCAAACGAACAGACGATTCCACTACCGTCATGGGCGCCGCTGGTTCAGCATGTGTTGCCCGAAGTTGTCAACGTCGCGGTCACGGAACAGATAAAGAGTACTGGTGAAGTTCCTTTTGGTGGAGGCGGTGGATCTAATGGAACTTTTGGCCAGTCTGGTCCAGGCCAGGCGCCTAACGGCCAAGGTAATCAGTTCGGACCATTCGGCGGTTTTCCGTTTGCTCCACCCTTCCAGTTCTTTTACCAGCAGCCGCATAATTATGTTGAACATGGCATTGGATCTGGCGTGATCGTTTCGCCGGACGGCTATATCCTGACTAATAATCACGTAGTCGGAGATGCGACCCAGATACGCGTCACATTGATGGATAAACGCCAATTCACTGCAAAAGTAATCGGTAAAGATGCCAAGACTGATCTCGCGCTGATCAAGATTGACGCAACCGGTTTGCCGGCCGCCACGTTAGGTGAATCCAGCAAAGTCCGCGTTGGCGATTGGGTTCTCGCGGCTGGAAATCCGTTCGGCTTCAATTTCACTGTTACCACTGGAATTGTAAGCGCGGAAGGCCGCGCGCTCGGTGGTAACTATGACGATTTTATTCAAACTGACGCGGCAATTAACCCAGGTAATTCCGGAGGCCCGCTTTTCAACACGCGCGGCCAGGTGATTGGTATCAACACCGCAATCTACAGTAGTACCGGCAGCTACGCGGGAATCGGCTTCGCGATCCCGGTTGACATTGCGCGTTCAGTAATGGACCAGCTTAAAGAGCATGGCCGCGTGATCCGTGGCTATCTCGGAGTGGAGATCCAGGAAGTCACGCCGAACCTTGCCAAAGCATTCGGACTGCCCGGGCCGGAAGGGGCTTTGGTGGCCAGTGTCAGCCAGAATGGTCCGGCAGCGAAGGCCGGCCTCGAACGCGGTGACATCATCATTAAGTACAACGGCCAGACCGTTCCCGACCAGCAGATGCTTCCTGAGATGGTGGCACAAACGCCGATTGGCTCGACCGTGCCGGTTGAGGTGATACGCGACGGCAAGACTATTACGCTGAATGCCAAGGTTGCTGAGCTGCAGCCAGAAAAAGTCGCCAGTGCAGAAAGCGAGGCTCACCCAGCAGCAAAGTGGGGATTATCAGTCGAGACGCTCACTCCGCAAATTGCGCAACAACTAGGTATTCATAACGAGGAGGGGGTGGCGATCAGCAATGTTCTTCAGGATTCGCCGGCCGGCGATGCTGGACTACAGTCAGGCGACGTAATCCTGCAATTGAATCATCAAAAGATAACCTCGGCGGATCAGTTCGATGAATCGGCGCGCGCGATCCAAAAGAAAGGCGGCTCGGCTCTTCTGCTGGTGCAGCGTGGCGGCACAACGCTTTATACGGTAATCAATCCGAACGGCTAGCAGTGACAGCATAGGAGGTGGCGGCGCATGGCCGCTACCCCGCTCTTATTACCCGAAAAAGGCATCCCGGCGGAGACCTTATCGTCGTGGAAAAAGTTAGTCGCCGGACCTGATCAGCCGCCGTGCTCATCCGCCTGATTCTCTTGATCATCCGCCACGCGGGTTTTGAATCCTTTCAGGATGCTTGCCGCCACAATGTCATATTTCCCGTCAAAATGATGTCCGCCGGGCCTGCGAATCACTTCTACGCCGCGCGCAGCCTGCGCTGGACAGGCGGTATCCGCCTCGTTCTGACCGTAATAGCATTGAATCAGCGCCGCTGGAATTTTATTCAGTTGAGGCACCAGCGGAAGAGCCTCAGAACTCGGCGATGCTCCCAGCCAGCCGTATATTACAATTCTGAAATCGGCTGAATGGGCGAGACCCAAGAGCGCTATCAGCTTGATATGTGAACGCAGGTTTGGCGGCAAGCGGTTGTACGCAAACGGCATCACGTCGGCGCCGAAGGAATAACCAATAAGCGCGACATCCGGGGCATGCCATTCGCTGATGTACGTAGTCAAAATTGCCGCTAGCTGATCTGAAGTTTGCTCCGGGGTTTTTTTGGTCCAGAAATAGCGCAAGCTATCCCAACCCACGACAGGTACGCCATGCCCCTGTAAATATTCCGCAATCGTGCGATCGAGATCGCGCCAGCCGCCGTCGCCGGAGATCACCACAGCCATCAGCTTTGAGGGCTTTGCCACCGGCAGAATCGTAAGCGGCAGCCTCGCGACATTTATCGCTGCAGCGATATGCGGCTCGATCAATTTCCACAGCTCATCGCCGAGGCTTGAGCCAGCCGCAAGATGATACAAGTCCAGTGGCATCCCAGCCCGGCGCAAGGAGCTTACATAATCGCGGCTGGACGGAGCTGCATTAGCTGTGAACCCAACGGTCCAGAAGCCCTGCAGCTTCAGCGCAGGACCGTAGCTGAAGCCGTTCGCGGCTGGACGTGTGGTGACGCCCGTGCAAATCGGCCGTTGGCCCGCGAGCGTTGCTGAAGGATCAATCGACACGGCTCCGGCAATAGTCACTGGAGGAGCAGCGGACAGAATCACTTGGGCCAGCGTACCAGCCTCACCTAGACCCGCCAGGATCGGCGCCAGATAGTTTGGAAAATGATTTTCGCGCTCGAGCAGGCGGCTGAACCCTTCGGCATCAATTACCAGGCCGTAGCAGGATTCATTTTTCTTATCCAATTGCTTCAAATAGGCGGGAGTATCAATTTCGACCACCAGCGCGCCACGCTTCGCGAGCATTTGAGCTGCCGCATCGCCGGCTTTTGTCAATCCTGCCCTATCGGAAAAAAGCAGAATAAATGCGTTCGAGGGTCCATTCGGCTTCACCATCTTGACGCTGCCATAGCGCCCGCCGCTGATGCGCTGGACAGGCAGGCCGCCGCTACATCCCGCCATCAAGGCGGCGAGAAGAACGCTCAGCAGCCACAATCCAATCATGCGGCGGAGGAGCCTCCGCGAACGCCGCTGGCTAGCGCTACTATCTCAGCCATGCTGATAAATGGACCTATCGCACCGGACGCGGCAAGATAACGCGGTTCCCAGGTAGGCCGAAATTTGTTCTTGAAACTGCGCAAGCCCTTGAAATTATAAATGGGTCCGGCGTGCCGCCACAGTAATCCTCCGACGCGATTCCATTGCGATGAGAGCGGCGTGGTGACAAGGCCTGCGAGTGGCGCCATGCCAAGACTTAGTACCTCGAATTGCTGCGTCTTCAATTGGAGTGCAGCCTGAGTAATCAAAAATTCCATCGTATATGGAGGCGCGTCGGGCCTGTAGCGCATCAGGCCAACGGTGGCTTCTCCCGGCTTGCTCCCGGTCATCAGGGTGATGAACGCGATCGGTTCGCCCTCACGGCAAGAAACGGCAGTGGACTGGACTGCGACGAAGCCTGGCTCGAACGCAGCAACTGAAAAGCCCCTCTCACTTGCACGATGGCTGGCGAGCCAGGCATTCGAGATACTCTTGATTTCGCCATACATTGGCGCGGCCTCTTGCGGCGAGAGCAGGACGAAGGTCAGTCCGTCGCGCTCACCGCGCTTGAGCGCTTGACGAAGGCCGTAGCGCTGTGAACCGTCGAGACCGAATTCATTGAGGTAGATGCAGGCTTCTTCACCGACCTTGGTAACACGCAGGCCGGCGTCGAGATAAAGCGGCAGGCTATCGGGGCGAATTTGATAGAACGCGGCACGGCCATCGTTCGCATCAGCTAACTCGACGAAACGCCAGATTAGTTCTGCCCATTCGCTATCAGGCCCAACTGGATCGAATAAGGCAATCCAACTGCGGCCACGCTTGGCATACATCAAAAACGCCTGACCCGAGCGCGAAAACATCAGGCTCTTATCACCCATCAAGGCCAGCATTGCGGCGCCGCGATTTTGGCGGCTGATGATTTTTCGCGCGCGCGACAATTCCTCGCGGGAGGGCGGCCTCACTCGGCCTGGTGCGGTGCGTAATAATTGCCATAGCGAAATCCCTAACGCCAGAAGGGAAGCTGCGAGCAAGGCGCGCAAGGCCCGCGAAGCCTGCGCGTCGGATTCGAACTGCCACCAGATCTCACGCCGGTAAGGCACGTCGCGAAAGGCAAAGAACAAGATTCCAGCGGCGCCCGCGATAACGGCTGTGATAGCTATGAACCAGCCCAGCCGGAATGGCTGATGGAGAAAGGCGGCGTGGCGAGTGAATTGACGCCGCGATGCGAGCAATAAAAGCACCAGGACCAGCACTGCGGCCATTTCGCCGAAGGCAAGTCCTTTGGCCAGCGAGAAAACCACGTTGGCCAGCGCGATTAGGAAGGCTAGCCACCAGGCGCCGTCAAGCCGATGGTAAAGGCCGCGTGCAACGAACAGCAGCAATACACCCGCAAGAGCCGCAAGCAAATGGGAGATCTCGACGGCCCATAACGGCAGTACGCTTTGCAGCGCCGCCAGGCGCCAATCGGCCGCTGGCGTGGCTCCAGATATCAGCAGCATCGCGCCCGCCCCGAAAGTCACCGCACTGAGAAATGGCGGAGCGAGCAAGCCTGCTCCCAGCAAGAGGCGCTGGCCGCTCCTGGAGGCGGGCCGATCATCTGTACGTGTGAGCTCGAACGACGCCAGTAATCCTGCTCCGAGCAATAGAGGGAGAAGAAAATAGACGCCCCGGTATGCGAGGATCGCTGCCGCGAGCCGATCCTGCGGCAGGTCGTTTCTAAGGGCGAGAAAGATGAGCGCATCGAAGACGCCCAAGCCACCGGGAAGCCGGCTGATCAATCCGAGCCCTAGTGCGACGCAAAAGATTGCCGTGAAGCTTAGAGGATCGAATCGAGGAGACGGCAACAGAAACCATAATGCGCCTGCCGCTGCGAATAATTCGGCAGCGGTTAGTCCGAGTTGAAGGGCGGCGATACCTGTTGGCGGGGTGGCGAACGAGAGCCCGCCAAATACCAGGGTCCGCCGACGCATCAAGGCAAGAAGTACGACTCCGGCTGCGCCCAGCACCACCCCGCCAATCGCATGCAGCAACGTCAGCGGGATCGCATCGCGCGGCCAATGCCCAGCCAAAATTGCACAGGCACCGGCACATGCCATCAGGCCGAAACCAAATCCTACGTCGAGTAAACCAACCGACTGCTGGACCGACTCCGCGTCAATGCCGAGCGCGCCATAGACGCGCGTACGGACTGACGCCCCGGTCAAGGAACCGAAGCCGGTTACATTACCTAAAGCCGATCCGCAGAATGACGCGAGCAGCAGTCCCGATAGCGGAATGCTCACGCCACTGTACGCGAGGGCGCATTTATCCCGGGCGATTACAACTACATAACTCAGCGCGGTGCATAGAATCGCGATCCAAACGAGCCTGTATGGTGTCTTGCTTAGCGCGGTGACCATCGCATGATAATTGAGTCCACGCGATAGCCCATGCACCAGCAGCAGGACGACGGCACATACCGTCAGTGCGTAGACTGGACCGGCGATTCTCCGGAGCCATTTTTTCGAAAGACCTGGAAATCTTAGAGTTGCCGGATGTTCCTTCGCGGCGCTCAAATCCTGGTCCGGTTCTAGCGGGTCAGCGCGCGCTTTTCGTAGCATCAGCACACGAGCCCCAATGACCGGTTTATTCCGCAACTGTTAGCCTGCCGTCCCTTCCATTCGGATGCCGGGGTAATGACTCCAGATTTCGCCATAGCCGCCAGATCGCCCCGCGTATCATAAGCGGCGCTTGTCCAACCGTTCGAGTCTCGGAGTGAAAGCGCGGAAAATTCTTTGGGATATACCCGTCGTCTCTGGCCGCATTCATTTGCGCTACAGTCTGTCCGCTCAGGGCCTGCCACTGGGCCCGTTAATTTTTAATAAAAAGACGAAGTTCGGCAAGTATGCACAAGTTGTAGCTCATCACGAATTACGTTCGGGACCGCTCAGCCGCGAGTCGGCGCGCGGCATCTGCTGCCTCATGAAGGATGGCAATCGGATTTGGACCTGTTTTTGCTTCGCAGGTATTTTGACGAACTCCGGCAGCCCGGTCGCAGCGCAGAGACCGCGTCGGCAGCGTCCAGAGCCGATGCGTCCGCGAGCCGGGGTGCGTCCAAGAGCTTGCCACCACTTTTGGGGCGCTGCATTCACGGCATCCGATGAGGCGCGAAAGGCGCGAATCAGGACTCCCGAATCTGGGGCGGCATGCCAATTTAGGCTTATACGTTCATGCGGCCCTTTCCGCGAAATCGCCGGTCCTGCATCCCAGCATCGGGCATATTCCGGCGTCCTGCTGCGCCGCGCGAGAGCATGCCTACTGAGTCCTGGGCTGGATACCCGCAGCCTCGCACCGGCTCGGCCTCGCAGGCTCGGTTACGTGCCACGCTCCGAACAGTTTTGACATGATGCTCGCGATTATTATCCCGCCGTTTCTCCTGGTCTATGGGGTAATCGCGTTCTTATTTCTGGTGGTGTTGCTGGTGATGATCGAAATCGAGGTCATCAGCTATGCATTTTCGATTTTGGGGCTTTCTCCACGAATCGCGATGCTCGCGCTGCTTGCGAGCCTGATCGGCAGCTATGTGAATATCCCGCTATACTCAGTCAGGGCGGGACCTGTGCCAGGCGCGTTAATGGTCAACAATTTCGGAGTCCTTTATCGAATTCCAATCGAGCTCGCTGGCCCTGCCACGACGGTCGCCATCAATGTAGGCGGTGCACTCGTGCCGATTCTGATTTCGGCGTACGCGTTATTTAAAAACCCATCGGCGATCTTCCCGTCGATCCTCGGAGTTGCCGCGAT
>DATJUF010000361.1:0-6585 GCA_035502655.1 Binataceae bacterium (SeqCode)
CCGCATCAGATTCGCCGGCGCCTCGATAAATTCGAAAGTGTGCGCGGCCGGCGGTGTATCAACAACGATAGTCTCAAAGGTATTACTCGTGCGCAGCTCATAGAATTGTTCGAGGGCGGCGTAGGCTTCCGCGCCGGCGAACTGACCGGAGAGCCCGCGGTAGAATGAATTGGCCAGAATCTGCTGACGGGCCGCGGCCGACGGCACGAAGCGCCTGACCAGATTGTCCCATGTATGCTGCACGTCGAGCACCATCGCGGAGAGCGGCAGAGCAGGATCGAGCCCCGCGTCACGCAACCGTTTGGGATCTATCGCTGAGGGTTGCGCGCTCAATCCAGTCAGCCCGAGCGCGTCACGCAGCCGCCGCGCGGGATCGACAGTGATCACACCAGTCGCCAATTCCTGTGAGGCTGCGGCGAGGCCGATCGCGGCGGCTACCGTCGTCTTGCCGACCCCGCCAGGTCCCATTACGATTACGGTCTCGCCCTTTCTCAACGATTTTTTCACGAATTGACGTGCCCGCCGCCGTGGTGAGCCGATCGATAGTCACGATAGCATTGCGGCACCTTTCAAACGACGCGGTCGGGCCAGACGGCGAGCGAGAGCGATTGGGGATAATTCCTGTGGATGGTTATTGGATGCCTGATGGACGCTATCCAACGGCCAAAGTATCGTTAATAAAACCGATCAAATGAGCAGAATACTTAACCAAAATGATGATTAGCGGGTTGATCGGCCTGGTTGCGTTGGCTTGCGGGGGCGCAATCGGATGGTTATTGGCCGTCGTCCGCATACGTTCATCACTGGATCAGACTGTGCGTGAAGCTGCTTTGAGCGCGGCTGCCGCCTCCGCCGACGCCAAGGCCGTCCGGTCCGAGCTCGAAGCCCGCAAGCTTGAGGCGGATCAAGCTCGCCTGCACCTGCGCGAAGCCGAAGCCGCACTCGCCGCCGTGACCTCGCGCGAGGCCGTGACTCGGCAGCGGCTCGATGAGGAGCATCGGATGCTTGCTGAGATCGAGCTTAAATTCGCCGAGACTTTCAAGGCGTTGGCCGCTGACGCGCTCAAATCGAGTAACGAAAGCTTTCTGACCCTGGCCGGCGAACGGCTTAATTCGGCGCACAAACAGGCCATCAATGATTTGGACGCGCGCCGCATCGCCATCGAAAATATCGTTGCTCCGGCCCGCGACTCACTGGTCAAGCTCGATGTGGAGTTGCGGCGGATGGAAGAGAATCGCCGCGGTGCGCACGACGTTCTGACTACTCAGTTGCAGTCGCTGGCCTCGCAGACCAATCGCCTGGTCGACGCCTTAAAGACCCCGAATGTGCGCGGGCGTTGGGGCGAAATTCAACTGAAGCGCGTAGTTGAAATTGCCGGCATGGTCGAACGCTGCGACTTTTTCGAGCAGGCCGGTGTTACCACTGCCGACGGACGCCTGCGCCCCGATATGCGTATCCAGCTCCCGGGCGGCAAGTGCGTTGTGGTCGATGCCAAGGTTCCGTTGCGCGGATACATGGAAGCGCTTGACGCAGTGAACGAGGCCGAACGCACTGCGAGGCTTCGCGATCATGCCCGTCAGATCCGCAGTCACGTCGAGCAGCTCAGCTCCAAGTCTTACTGGGATGCTTTTGAGCAGGCTCCTGAGTTCGTTGTATTGTTCCTGCCGGGCGAGATGTTTTTCAGCGCCGCACTCCAGGAGGACCCCGCGCTGATCGAGGATGCTGCCAGCCGCAAGGTGATTCTGGCTACGCCGACGACTCTGATCGCCTTACTCAAAGCCGTAGCCTATGGCTGGCGTCAGGAGCAGCTTGCTGAAAATGCTGGCCGCATCAGTGAACTCGGACGCCAACTGCACGAGCGGCTGGCAACGATGACCGACCATTTCGGCAAGGTTGGCCGTTCGCTCCACAACGCGGTTGACGATTTCAATCGCGCCGTTGGTTCCTTCGAGGGGCGAGTATTGCCGGCCGCACGCCGCTTCCGTGAACTTGCGGTCGGCGGCAAGCAGGAAATCTCTATACTCGAGCCGATTGACGGAGTGCCGCGCGATCTTTCAACCGCATCCACCGAGAACGGTATCGGAAAGTAGCATAACGCCACCTTGCTGGGCGGCCTTGCTGAAATTTAGTTAAGTCGCTAGGCCGCCTTCGCTGCGGGTGCGGCTTTCGACGCTTCGAGCTGGCATTCGACAAACGCGCCGCCCTTCATCACCACGTCTAGGTTCTTGCGATCCTGGAGCAGAGTAATATCTACGGCTGGATTGCCGTTGACAACCAGTAGATCTGCGATTTTGCCCGCCGCGATCGTGCCCAAATCGTCTTTCATCCCCAGCAGCTCAGCGCCGTTGTGCGTGGCCCATTTGATCACTTCGAGCGCCGGAATCCCCGCGCCTTTGACATAGGCTTCGAGCTCGCGCGCATATTGCCCATGTGGCATCGCTGCAGTACCAAAATCGTCGCCAATCACAAACTTCACCCCGGCCGCCTGTGCCTTCGGCAACACACGATACGAATTTTCAAGGCCGCGTTCCATTTCATCCACGCCAGCCCAGTTACTCGACCCGGTCCGCCGTTTCTCCTCCACTGCCATGTAGGGGAAATAGAGGCTCGGCACGACGAACGTATTTTGCCGCGCCAGCCGCTCGATACATTCGTCGTCCATCATGTCGCAATGGTCGATCACGTCGAGTTGTGCATCGAGGCCCGCGAGAATCCCGCGTTTCGAGATGATGTGCCCGCGGATCTTGCGTCCTCTTTCATGGGCCGCTTCGGACGCCGCTTTCATTTCCTCGAGCGTCATCGTCATCACGTCCGCCGGCCATGACAGCCCGTGCCCGCCGGTCGGATAAAGCTTTATAATATCGACGCCTTCCTTGATCTCCTGCCGCACGGCCTTGCGGAATTCCTCTGGCCCGTCGCAGACATGGCCCAGGCCTTCCATCCCGAGCCGCCACCAGCTCGGATGGAAATCGACGGAGTCGCCGGTAGTCACGACGTCACGCCCGCAGGCGAGAAAGCGCGGCCCTTCGATCAAGCCATTATTGATCGCATCGCGCAGGGTTACGTCGATATTGTGAATGGCGCCCGCGCCAACCGCTCCAGTGAAGCCGCAGCGCAGCAGTAATTCGGCATTTTTCGCGGCGATCAGGGTGAGCATAGTCGGCGAATGCTTCATATCGAGTTCAAATAGGCTGCGAATGTTGTCGTAGGCAACGTGGTAATGACTTTGCACCATGCCCGGCATCAACGACCGCCCATTGAGGTCATAAACGATATCCTCGGCCGTTGGCGTCGGTGCATCGCCGTTCGATCCCACCGCAACTATCCGTTCGCCCTCGACGACCACTGTTGCATTGGCCTGAGGCCGATTCAGGCCGTCGATCAGATTCGCCCGCTGAAAGAAAATTCGCGCCATCGCAGGGAGACCTCCTCGATTCATGCGGGCTAAGACAAAAGCCCATGCGTATTGCCTTTATCAAACAAGCGAAGCTCGGATGTCAACGTTGGCTTATAACCAAATTCAGTTTCGCGGATGAATCAGGCGCTCTCGACATTTGACGGCGCAGGCGGCTTGAGCTGGCTGCGTTCGTTCCCTTCCGCGATCCACGCCTCGACCTCGTGCCGCTCGTGCGTGACGAAATTCGCGATCGCCTTGCGCAGCCCGCCGTGCACGATGAAGTGCATACTGCGGGTGAGCGCCGGGTCGAAGCCGCGCAGCCATTTGTATTCACCGCCAGCGCCCGGCTCGAAGCGCGCAATCCCATTGCCAATGCAATGCTCAATTGCCGCGTAGTAGCAGACGTTGAAGTGGAGGAATTTAACTTCCTCAAAAGCCCCCCAATAACGGCCGTAGAAAACCCCCGCGCCCTGCAGATTCACAGTTCCTGCCACCAGCTCTTTGCCGCGAAAGGCGCAGACGAAGCAGATGTAACGCTTGAGATCGCGGCGTGCCAGTTCGAAAAATTCGCGCGTGAGATACTTCCTGCCCCAGTACAACTTTTCGATCGTCGATAGGTAGATCCGGTACATCTGCGGGAACAAGTCGTCGGAGATCTCTTCGCCGGCAATCGCCCGAATCGTAATCCCTTGACCCTGCAAGGCCGCCCGCTCATGCTTTACGGCATAGCGCCGCTTGCTTTTCAACTGGGCCAGATAATCGTCGAAGCTGCCGAAACCGGTGTTGCGCCAATGGTACTGGTAGCCCAGCCGCTCGAGGAATCCAAGCCGCGCCAGCGCCTGTGCTTCATCTTCTGAGCAAAAATTCACGTGGACCGACGACAGCTTGTTATCCGCGCAGAGCTGGATCAGCGCCCGCCCCAGCGCTTCGGCCATCGCGCGCCGATCGATGCCAGGCGCCACCAGGAAGCGCCGTCCCATATGGGGCGTGAAAGGCACTCCCACCAGCAGCTTGGGATAGTAATTCAGCCCAGAACGCTCCGCGGCATCCGCCCAGCCTTGATCGAAGACGAATTCGCCCATGCTATGGCTTTTGAGATAGAGCGGACAGGCCGCTGCCAGCTTCTTCGATGGCCCCATGCGCACCGTGAGATGGCACGGCGACCATCCGGTTTTGCGCACCGCACTGTGCGACTCCTCCATCACATGCAGCCAGTCCCAATCCACAAATGGCGTATCATCAGGAGCTAGCAGGGCGTTCCATTCGTCGCGCGCAACGTCTTCAATCCGCTGAAGAATCTGGATTGAAACTTCGTTTTTGGCCGCACTTGGAGGGTTATCGGATTTGATGGTCATCGATAAATTTGCGCTCGTTCCGCGCTATCCTTGGCGGATTGACAGAGCTTATCCGCACCAGCTCCGTCTGCAAAGCGCCTGCCAACAGCCGCAAAACACCGCAGGCGGACTCCGATCAGAACATTCGCGTGATCGGTGCCCGTTCGTGATTATTTTGCTAGAGTGGTGACGCATTAGCTGGTCAGGTAAAGCTGATGAAGATGAGCGACCCGACATCAAGGCTGAGTGTATCACCGTCCGATTCCGTCTATATCATGCCTTTGGCACGCCGGATGGGAAGCAGTGGCAACGGGAACGGGCAGGGCGATATCGTCGTCGAGCGGCGTACCAAAGAGCAGGCCAAAACACGCAAGCCGCCGCTGTACAAATGCATTCTGCTGAACGACGATTACACGCCGATGGAATTCGTTGTCGAAATTCTGAAGTCGGTGTTTCATAAATCTCAGGCCGACGCGACCCGTATCATGCTCCACGTGCACCAGAACGGAATGGGTATCGCCGGTGTGTTCCCTTACGAGATTGCCGAGACCAAGGTGCGCACGGTTGAGGAACTTGCAAAGGAGAACCAGTTTCCGCTCAAGTGCGTGATGGAAAAGGAGTAGAGCGGTTTTGTTCAACTCATCAAAGATTATATTAGTCCGCGCCTCGACGCGGCGGGAAAGCTGATCCGATGGCTTCTCCAGGCGTTATGATCAGCCGCGAGCTGCAGGTGACCCTGCAACTCGCCATGTCCGAAGCACTGAACCGGCGCCACGAGTACGTCTGTCTCGAGCATTTGCTATACGCGATGCTCCACGACGTCACGACCAGTAATATCCTCAAGAATTGCGGCGCCGATATCGATCAGTTGCGCAAGCAACTGCAGAAATACCTCGACGAGGATGTCGAGCGGTTGCCCAAGGGCGGTTCCTTCCAGCCTCATTATGCTGCGGGGGTGCAGCGTGCCCTGCAGCGCGCCGCGCTCCATGCCCAGTCGGCAGGACGCTCCGAAATCAATGGCTCGCAGGTGCTCGTCGCGATTTTCCACGAAACTGAGTCACACGCCGTCTACCTGCTGCAAGAGCAAAGCGTAACCCGCTTCGATGTCATCAACTTCATCTCGCATGGCGTCTCCAAAATGGGGACCGACGAGGAACGCGAGATCCGCGGCGCTCAAGACGAAGATGGTAACGAGGGCGACGCGGAGAACGAAGGCGACGGCGAGGAAACCAAAGTCTCGCCCTCCAAGGCGCTCCGTTCGTACGCGATCAATCTCGCTGAGCGGGCGGCCAAGGGCCAGATCGACCCGCTGATCGGCCGCAAGAACGAAATCGAGCGCTCGATCCATGTGCTCTTGCGACGCCGCAAGAATAATCCTGTATTTGTCGGTGAAGCCGGCGTCGGCAAGACAGCCCTCGCCGAAGGCCTCGCCCTCGCCGTGCATGACGGTAAAGTTCCCGCGGCGCTCAAGGATATTCAGATTTATGCGCTGGATATGGGTGCACTGTTGGCCGGCACGCGTTTTCGAGGTGATTTCGAGCAGCGCCTCAAAGCGGTCATCAAAGCTGCCACCGGCGATAAGCGCATCGTACTTTTCATCGACGAAATCCATACAGTCGTTGGCGCCGGTTCCGCTTCCGGCTCGACCATGGACGCCTCGAACCTGCTCAAGCCTGCGCTCGCCTCAGGCGAATTGCGCGTGATCGGTTCCACTACTTATCAGGAGTACAAGCGCTCGTTCGACCGCGATAAAGCCCTTGCCCGCCGCTTCCAGCGCATCGACGTGCCTGAGCCGACCAAGGAAGAGACTGTCCAGATTCTGAACGGCCTCAAGAACCGTTATGAACAGCATCA
>DATJUF010000362.1:0-4476 GCA_035502655.1 Binataceae bacterium (SeqCode)
GAGCGATGGGACGAAAACCGCCACTTCAAGCGCCTCGCGGATCTTGAGAGCGAAGCGGCAGGCCTCCGCTACCGGAACGCCGTCCTTACTCAAGAGAACCACGAGTTGAAGCTCGCCCATATCGCCGGCGAAGCGCTCAGGCGTGATCTTGAGCGCGATCGGGCCCAATTGCTGGCGTCAGCACAGAAACGGAATGAAGACCCGCTCAAGCTCTCGAATAGTTGATTGACAGGAGCCCATTACTCACATGCGCATCTGCATAATCTCGAACCTGCATGCGAACCTCGAAGCTCTTTCAGCCCTGCCCGCCGGCTACGACGAGTTGTGGGTGCTGGGCGATTAGGTGAACTACGGGCCGGATCTAGCCGCCGTTATTGATTTCGTTCGATCCCACGCTGCGCTCATGATTCGCGGGAACTACGACCATGCACTCGGATTTGGCGCTGAGCGCGGATGTTCTCCTCGTTTCCGCGCGATGGCGGAGGCAACGTGGGATTACACTACTTCGGTTCTGTCCGCCGCCGATAAGCAATATCTTCGCGGGCTTCCATCTTGCGCTTGCAGGCAGGTCAACGGTGACGTCTTTTTCTTATGCCACGCAACCCCTCGGACCTTTTGTACGAGTATCGTCCTCCGGGGTCCCCGCGCTGGGCGCATCCCGAAGAAGCTAGTTCCGGCGCTAATTTTGTCCTGGTGGGCTAACCCATCTGCAGTTCTCGCGTGCCGGCGTGGAGCAAACCATCGTCAATCCGGAAAGCCTAGGCTAGTCCAAAATGGGCGATCCGCGCGCGTGATACGCGCTTTTGGAGGATGGACGATTTGAATTGTGCTCATTCGAATATCCAGTCGATAAACTCGTTAAGAAAATTCTTTCGCTGCGATTGCCAGGTGATGTAAAGAGCGACCTGGCCTTTGTTCTGTACTCCGGTAAAATACCTAATTGCGAAGAGGCAAGTCATCGCTTTGCCCAGTTGCAGCGGCCGCGGTTTTCTTCGCGGATGGTCTATCTTCACCTGCAAAGCGGGTGCAGCTGCTGTGCGGGTCCAGCGCGATAGCTCTCGCCTCTGGTTAAAAGGGTCCACATCACACGGGCGTTCTTGTTGGCGATCGCCACCGCTGTGATGTAGAAGCAACGTTCTAATCTCAGACGGTTGGCCCACACGCGCGCGGGCCGCGGCGGCTGATTCCAAAGATTCTGGCAGCGGCCAATGACGAGCTGACTAAGATGATGCGCGAGATTGTTTCCAGTCTTTACACCTTCATGCTCGAGATCGATGACCGCATCAAGGCTTTGGATCGCAAGATCACAGCAGTCTTCAAGGCCAGCGAGGCCTGCCAGCGCATCGCCAAAGATCCGTGGCATTGGACCGAAGACCTCAACGGCGATGATCGCCGCGATCGGCAATGGCGCCGACTTCAAGAACGGGCGTCATCTGGCAGCCTGGCTGGGACTGGTCCCGCGCCAGCATTCCAGCGGCGAGCGCCATGTGATGGCGGCATCAGCAAGCGCGGCAGCCAGCACTTGCGGACCCTGCTTGTGCATGGCGCCCGCGCCGTCGTCCGCACAGCCGTGCGAAAAAACTGGCGCGAGCAGCATGTGGGTAAACGAATTGCGCCTGCGGCGTGGCTACAACCGCGCAACGGTGGCGGTCGCCAAATAAGCACGCACCGGTAATCTGGGCTGTGCTGACTAGCGGCGAATCTTACCGCGCCGCAGCGGGAAAATGGACCGAGGTTGCTTGAAGGATCGGAAATGAATTGACGGACCGAACCGGCACACTCAGATTCTGATTCTTATAATGGCCTTCGAGGCCGGCCACTTGTCGAGGAGAGTGTGAGCGGATGTCCCATTGGGCGCGTCATTCTGGATGACGACGCCGAATAGATGTTTGCAATCGATCAGGCCAGTTCAGAAAACCCAATCCTTCTTGCCACGCGGGAGCCGTCCATAGGTATAGTAAGTAGCCGAACCGATCCAGTGCTTGCGCCAAACCTCGTTGGCCGGCAACCCGGCATCGGCGTCCTTCAGGATCTCCACGATCTGGCTTTCCGTAAATCGCGCCCGCTTCATGAACCTCCCGGCCAAATCCTGCCAGAAAGTTCTACTTCCCGCCTGTCTCGCCCAAGAGGAAGCTTACAAGAACAATTGAGGCAAAGCGCCGCAGTAAAGAAGAGAGGTATGAGCCATCAGGTTTAAGTTCAGGCGACGGCTTGTTGATGAAATCGTCGTCGTAATTCGATGGTCTGGTGTTTGATAGTTTGCCTCCTTGCGAGAATGGTTGATCCGCGCCGGAAGTAGATATCGGCTGGAGTGAGATTGCCGAGGCTCTCGTGGTAACGCCGAGTGTTATAGAAATCGACGAACTCCGCGAGCCGCGCTTCGAGTTGACCCGGCAGGTAATAATTCTCCAACAGAATTCGATTCTTCAACGAGCGATGGTAACGCTCGATCTTGCCCTGCGTCATCGGATGATACGGCTGGCCACGAGTGTGGGTCATGCCGTCCTCCTGGAGCAGGGCGCCGAGCTGGGCCGAGAGATAGGATGGTCCGTTATCGCTCAGCAATCTCGGCCGTTGCTGGACCGTAGCCTGATGAAGCCCGGCTGCATGAAGCGCGAGGCGCAGTGTCTCGGTGACATCAGCTGCGGTCATCGTGGTGCAAAGCTTCCAGGCCAGAATGTAGCGCGAGAAATCGTCAAGCACGGTCGATAAGTAGAACCAGCCCAGCCGATCACCCGCAGGTTAAGTGAAATCAGTTTGCCACAATTGATTTACTGCGGTGGTGGGCTGAGCAAAGTGATCGGCGGCCTTGAGTAGGATGAAGGCCGGGCTGGTAATCAGTGCCCGCGCCTTCAATAGCCGCTAGACCGACGCCTCCGAGACAAAGTACCGCTGCTGGCCGGCGAACGCCGTGGCCAGCTCGCGCGGCGACCGTTCGGGTCCTTGTAAGGCCAGCTCGATGATTGCCGCCACCACCGCTTCCGGAAGTTTGTTCCAGGCCCGCCGCGGGGCTGGCGGGCCATTCTGCAGAGCTACCGCGCCGCCCGCCCGATACCGCTGATACCAGCGGTAGAAAGCCGCGCGGGAAATTCCCAGCTGCGCCAGCGTACGGCGTACCGGCAGCGAGGATTGTTCAACCAGCGAATGATTTTCAGCTTCTCTGCCGCGGCGTACCTTATGTATCGAACTCCCCACCGCCGAGCACGCTTTTTTTGAGCAAGCGGTTTTCCAGCCGGACCTCGGCCAACAACTCCTCGAGCTGCTCAGCCTCCGTCCGCAGCCCTTTAACTTCGTCGCTGGTCGCCTTTCGCGCCGTATCGCCGGCCAGCCGCTTCTTGCCCGCCGCCAAGAAATTCCTTCGGCCAGCGATAATAGAGGTTCTGGTTAATCCCCTCCTTGCGGCATAACTCGGCGATACTGTCCTCGCCGCGCAGCCCCGCAATCACAACCCTGACTTTTTCTTCGGGCCGAATATTGCCGCCGCACTACGCGCCGAATATCCCGCACCACTTGCTCAGCTTCTTCGGAGTGCCGTTCTACTGGCGATCTCACGTGCCTCCTTTGCGAGTTACGATGAGCTCAAACCCTCTCTTTCTCAATCGCGCTTTTCTGTCTCACTAGTGCTGACAGGGGAACAGACGGCTTCGAGTTCGCCGTGCTTTACACGCTGCAAGACCGTGCCGCGAACCCCCCGGTTTGATGGTAGTTTCCAGCATTGGCAGATAATCCGGTGGGGTTTGCTCCACGATCCGCGACCGCAGCTCATCCGTGATGCGAATCTGCCATGGGGCACCGGGAGTGATTTGTGCGCCTGCGATAAAGCCATCCGCCAGCCAACGGTGAATCGTAGAAGTGTTGAGCCCGAGCATCTGCGCGGCCTTGCGAATGGTCGCCAATTCTCCCTGCCGTGGCTCGGCCGGCGGTTGGAAGCGGGGAATTTTGCGATAGCGTCGCAAACTACCGGCCTGATTGGCCGTGAAGCGCTCGCTGGCCGCGGGTTTTGCGCTCTTGACGATTGAGAATGCCGACGATCACTTCGTCGGGATAAAGCGTGCCAGGCGGCGCAATAGCGAAATGGTATCTTCATCGGTCCGCCGCCCCATCGGTTAGAAGCGTAGAATAGGAAGATCCAGCTGGGTAATCGCACCGCCAAGCCAGCGCATCGTCAGTTGTGCGCGAAATTCGTTGCGCTGGAGCGATAATAACTTCTTCAAGCAAGGCGCGCAGCAATTCTTTGCGATCGCGATCGCTCGTGGCCGGGGCCGACCAGACGCTCTTGAGATCGCTGCCGAGTGACCGAATTGCGGCGCGCTCCTCTGCGTGCCGCGCGCGAGACCGCTGCTGCTCGCGGCATGCCACAAACCCATCCGCCATACCCGCCGGAGTACCGGCGGCGGATCGTGGAACTAGCCCGCGCCGGCGCAGCGTCAACGAGCTGGCACGCGAGTTCGAGCCGTCAGCCAGTGCGATCCGCTA
>DATJUF010000363.1:0-6461 GCA_035502655.1 Binataceae bacterium (SeqCode)
CTTAGTTACGCCCGAAGAACGAGCGTCGCTGGGCCGGATTGAGCGGGCGCTGGGAATCAAGCTGGAGCGTGAGACGGTCGATGGATTCGTTCAACCGGAAATCGCTGCGCCGAAGCCCGTAACGCTGTTCCGTACCACCTCGTCCCGCGCACCACGCAATCGTCCGCGCATGCGCTGGGCCTGAGAGATCCAGCATCCGGCGGACAGGTTGCCATCAGGCACCAAAGTCAAACCGAACGAAGGCGAAAGATTGATGGTCGGGGAGCGCGGGATGGCAATGGCGGCGTTCCATCCCGCGCTCGAAATGCGGTTATTGAAACTATGCGGCTGGGGCAGGGCGCTGCGCGATTTCCACGAAATTACCGTCAGGATCGCGTACGAAACAAATTCTTGCGACAGTGCCGAAATTGACGGGGCTGATTGCCGCTGAAGCACCGCCTGCGGTCACTTGCCTGAAGGCGTCGTCGCAGCTCTTCACACCGAGCGTGATGTAGCGAATACCCAAACCGGCCATCGCCTTGATAACGTCCAAGGCGTTGCCGAATGAAGCAGCGGGTTTCGCCTTGACCTCTGATTCGTGATAGACGCCGAGGATCGTTTCGCCTAGCTTGTAACGATCGTCACCAATTGGCGTCGCACCAAGCGCCTTAGTATAGAATTCACCGAATGCATCGGTATTTCTGACGCCAACCCTGATTTCCATCTGGGTAACGTCGTCTTGTCCCGGGGGGACCAACTCGATGGTATTGTCATCGGGGTCACCAAAGGCCTTGCCGCTATCGACCCTCGGTGATGCGATCATGATTGTCTCGTAGCCACCGGGATGACGGCGGGACAGCGGTTCTTCCGTATGCATCAGTTTGACTACGGAGCCGTTGGCGAGATAGCGATATTGCTTGTAGCCGCCGCCGACGGGCAGGACCGATTCGAACTGGAGGCCGAGCTCTTCGCCGTAAAATTTCTGCATTTCTGCAAGTTGATTGGTGAAGAGTCCGACATCAACGGTCTGTCGTGCGAGTTCCATCCAGATCGCCTCCCGCCGCGGCAGGTAAATCTGCCGCGCGCATTAATTTAGTCGCAAGATTCAATATCAAATCGCCAGCGCGAGTGACAACCCGAGGCCGGCGAGTCCAGCGGGCTTGCCTTTGCAGCGGCTCGATCTTTCGGTTTTGCCCGCTATTTAACTCCGGCAAATGACGGCGGTCAGTCCGTATGACATGATCGATAAGCGAAAGCGAGGTGTCACGATGACTGCGAAAGAGGACGAGTTCTCAACGGAAGGGCACGATTGGCAGTCTCAAGCTTATGTCGATGAATGGATCCGGCGGGACGTTCAGCGGGATGACGAGCGCCGGCCGCGGCTGAAGGAGATGCTCACTCATATATCCCTTTCTCCGTCCGCCGAAATTGACGTATTGGATGTGGGCGGCGGCTTCGGTGTTGTGACGCAAGAGGTTCTGCGTGCCTTTCCGCACGCGAGGGTGACCTTGCAGGACTATTCGCAGCCGATGCTCAGCCACGCACGATCGCGGCTCGCCGGCCATGCAGATCAGGTAAGCTACGTCCTTGCTGATCTTCGCGACCCGTCATGGGCCGATCGTGCTGGTGGGCCGTTCGATCTCGTGGTTTCCGGCTGGGCCATTCATAATCTTGAAGACGCCGAGCCGATTAGCGCCTGCTACAAAGCCATCACTCGCCTGTTGAAGTCGGGCGCCCCATTTCTCGATTACGATCTTTTTGACTTCGCGGGTGGCGTCGAACTTCATATCGAGCTCCTGCGGAGCGCCGGCTTCACGCGCGCAGATAGCCTCTGGCGGCAAGCGCCAGCAGCTATCATCGCAGCATACGCGCCCGCGGCGAGTTAGGCCGAGGCGGGCCTAACTCATGCCTATTCGCCCTTCCAGTTGGGTTTGCGCTTTTCTGCGAAAGCGCGAGGGCCTTCAATCAAGTCTTTCGACTTGAACAATTTCTTCATCGCCGGGAAGCTTTTATCAACCGCCTCTTCCAGCGGCAGATGAAGTCCCATATAGGCCGCTTCCTTGGTCGCCTGAACTGACAGCGGTGAGCATTCCATGATCTCTGCCGCCCACTTCTCGGCCGTAGGAAGGAGATCCTTAAGCGGCACGACTTCGTTGACGAGTCCCCATCGATGCGCTTCGGCAGCCGTGATATGGCGTCCGGTCAGCATCATCCCCATGGCGATTTTAAGCGGAATATGACGCGGCATCCGATGCACCCCGCCGGCCCCCGCCATCAGGCCGACGCGCGGTTCGGGCAAGCCGAAGCGCGCATGTTCGGCCGCGATGATGATGTCGCAGGCGAGCGCGATTTCGCATCCACCACCCAAGGCAAAGCCGTTGACTGCGGCGATAATCGGCTTGACGATGTCGAAGCGCGAAGTTAGACCGGCGAAGCCGCCTTTGCTCTGCGGCATCGGCTCGCCCTGATGGCTGGCCGTGTACTTAAGGTCATTGCCGGCCGAGAAGGCCTTGTCACCCGCCCCGGTGACAATCGCGACCCAGGCGTTCTTGTCTGCGACGAAATCGTCCCACACTCCGTCCATTTCGATATGACAGAAGGGATGCATCGCGTTCATCAGCTCAGGGCGATTGATAGTAATTAGCGCGAGATGGTCCTTCTTTTCGTACTTGATGAACTTCAAATCCATCGAATGCAGCGCCTCCTAGCGCTCTGGCTGGTCGTCGAGGAGATCAAAGAAAGCATCGATGCTGCGCAGTAGCTGGCGGCGGATTTCGTTGCGCGTGCCCTCGATGGCGTGCATAGTGATGCGCGCGGAAGATCCGCCTGGGAGATGGACAACTGCATCCTCGATCACGCCGGGTTCGCCGGGCTCGAACATCCGCATACCATAAATGAGCGTCCCGCGCTTGGCGGCTCCTTTAATTAATTTGAGATTGCTCATTCGCTACAGCCTCCAGGCGGTTATGGCTGGCTACCCTCTGACTTATAGCACGCTGTGAACCGCGATTGTCATCCGGGACGCCATTGACAAGCCGCCTAGGCGCCAAAGAATATTCCCGGAAGGGTTCACAATAGATGCGTTCAACATGGAAGCAACGGGTGACGGGATGCGCCGTGCTATGGCTGGTGCTCGCGAGTGGCTGCGGCCTGGCTTATCAGGCAGGCTCGCGCGTCAAGACCAGCCGCATGAAGGATTCGCTGAAGCCGGGCGAAACCAGCCTCGAGGTCCATCAAGACTGGGGTGAGCCTGATCTGCGGATCGATAAGGGCGAAAATACCGAGATTTGGAGCTATGCCGAGCGGGCTAATAGCAAGGACTTGGCGGCAACGGTTTTTTATACTTCCGCTAAACAAGGCGACGAAGGCAAATTCCTCGATTTGAAGTTTATCGATGGCAAACTCGTCTCATGGCAAGAGGCTGAGCGAACCATGCCGGCGAAGCGCGGGAGCGGATTCAATTGGGGATTAGGACCCGGCGGTACGTCATCGGCAATTCAGCATTATTAGATGGTTACAATTCCCAAGATGGATTTATGACGATTCATCTGAGCTATTGCCATCCATTCGATGATTAATATGTAATGTTTACGTGATTTGGGGACTTGTTGGGAGGCTTCAATCAAAATCCGAGAGGCAGTTCCAACGCACATTACGACTGCTAGGCTACAAGCCTAAAGATTGGCGGAGTTAGGGGAGAATCAGGCTTAATGGCGACCGCGCGCACGACGATCGAATCGATTTTGCTTGACCGCTCATGGGTCTCGCCGACTGATCTGGAAAAAGCGCGGCAACGGCGCAAGCCGGGGCAGGAATTGGCCGAGGTGCTGGTCGAGATGGGTACGCTCGAGCCGCAGCGCCTTGCGCGTGCGCTGGCGCAGGAATACTGGCTGCCATTTGAAGCCCATATCGACGCCAATGCGCTCGATTCGGAATTGATCGCAAAGGTTCCAATCAACTACGCCAAACGTAACCGGCTATTGCCGCTTTGCAGTGACGGTTCGATGGTGCGCGTTGCAATCGCCGATCCCTGGAACTACGAGCCGCTGGACGACCTGCACGTACTCTTCGGCCGCTCGATTCAGCCGGTGATAGCGCCAGTGGAGGTAATCAACGAGGCGATCAATCGCGCTTACGATCAGGCTGCTACCGCCGCCCACGACCTGATGATCGATCTCGATGAGGAACGCCTTGAGGCGGTGGCCAGTGAACTGGCGTCCGAGCCGCGCGATCTGCTTGAGTCGGACGACGCAGCGCCGATTATCAAGCTGGTCAATGGGCTGCTGTCCCAAGCGGTCAAGGACCGCGCCAGCGATATCCACGTCGAAGTCTTTGAACGTGAACTTGTGATTCGTTTCCGCGTCGACGGCATGATGTACGACGTATTGTCACCGCCCAAGCGTTTCCATGCCGCAATCGCTTCGCGCATCAAGGTCATGTCTGGGCTGAATATCGCTGAAAAGCGGCTGCCGCAGGACGGACGTATCCGTCTCAAGGTTGCAGGCCGTGATGTCGACATTCGCGTTTCGACGATTCCGACGGCATTCGGCGAGCGCATCGTGATGCGCTTGCTTGACCGCGCGCAGGCGCTGGTCGACATCAATCTCGATCGGCTGGGTTTCTCGGGCGAAAATCTGCTACGGCTCGACCGGCTGATCCGGCAAAGCCACGGCATCATTTTGGCGACCGGACCGACCGGATCGGGCAAAAGCACGACACTTTACGCCTTCCTCAGCCGCATCAACTCGCCCGAGAAGAATATCATCACGATTGAGGATCCGATTGAGTACCAGCTTCATGGCGTCGGCCAGATGCAGGTCAACCCAAAGATCGATTTGAGCTTCGCGAATGGCTTGCGCTCGATTTTGCGCCAAGACCCGGACGTTATCATGGTCGGCGAGATTCGCGACAGCGAAACCGCCGAAATCGCGATTCAGGCCGCGTTGACCGGCCATCTGGTGTTCTCCACGCTGCACACCAATGATTCGTTCGGGGCACTGACGCGGCTCGTCGATATGGGTATCGAACCATTTCTAGTATCCTCCTCGGTGCTTGCGGTAATCGCCCAGCGGCTGGTTCGGATGGTCTGTCAAGACTGCCGCCAAGCCTACGATCCTTCAGAGGCGGAACTGACACGGATTGGGCTCATGCGTAATCAGCTAAAAGGGCCAATCTACCGCCCCACCGGGTGCAAGCTGTGCCGCAATACTGGCTACCGCGGCCGTATGGCGATTCAGGAATTGATGATCATGGACGACGAGGTGCGCGGCCTGGTAATGCAGAAAGCCGATGCTTCGATGATCCGGCGCGCCTGTACGTCGCGTGGGATGACCCTCTTGCGGCAGGACGGCGCCGATCGCATCATGGCGGGTCAAACAACTATCGAAGAACTGCTGCGTGTGACGCAGGAAGATATCTCCTAGGCTTTTCCTCAACTGATGCCGGTTTTTGCTTATCGAGGACTCTCTCCGGCTGGCCAATCGGTGGCCGGCGTAATCGATGCGGATAGCCCGCGAACGGCGCGTGGCAAGCTGCGCGAGCTAGGAATTTTTCCGACCGAACTGGCCGAGGAAGAGCGCGGCCTGACGACACGCTCGTGGCGCGAGATGCTGCCCTCCTTTGGCGGACGGATTCCGCCGGCCGAACTGGCCCTGATGACGCGCCAGTTGAGCTCGCTGCTCGGGGCCGGCGTCCAACTGACGGAGGCGCTGGGCGCACTGGCGGGCCAGTCGAACCGTCCTGCCGCCAAGCGGATGCTTTCGCAAGTACGGGAGCGCGTGCGTGAAGGCGCGTCGCTAGCGGATGCCTTGGCGGCTCATCCGCAAACCTTTTCTGATCTCTACATCGGGATGGTGCGTGCGGGCGAGGCGGCAGGCGCCCTCGAAGGTGTGCTTGACCGGCTCGCCGAGTATAGCGAGCGCCAATCAGAATTCGTCGCCAAGGTGACCGGCGCGCTGACCTATCCGTTCATCATGATGGGCGTGGGCATCGCGATTATGGGCTTCCTGGTCAGCTACGTGGTGCCGCAGGTGGCTACTATCTTCCAGCAGCAACATGCCGTGCTGCCGATGATGACCAAGATTCTGATCGGATTATCGACGTTTTTCACAACTTACTGGATCTTGTTGTTACTGATCGTTGTAGGCGTAGTCGCCGGAATTGTGGGCGGCCTTTCGACCACGGCCGGCCGGCGTTTCTACGATACGATGATTCTGCGTGTGCCGTTTATCGGGACTACAATCATCCGCGTAATCTGCGCGCGCTTCGCCCGCACTCTGGCGACGCTGCTGTCGAGCGGCGTGCAACTCTTGCCGGCGCTCACCGCGGTTAAGCGGGTGGTTACTAATAGCTTGCTGGCGGACGCTGTCGAGAACAGCCGCGAGAGCATTCGCGAGGGCCACGGCATGGGCCATACGCTGGAGCTCACTCATCTGTTCCCGCCGCTTCTTATCGAAATGATTAAAGTGGGCGAGCGTTCCGGT
>DATJUF010000364.1:0-5274 GCA_035502655.1 Binataceae bacterium (SeqCode)
CGGCTTTTGCCCGCCGCGCGCGAGCTTTGCGGACGCGGTCTTAGGTCAACTCGGCGCGGGTCGGGCGTGCGTCAAAAAATAGTTTCCACGATGAAGGTGGCGGGCAACGGCGCGCCGGCGCGGCGGGTTTGACCGCTTCGACCTGTCGCTGCGCGCTCCGGACTTCCCGCCGCCAAGCCCGCTCTGACAAAGACCGAATTTGATTACTGTGCAACAACTGAGTAGTGCAGTCCAAGAAAGGCTGCCTTTTCGTGGATTCCTCGCCAAAGCCCCATTTGCTGCGGACAACGCTCGCTCAGCGATGGTGAGATATGCTTCTGATTCGGTCATTCCGGTGAAAGAGCAAATAACCGCTATCCACCAATGCCCTTATAATCGGAGTCTTCCACTCCATTTGTGAAAGCCCTCGCTCGGCTAGTGGCGTTATCAAAGGCACAACACCCATCTCTATGACCGCCGGCGCAAGCAACGGTGCTAGCTCTTCGACAACTGAGAAAGGGATTCGGAACCCTGAAATGGCGACAATTCTCGCCCAGTCCGGCTGTCTCCAGCGTTGCGAATAGGGAAGAGCGATGACTAAGGAACTACGGTTTGGTCGTTTTCTTTGGAGAAAGCGCCAGTAGACATCAAGATGTTCCGGAAGGGGAGTCCACCCTATTGCTGAGGTGATCACTATCTTGAACGATGATCTTCAGCTCGGAGAGATTAACCATGGTCCTGCTTTTATTCCGGGCTCGCCGGTTTTTATTAAATCGGTTGCGTTTTACGCACATCCCTCAACGCTTCAAGCTTCGCAACTTTGCTCGCAAAGCTGAACCGCTATTGTCCGTCCGACCCCGACCCTTCCTCAGCACTACTTTGTTCAAATCCCTATCCTCTCCACCTCGCCCGCGCTCACATCATCGTTGCGCCGGTCGTAAAGTCCTGTCGTTTTCGCGTTCGAATGGCCGGCCATCCTTTGCGCAACCTCGATGCGCCCGCCATTGGTCAGGTAGTCCGTAATGCCGGTAGCGCGGAAGGTGTGGCAGCCTATAGCAGTTTCGATGCCCGCATCGGAAGCACGGCGGCGCACTATGCACCAAACATCCTTTCGCGCCATGGGTGAGCTGGTGGTGAGCCTCTTGGTTTTGCCGATAGCTGCACGGAATAGTAGCCCGTGCGGTCGTCCCCGATGCCCGCCGCTTTGAGGTAAGCGTTGAGATGCTGTTCCAGCTTGTGGTGGCAGGGCATTTCATTGACCTTGCCGTTTTTCTCGCGGAGGCGCAGCCACCAGCGCTTTTTCTGCGCGAAGTAATCCTCGCCGGTGAGCGCGACGACAGCACCGGCGTCGCGCCCTTGCTCACCGAAAGGCGCGGCCCCCTGGCAGAATGCGCCGGGTTCGACGGCATCACCTGGCCGGTGACCAGCCAATCGAACAGCATGCGGATGGAGGCAAGATGCTGCTTGATCGAGGGCGGCGACATTTCGTTGGAAAGCTGTTCGATGTAAGTGGCCACATGCACCGGCTCGACGCGGCCGAGCGAACTGTAATAATCCCTTCACGCCAGCGCAGGAACACGGCGGCGGCGCGAGCGTATGCCGCCCGCGTGTTTTTGTTGCGAATGTTAACGGTGAAGAACTCAACGAAGCGATGCGCGGCGCGGTCCCCTGCCCTGCCAATCAAGACCGGCAGCTCAGCCCCCGCGTGTTCCCAATGACCGCCAGACTACCCACGCGCGGACCCTAGCACGTTTCGGGAACATAGTGCCTCCTTTATGTCCGGCTATCTGGCTCGAGGCTAAGACCCTCGTTCTGCCCTATGTGTTCAAACTGAACGCAACACTGACGAGGTGTCTCGACAAAACCTATCATTCTGTCGATAGTGGCAAAATCCAGCCGACGCTTTATAAGGGGTTTGGAGGCATTTCCGACTGGCAACTCGCCCGCACCCCGATCGCAATGGCTATGAAGTGATCACCGGGTTTGGCGGCACCGGCAAAGCTCATCGCCGCTTATGGCGCAGCCTGGGCCGGTACGGTTTTTGGTTTCTGAAACCATAGACTGCCGGGCGCGGTGTAGAGCATGGTGATGGCAAAAATCTGCAGGCCAAGATCGGGAATGCCGGTCAGGTATCCTGTGATGTCGTGATATGATGACCACAAGGTGCAGGTGAGGTCCAGCGCGAAGCCGCCGAGTAGGCTTGCCCGCGCCCAATTTTTTCCCGCGCCGATTTTGAAAATGATCCAGATCGAAATGAGTGCCAGCACCGCATATCCACAAACTGCTGTTACGAGCATGGCTTGAGGCGAGATGGACACCATGCCTTGAAGCTGCGTTGTGATCACTTCCTCAATATCCGGAATGTCGGCTTTGGTCTGGAAAATGCCGAAGACGCACATCCATATCGTCCATAGCCACAAAGCGCGCTCGGCATTCAAGATGGCTTTGGGTTTTTGAAGCGGAATGTCGGGGCTCAACGGCTATCCTTAACCACACCAGCGGCCAATTAATAAGCAGGAAGAATGGCTTGGGCTCGACTTTGACGAGACCCTACTGGAAAAGTCTTATAATCGCCAGATATCGTAATGCATAAGCGTGGTGCGTTTAACTAGCCACATATATCCACAATTGCTCTGCCTGAAAAATGACAACGCGAGATCGGATTCACGCCGGGCAATCTTGCCGCCCTGCGCAAATTGTGGCCTTGCATGGTTCCGCGCGATCAGAGCTGGAAGTGCGAAGAACTGGAGCTCATCAGGCGCCAAGGCAGCGGCCGCCCGACATTACCGGTACCCAATGGGTTCACGGCCGCAACGGCGTGTTCGGCGTTGATAGCACTATCGACTACAATAGCTAGCCTCTCACGGTGTGATTATCGATCACCGTCAGCGCGCTAAGGCGCATGCTTCGACAGGCGCTTCCCAATACGCCAGGTGATCCAAAGTGCAGTCACGAAATGGCCTGCCAGAGGAAGTGCGACAAAATTCGGGTTGATGCCGGTCGTGTAAACGAATTGGGTGCTGTCTGCCCAACCGATCTGAGCAGCATATGCATGCCTAATCTCATTGAACAATTCTCCCAGAAACCAGAACGACTAGATCCACCAAAAGACGCTTCCCCAACGGCTCGGCTTAATTATTGAAGCATTGAGTAAAAGCGTCAGAACCGTTGCGCTGACCAGCCATTCGATGATGCTGGATAACGGCCCCCCTGCCCATACCAGGGCTGGGAAGGGCTTAATCGAGCAACGGGTGGCGGGCGCATTTGTGAATGGCAAAACACCGTGCATCCATTGGCGAAACCACCTACATTGCCGCCTAGCGCAAACAAGCCAGAGCATGTCCGCTTTCATGGATGTCGCCGAAAATGATGTAACTGCTCAGCAAAAATAGCCCGACCGCTATGAACAGAATGGAGAGCTCCCACAAGTTCCTCAGGATGCTCGATGATTCTGATTGCAGACGCTGATGCGGATCAGCGATATCATGCGGTGAACGGCATAAATCTGAGGGATGATTGCTCGCTAAGACTGACGCTTAGCGCTCTTCCGAGTCGCGCGGAATCTCCGCCATGGTGGTGGCGTTCATCACGCCGAAGTTCTGACAGCAATTGTTGAACACCGCGAACGCGCGCCGCACTCCACTCTCCGTCAATTCTTCAAGTCTTGCGCCAGCGACTGCAACTCACGCTCCGAATAAAGGTATTTGAACCGCTCCGCTGTGCTGGCGTTGCGCTTGAACCAGTTCTCTCGGTTCTTGCCGTGAAGGCGCAGATAGAGTTGATCGCCGGTTGCCTCGATGAACGACGGCATGATCGCGGGATCATCGGGCGCATCAATCGACGTGTATTAGAGGCCGTGCGAGCGCAGGAACTTCATGGTCTCGCCGCGCTGGGCGGGCTCGCGCACCCAGCTCGGATGCCGAAAAACTTTAACTTTGTTGAGTACCGGAACCGCTTTAGCGGCGACCTCGGGCTTTTCACGATTTTGCTGGTCGTGACCGCGCTCGTTTCTCATCTGTGGTGGACCCTCGGCGTCGCCGCGCTGTTCTACTGGCCGGGGCAGTGGCTATTGCGGCAGGCGGCCAAACACGATCCGCAGTGGCTGGCGGTCTATACCCGCTCGCTGTCCCATCCCTTAATTCGCGAGCCGCACGGCTACGCCTACACCAAGGACGCGAAGCCCAAACCGATCATGCCGCTGGCCTCGCGCTGGGTGATCTGACGATGAGCACTGATAACTCGCTGGCGGCAGTCGTACCGTATGGACATTTCCTTGACGGCGGTGAGGTCTATTTGCGCGGGCGCGGCCTGATGGCCGCCTATGAGCTCGGCGGGCTGACTCTTGAAAGCGCAAAGCAGGGCCGAACTCGCCGCGGCGGCCGCGGGGCTGGTGGAGGCGCTGCGCCATCTCGGCACCAATGACATGGTGCAGGTGATATTTCATCGGCTGCCCGCGACAGAGTATCCGGAACGCTCCTTTCCCTCGCACGCCGCCCAACTAATCGACGAGGAACGACGCCGGCAATTTGAAGCGAAAAATTACTGGCGGACCCTAAGCCGGCTGTACTTCACCACGCAAATGGAAGCGGTGGTGCCGAGTCATGTGCGCAGCGCGGCGTTTGCGGCCGGTCACTGGAATCCTAAGGCCGATCTGATCCTGCAAGGCTTCTGCGAGTGCCAGGCCAATGTACTCGATGCCCTGGGCGGCACTATCGCCTTGCGCCGCTGACACCGGCAAGGCCCTGCGAATAGTGGCAGTGTCTCAACTTGAACTGAGACACGACCCAAGTAGTCAAGCGCGGCGGCACCTTCGAGGCGGCGCTGTGAGCAGCGCCCTGTTAGACAGCTCATAATGTCCTTGATAGTACGTAGGAGACAGCGAGAAAAATCAGAACGGCCTTTCCGCGCTGGCCTCTTTGATATCAGTCTCAGTCTCCCGCTCCGTATATTCTACCACCCATTCCCGCAGGCCTTTCTAGGGCATCCGGCAGACTCATGTAATTTTATTCGCTAAGGCCGGTAGCTTGGTTTTGATATCGGCGGTATCGCGGAGGCGTTGCCCAGGCTGGGGAGAATCCGACGCGCGACAGGAAGCTATCCAGGGCCCTGGCTTGGCCTGAGCTGACAATCGCGCCGACATAGCCGTCCGGCCGAATGAGCGCCCAATCGCCGGGATCGAGATCATAGGCCTCGCCGATGTGTTTGCCGTCATCCTTCAAATCGCCGCCCTGGCCCACCCGGCGGATTTGAAGACCCATGCGTGCTGTGACGCAGGCTTCGGCGCCGGCCTCATAG
>DATJUF010000365.1:0-8086 GCA_035502655.1 Binataceae bacterium (SeqCode)
GTCGCTTGCGAAGCAGTGCCACGCGCCTTAGACGACGCTCGGGCGCACGCCGAAGACCGCCTGCCCGATCCGCACAATCGTCGCGCCTTCGATTATCGCCGCTTCGTAGTCATCGCTCATCCCCATCGACAAATCGTCCAATGCAAGGCCGGTAACGCGGGCCATCTGATCACGCAATTCGCGCAATTCGGCAAACCATCGGCGGGCTATGGCCGCATTGGCTGACAGTGGCGGTACGGCCATCAGGCCTCCGACGGCGACTTTATCGCGCACTTGATTGATCAAGGCTTCGACCGCTTCGGGAGCCACGCCGGCCTTCGACGCTTCGCCTCCAATCTTCACCTGAATCAGGACAGGAATCAGCGGCGCCTGACGAATATGATACAGGGCGGTCGCCAGAGCGGCGCGGTCCAGCGTCTGAATCAGGTCGAAGGCCGCTACCGCAGCGCGGACCTTGTTGCTCTGCAGGTTGCCGATCAGATGCCATCGCACTCCGGTCAGCTCATCCAGTTCGGCACGCTTGGCGACCGCTTCCTGCACGTAGTTCTCGCCGAAGTCTCTCGCACCCGCCTCGTAGGCGGCAGCAATTGCCGCAGGTGGCTGGGTCTTGCTCGCCAGCACCAGCCGGACCGCGTCGGCGGGGCGTCTCGATCGCGCCGCAGCTACCGCAATCCGCTCGCGCACTTCGCCTAGCCGCCTCGCGATTTCATCGGTGGCTATCATTTCGCTGGCGAGGGTGACGGAGAGATCCCCAGGCGTGCGAGCGCGGCGAGGACTTCCTTGACCGGCAGGCCCATCACATTTGAGCGATCGCCCTCGACCGCCACGATAAAATTCGCGCCCATTCCTTGAATTCCATACGCCCCGGCCTTGTCGAACGGCTCCCCGGTCATCAGATAACGCTCGATCTCGTCCCTTGTCAGGGCCCGAAACGTTACGTGGCTGATGACTGGCATCGCTTCGATAATCCTGCCATTGCGTACCAAGGCATAGGCAGTTACCACCCGATGGGTCCGATCCGACAGCAGGCGCAAAATCCGGCAGGCATCGGCCGCGTCAGACGGCTTGCCAAGCACCTCGCCGTCCAGTTCGACAATCGTATCAGCCGCGAGAATCACTTCGCCTGGATATACTTCGGCAACACTCAGCGCTTTTTCACGTGCCATCCGCAACGCAAAAGGCACGGCCTCTTCGCCCTCGCGGCGTATTTCATCTATCTTGCTCTCATGTATCACGAAGGGAATTCGGGCCGCCGTCAGCAGGTCGCGTCGGCGTGGTGAACCTGAAGCGAGAATCAGGCTGGATGCTTTAACGGAAGAAGGCATACCCGCGCTAAACCTCAACGATTATAGCCAAAACGTCATCGGCGGCGCTCCCACCTTCCGACGCCACCCCGGCGATCTCATAATCTCACCCAACTGGTATAGTCCGGATCGCGTATTGCCTACATAATGTTGATACCTCTTTGTTTGCTGATTGAAGCGGCGGTGTTGGTCGGGTAACCAATCTGAGATGAGATCGCGTCGCGTCTGGCATTTTGGACTAGTTTGGATGGTTTTGCCGCTCGCGCTATCGGTGCCGCTAGCCGCGAGCGCGTCCTCGCCATTAGCTTCCGCACTTGCCCTGCCGCAAGCGCCCGCCTCTGGGTTCGCAGCTCCGGCTCTGCAATTGGCGCAGTTCCTCCCCTTCGAGCGAAATAAAGTCGAGAATTTCGATCCGCGTCAGGCCTTCGTCGAAGGTTACCAGGACTATAAGCGGGGTGACTGGATCGGCACGATCGAACGCATGCAACTGGCCGCCGCGCGCGTTCCCGAACTTGCTGACTACGCCCTTTACTACAAGGCCAGCGCCGAGCGCCAGAACGGCAACCCGTCCGTCGCCGCGGCTGATTTCTCCAGTCTCGCCGCGGTTTATCCGCTCAGCGTATGGGCCACCGCCGCGCGGCTGGCGTACGCCCAGATTGAATTAAACGCTGGCCATCCTGGCCTCGCCCTTGACGCCGCTCAGCAGGTTAGCTCGCGCAGTCCCACCCCCGGTGCCGATCAGCAAGCGCGCATCCTGATTGCGCAATCACTCCAGGCCCAAGGTGATTCCCGCGGCGCCTATAATGCCGCTCAGGAATTACGCCAGCTCTATCCCCAGGGCACTACGGACGCCGCCGCCCGCGCTCTCGCCTATCAGATTATGGCGGCCAATCCTGCCATCACCGATACCCAGACACTCAGCTATCAACGCAGCGAAGCCGCTCTGCTGCTGCGCGAAGGGCAGCCGTCACTGGCGCTTGAGCATATCGATGAGGCGCTCGCGATGCGCCCGCCGGTGCCAATTCGTGCCGAGCTAATATGGCTCGAAGCGCGCGCTTCCCATGGCAACCCGGCTCGCGAGCGCGCGGCTCTGACTCATTATCTGGCGCTTGCTCCTCAAGGCTCCCACGCCGCAAACGCTACCAGCCTGCTCGCTCATTCGTGGTGGCGCAGTGGCGATACCGATCAGGCGCGGACCTTCTTCGGTCGGCTTGTACGCCAGTTCCCGTCGAGCGATCTGGCGCCCGCGGCGATGTTCGACATTGGCCGCACTTACGAAGACGACGGCAGCTATGCCGCGGCTCGCACCACTTACTATCAGCTAGTCGCGCGTTACCCTGACAGCGACTATGCCGCCGACGGCCGTTTTCGCTCCGCCTTCATGCTCTACATGATGAAACAATACAGTCAGGCGGCCAGCGAATTTGCTCAGGGCGAGAGCCGGTATGAAGCGCCCGCCCGGTACGACATGTTTGCCTACTGGAAGGCGCGCGCGCTCGAACAAAGTGGCGCAACAGCGCAGGCCCAGGCGGACTTTACCCAGCTCGCACAAAGTACCGCCAGTAATTATTATCCCGCGCTGGCCGCGATGAGGATCGATCCCGTTAACGTCATCCTCCCAGCCGCGACTGCCCCCGACCCGATTGCTTACGACGCGCCGCCCGTACAGGATCCGGCGGCACAGTTCCATTTGACCCGCGTAATCACTCTGCGCTCGCTGGGCCTGCGCGCTCTCGAAGCTCCCGAACTGCGCGCGCTCGCCGAATATGCATCTGCGAATCCCAGGCTGCGCCAGTTCATGCTGGCCGAGTATGGCGCAGCGGGAGCCTGGTACGATGGCATCGTTGCCGCCACGAGGCTATCTGCTCGCGGCGAAATCGACCCGGAGACGGCCGAGCGTATGCGCTATCCGCGCGCCTATTGGAATTTGATTGCCTCCTCCGCCGAACGCAGTAGTCTAGACCCCTTCCTGGTCCTGTCGCTGACCCGGCAGGAAAGCCTGTTCAATCCCGATGCGCACTCCGGCTCTGACGCGCGCGGCCTGATGCAGCTCCTGCCTTCGACCGCCGAGCGCTGGGCGCCAGAGGCTGGGCTTGAGCCCGCGGGCCTCAATCTTTATCAGCCAGATACCAACGTCGCACTCGGCACAACCTATCTCAAAAATCTTTTCGCGATGTTCAACGGCAACATCTTCAAGGCAGTCGCGGCCTACAATGGCGGCGAACACGCCGTAGCAGGATGGTCGGCGAAATATCCGGGGGATAACGATCAATGGGTCGAGAACATCGGCTATCGCGAGACCCGCGATTACGTGAAGAAGGTCGTGGGCGGGCTGCGCGAGTATCGGCTGCTTTACCCGTCAGGGCCACCCCCGTTCTCCAACCCGGCGCAAGCGCCATCCTCCCTCCCGGCGCCGCCGTCTTCGATCGGCTCGGCACCGGAATCCGGAAGCTCGGCCTTGCCCCCGGCGCCGTAACCCTGGCCGGAATCGACGTCGGTGAAGACTATCTCGACCTCGCACTGATCGGTCCTGACCGCCACGCACTGAAATTGGCGCGAGTCGCCTTTGCAGGCCTCGAGGCGGAACGCGATCCGCTCAGCGCGCTGGCTGGACGGCTAAGTCGGGCGCTCGCCGAATCTGACGAGCCGATTATTGCCTTCATCGATTCGCCGAGGTGGCCTTCCGACTGCGATTGCCGCGTATCTTCTTCATTGCATTTTCGCCGCGATCATCAGGGCGGCCGCCGTATCGATGCGCAACTACGCGCCGTAGTCCGATCGCTCTCCGCTTCTTCGATGGCTGGTCCGGCCCCGCGCCTGGCGTTATTTCCCACGCCGCGTCACGACTATTTCGTACGATGCATCCGCGATCGCACCTGCAAGCCCCATCTGAAGGCTATCGGACGCCAGCTCTTCGGCCTCGAACCCTCAGATGCCACGACCGAAGGACCGCGCGGTGGCGCGATCTTTACCCGCTTCATGCTCAGCGGTTTCGCTACCTATCGCGCTTTGGAAGCGATCGGCGCTGCAACCTTCGAAGCCTATCCCGACCTGCAGTTCCGCCTATGGCGCGGCCATCATCCGCTCGCACCCAAGAGTGCCGGCCGCATTGCATTGGCCAATCGAACGGAAATCCTCGCCGCGCTAGCTCTCAAGCTCGCGAACAAGGGCCAAATCTATAAACGGCTAACCGCCGAAATAACGGCCCAAATCACCACAATTGATCAGGCCGACGCTACGATTTTGGCACTGAGCGCCTGTGCAGCTTTGGATCATGGCCTGATCGCATTTGTCGAGGACCCTGAAGAGGGCCGCTTCGCTCTTCCCTTGCAAAAGTGCCACGCCGATACCCTCGGCTTAACCAAAACCCGTTTTCGTCCCTCTACCTTGACTTTTGGCGAAGCGGCTGCTGCTTTTCATGAGCACTCAGTCCGGCGCGGTTGACGCGCGCCGGCTCCGCTGAAATCTTGATTGCGCGCGTTTGGAACAGGAGGAGTACCTGATGAAGAACTTGAGACACTGGCTCTACGGCCTATTGGCATTGACCGGCGGAATTCTCGGCGGTGCGATCGCGAGCCGCGTAGCAGCGCCCGAAGGCCTGGCCTTGGCCGCTACGCATGGTATGAGCATGCGCGAGATCAGAGCGCAAAAATTCGTTCTGGTGGGCAGCGACGGCACCGAGCGAGGCCTGATCCGAGTAACCTCGCGCGGTATGTCGGACATCGAATTGGACGACGCCAACGGCCGTGATCGCGCAGAATTCCGCGTCGCCGGCGACGGCGGCGCTTCCGTCACCTTCTACGACGAGCAGGGCTCCAGGCGCGTGCAACTGGAAAGCACCCCGCAAGGCCGCGACGGCCTTGCTCTATTTGCTGCTGGAGGCCGCCAGTTAGCCACCTTTTCGGTCGCTGAAGACAATCAGACGAGTGTGACCCTCTACGATCCAAATAATGGTGTCGCACGGGTGGGCTTGGGTGTCGCCGCCAATGGTGAACCCGCGCTCGCCCTCTTCGACGCTAAAGGCCATGACCGCGCCGAACTGCACGTCAATAGCTCGGGCAAGCCCGGTTTGGCTCTGGCGGATGAATCCGGCAAGACTATCGCTGGCCTGCCGATGGAAGAGAGCGGCCAGTTACAACAGGCCCAGCCTCAGTAATAATGCGGCATAATGGGTAGCGCTGGAGGAGAATTCTAATGAACTCGTTCAATAAGAAATTAATCGCGATCCTGGTTGCTTTTGCTATGCTGGTGGCGCTCGCCGGATGCTCCGGCGAGCCCCTAAGTACGCGTGAGAAAGGTACTGGCATTGGTGCCTTGGTCGGTGCCGGTACTGGCGCCATCATCGGCGCCGCAGTCGGTGCTCCCGGCGCTGGCGCTGCGATTGGTGGCGCACTCGGGGCGGGCACCGGTTTCGTCGTCGGCAACGCGTTGCAGAATCAGCAGAATGCTAACGCCCAGACGCAATCCCAGATTAATTCGCAACAGCAGGAGATCGAGCAGCAGCGCCGCCAAATCCAGCAGCTCCAGTCACAATCCGAGACTGAATAGCTGGCTGCTGCCCAAGTCTGAACTATCCCTCGGGACTGCCGCTTTATGGTGACAGTCCCGAGCTTACGGAAAGGTTATTGGCACGCGAATTCAAAGCAGTCTTTTTCGATCTCGACGGTACTCTCGTTGATATCCACGGGCCCCTTTACGCCGCCTCCCGCAATGCGCTTCGGGATATCGGCCACGACCCCGATTTAAGCCGCGAACGATTCTGCGAAGCACTAGCCCGCGACGATCCTTATATCGGCCTCCCCGAGCATCAGCGCCCCGATTACTTCCGGCTGGCCTTCGCCTACCTCATCGCCGAACTTGACCGCACTGAACGGCTCGAAGTCCTGCCTCACGTTCACGAGACCCTGGCCGGGCTTAAGCAGCGCGGCTATGCCACCGGAGTAATTACCAGCCGCCCCGGCGATTCGCGCCGGCTCGTCGAAAAGCTCGCGATGGTGGGTCTGGCGCCTCATCTCGATCAGGTGCTGACCCAGCCTTCGGCCACGCTCCGCGCCCTCGACAAGACCGCAAGCCTCAGGCAAGCGGCCGCCAATGCCGCGATCCTGCCGCAGGCTTGCCTCTACGTCGGCGACGAGCCACGCGATATCATGGCCGCCGCCAATGCTGGTTATGGTGCTGCTATCGCGGTCGCGACCGGCGCTGCCAGTGCAGGTTTCTTACGTAGCCATCCCCAGTACCACCCCGACCATGTGATGCATTCGATGGCCGAACTGCTCCCCTTCCTTGATCAGTCCATTACCATCTGACTCGCTTTTCCAACTACATTATCGTCAGCGCTCGAGAATATTCCGCGCTCCTTCAGTGCAGGTAGAGCCGTATTTCCCCCGCACGGCTTGATATCGTTTGAGTGGCCGATTGATATGCGCTCTTGAGTTCTCAAAGTTCGCGGCGTAATTGTACTAACCGTAAGGGGTATAACCTTGCAGGGCCAGTGTCACAATCGAGACCGCATCAGTCAGATTGCGATGTGCTTATTGAGCCTCTTGATGTTCCTTACCCTTCCGATTCAGCGGCCCCATCAACTAAAAGTTCATTATCGCACGGCGCAAATTCGTCGAACGTTTGAGCGCCACGCTTATGTGGCCCATTCCGACTCGCCCAGATCAGACAAACTCGCTCAGGACTCCCAGCTACCGGAATTCCCGCTATTGGTTGAGTTGAAGCCCATGGCCGGGCCGAGCGTCAGCGTCGAACACGCGGACCAATCGTTGGTCCCGATTCCCCGCTTGCTCGTACGTCTCAAGCTGGGCTCGCCGTTTTCGGGCAGCCAGGACCCTCTCCTCTAATCAAACATAATTCGTGATCGATTCAATGGCAGTGGATGGCCTTCAGCGTCCACCGCTACATGATTCGGCCATAACTGGAGCCTTCCGAGTTCTCGTCCCAGTGAAGTCTTGACGCCAGCTAGCTATGGCCTAGCGAACATAGGCAAACATGAGACGTCATATTCAGATGCGCAAAGGAAGGAATTCATAGAGGCCATATTTGGCTCACGCAATTTGGAGTAACGCATAATGATTAGAGGAAAGAAAATCCCATCCGTAATTGCTAGCCTGATGCTCGCGTTCGGACTGCCCGCATGTTCTCAGAAACATGCACATTTGCCGCCTGGTACCTACATGTCTGAACAAACTACGGGCGATGCCGTTCGTCAGTTAAAAGCTGCCGAGGAACTCGATGAGAGTGAGGCAAGGGATGCGTCGATCGGCACCGTTGCGCAAGAGGATTTTCTTGAGCAGGCGGGCAAGGCTGACAGAGCGATCAAAGAACTGACACATGGCTATCCGGTCTCGCAGGCTGAGCTTCGAGATGCCTTGCAAATTCCGCCAGGTCATCTTTCCACCGCCGAGAGATCAAAGCTGATTAACGAGGTTGAAGCAGCACAGCGCGCAACCGATCTCAATGAACAGGCAATGTTAAGTGAAGAGGGCTGGGGATATTCAGATCAGCCTGCGGCAACCGGCCGCTTCGACCAGCAGAAGCAGCTCGATGGTGAGGTAATCAAAGACCTTAAGATTGGCGAAGATGTCCATTGGGACCAGGTGCAGCAGGCTATGCAGGTGGTCCAGAATCCTCAGTAAGCAGGTGTTCATATAGCTGAACACCTGTCGCCGTTTTGACGCGGCCGTGAGTTACCCCCGGCCGTAAATGCCTGCTGTTATCATCCAGTTGCGTTGCGCCAGGAGCTCTGGAGCTTCCCGCCGATTTGCTTCTCGAAGACC
>DATJUF010000366.1:0-11540 GCA_035502655.1 Binataceae bacterium (SeqCode)
GAATCTTGCCGGTTAACTGCGCCTGCTGAATCGTTTTGGTCAATTCTTCATTGACTGTGGCCAGGCGATCCTCTTCTGCCTGGACTTTGTCCAGCGCTGCCTTCGTTCGATCGTCCTCGGCCTTGAGTTGGTCGCGTTCAGCCTGAAGCTGGTCAATCTGCTTTTGCAAATTGGCGCGTTCGGCAGCTTGCTGTGTTTCAATTTCGTTCCAGACGAAAAAACCAGCGCCGATAAAAATCAACGCCACAATCAAAGCCGTTATGACAATTCGCACGTGCCTGCTTCAGTAGAGTGGTGTGCGCAAAAATGTCCTTCCGCGATCGCGCCTAAGCCACCAAATCCTCGCATTCCTGGCAACGGATATCATCCAGAGCGCTCTGTTCGAGCTTTGGCAATGCGATATCCGGAACAATGACGATCTTCGACCCATCGCAGGATGAACATGCTATCTCGACCTCTGTCGCTAGCACACCGGTCGCCGGATGAAGCACTCTGGTTTTCCGCAGAATCCTGCTGTTTCCCATTTGAGATTCCCTCTCAAGATTGGCCGCCCGATCATCATTGATTTAAGCAGTTCGCCGACATTAATCACAGTACGGATCAGTGACAATGATTCCGGCGCGAAGATTCAGGCGTGCCGCAATGGCCAGTGGACCGGTGGCAGCCGCAATCAGCCGCAACTGCTCGCCAGATCAAATGATCGAAGTATCACGTGGCGAACGCGCCGTGCGGTCACCCCCAGGGGGGTCGGGGTGCTATTCAGTGGACATTGATGACGGTATGTTCGCAAATGGACTCGAAAACTGTGCAGGTGTTACACGGAGCTCAAGATGGGGATCCTTTGGAGTGGTTTTATTATGCCCCCGCTTCGCTGCTCGTTTGCGGCGGCCATCGGGGTTCATCCCCGCGATTTCGCACAGGTTATGACGACCATAAAGGCTGAAATGATTAGACAAATTTCCCCAGGCGGGCATCTGGCCTTGGCTCCTTACTCACTTCCTGGCGGAGTGGTGAACTGATGACCGAGCAAAGTACATGCCTTTAACTGCGAGGGAACTGGACACGTATCTAGCGTGCAATCGTTTATCCTAAATTCAGCAAATCCGTTGATGGGAAATTACGGGCATCCTAACAGACCTTGTATTGCCGCTTGAAAAGCTTTTCGCCAAGGGAAAATTTTACCGAGAACCGCGATGGCTCGATGGATCAGCGAGCCGAATCAAGCTTTGAATGTGATCATATTTATCAAAAGAAAGGCTGGGCAGATGCTTGGACAGCGGCTACATGATGCGATCTATTTTTGCTAGCGGTCACGTGACTCGGCACAAATCCCGCACGGAGATTATTTCAAGCCATTCCGAGGCGCCTGATGCCGGCAAAAACACGCAAACGAAAATGGTCTGCTCAGGTGAAAACTGAGTCAACTTTTCCGCCAAAAGGAATTTTTACCAAACCCGCTCACGAAGTAGCGGAAACGATGGCGCGCAAGGATGTATCGCCGCACGGAATCGGATCGGCAATTAAAATGGTTCAGATGTTCATAAACCGGGCGGGCAAAAATTTATCGCCGACGCGCAAAAGGGAACTGGAGAAGGCAAAAACCATCCTGCAGCACAAACGGAAATCATAACGCTGCGGGATTGGGGTGCCGCGCTAGTTCAGATTGGAGTGCGATCCCGGTCGCTCGGTATGGATGGCTGGGAGCGGTGGATTACGAGCAGATGCGGCTTGGTCAAACCAGTGGCAGTTTGACACCGAACGTCACGAGGGCGCCGCCCGCGACACCCATCAGCGCCTCGCCCGCGATCAGTCCGGCGGCGAACAAGATGCTGCGATCGCCCTTGCCAGATCTGACGAAGCGGCGTACGAGCGCACCAAGCAGAATCGTCGCGCTAAGGCCGAAGGGTAGATAGAGGCCGATCGCGACCGGCATGATCGGCGTGCGCCAGGCGTAACCATGCCGTTCGAGCATACGGTCGAGAATCGCGATGGCTAGTGCGAGTGCTGTGCCAGCGGCGATCATTGCGAGGGGAAGGCCGCCGTAGAAAACCCCCTGCGCCACCTTCGCCATTAGAAAGGCTTGCGGCGCGGCTAGAGCCTGGGCGTGAGCGGTGAGCGTCCCGGCGATTCCATAACCGCGGATTAGGAGATTCAGCACCGGCGCCATCACGAAGGACGAGGTTATAGCGCCGAACAGAACGGCGATTTCGAGCGAGCGCGGAGTGGCGCGGACATGATAACCGGTGGCGAGGTCGTGCAGCGAGTCGCCGGCCATCGCGGCGGCAGTACAGACCACAGCGCCGGCCATGATCGCCAGGCGAGGACCGATAGCGGCGCTGACACCAGCGAATCTCAGCAGGATCGCAATCGCCAGCAGCACGATAATCGTCACCCCGGAAACCGGATTATTCGAAGCGCCGACGATGCCGGTGAGATAGCCCGCGATCGCTGTGGCGAAAAAGCCGATCAGCGCCAATGCTACCGCGAGTATGACGGAGAGAGCGAAATTGCCGTTCAACCGGTAGCAGAGCGCGAAGATCATCGGGACGCATAGAGCGACCCCGGCGAGAACGTAGACTGCTGGAAGGTCGCGTTCCTCGCGGCCGATGGATGCTGTGGTGCGCGTGGCCAGCACGCTGGCGGCCTCGCCGAGTCCGCGGCCCATCGCACTACGCAGGCGCCAGAGTGTGACGATGCCGCCGGCCAGCATCGCACCTACGCCGAGATAGCGTGTGCTCTCGCTCCATACTTGGTGGGCCGCGTCACTCGCCGTAAGCAAATGAAGCTCAGGATGGAAGGCGGTGACGATCGGAATCGTGGCGATCCAGTTGATCGCGCCGCCGATGAAAACGAGGCTCGCGATACGCGGTCCGATAATAAAGCCAACACCGAGCAGTGCGCCCGATAGGTTGAACGACGCGCTGACCGCCGCACCGCCGAGCCATCGCGCGCCCGCGAGCGAACCGGGGATAACGCCGGCAATGTCCTGGGCGGCCTTGAGCATCGCCGAGAGGACTCCACCCCACGCGAGTGCCGCTGCTCCACCGGCGCTCGCAGCCGTGTCGGTTCCCGCGCGAAGGACCTGGGCGCAGGCGAGGCCCTCGGGAAAAGGCAATTGCTCTTCGACGATATAGGTGCGGCGGAGGAAGACCACTAGCAGGCTGCCCATCGTGCTGCCCGCGGCGCACAGCAGGGTGACGGTCCAATACGGCAGCGGGCCGCTCTGGCCGAGGATAATGAGGGCTGGGAACGTGAAAATCGCGCCGGCCGCAACCGCCTCGCCGGCCGAAGCGATAGTTTGCACGACGTTGTTTTCGAGGATAGTTGAATGGCCGAGGAGGCGCAGGAGGGCCATCGAGATGACGGCAGCCGGAATGCTCGCGGAGACAGTCATGCCGGCGTAGAGGCCAAGATAAGAGTTGGCGGCGCCGAGGATAAGGGCGAGAATCGCGCCGAGGATAAAGGCGCGGAGCGTCAGTTCGCGCAGCGCGGCGAAAGGCGGCGGCGCAGAATATTCCGGTTGTAGAGCCACGGCGTCATGTATGCCATCGCGGCGCGGCTCAAGCGAGCGCTATGCCGTCAAAATGCAAGCGGGCGCCGGCCATGAGCGAATAAGGGAGAATCGCTGAATAGAATGGACAGAGGGTTGAACCCGGTCAAGGGTTCTCTCATTTCGCTGTCTTGGCGCGCAGATGAATCCAAGGCAGATGCGGGATATGGCCAACCCCGGTATTACCTAGCCTCGAGTTTCCGATTGATCTTTCCAACAGCTAATGTGAACCAGATGCTCTCCGGTGGATCTCGTTATCGCTAAACAGGCTTTCGACAGTTTCCCCGAGTTCGCGAGCGATCTTCATCGCCACCGGGACACCTGTCTGATAGATACCCGCTTCGATAGCTCCAAGTGCCTGGCGCGAGATGCCGTAACGCCGGGCTAGTTCAACCTGGCTCAGCCCTTTCCAACTTAGCAAGCGGCGTAATCGCATCGACGAATTCGCCATTGTACCTGTCCAAACGCCGGTGGCATGGCATAAGTCGGCTGAACGGGAAACCGCTTATGATCTAATTTCCTGACGGCCAAACGCGAGTCTCATATTGTGCCTGTGAGATAAGCGATAGCCCTTGTCCAATTTGCTAGTTTGGCCGAGGCACCAGCGGCTGAGGATCCGCCTCGACTCGCTGGCCGGGACCCGGTGTGGTGAAATGGTTGACAGGACTTTTCAACCCATCGTTGGTACCGTTGCTGTCGGTCGAGGTCACGAAATAGTAATAAGTCGTCCGCGGCTGAAGGCCGTCAATACGCACGCGGAACATCGTTTGTGAATGGCCCCGATTGAGCCTGATGGGCGATTTCGCAAGATGGTTCAACTCGTTTGGATCTGTACCATAATAGGCAACGGCGAAATGATCGTCCGAACCTCCGGGGTTATTGGTAGTCCACCTGATGATGGCTAAGTTGCCGCGGGCGAATTCGAGCGCAGGCCCCTGGGCGATCACAACGTGCTTGGCTCTCGGGGCCGGCGCAAGTTCCTGAGCAACGCATATATTGGAGAGGAGCAGGCAACCCGCCAGCCCGATCGTTGTCAGCTTCAGTAGTGTTCTGTTCACGAGAAAACTCTAATTACTTCCTTTTGGAAATACGCAAGAGCAATGTACAGTGCCTTGCGATCATTTTTGACTACGTCTCACCGGCTCGTCCGTTTCTTCCTGCTCCGGCCTTTCGGTTCTATGGAATAGGCTCTGGCCGCGGCAGTGGAGCGGCACCGCAGATAGCCGATGCGCATTGCGGCAGCGGCGGAGTAGCAACGAGAAATTCATTACCTTGGGTCGAAGCCGAACCGCCCGTCATGCACGCTCCGGTGAAGGTATCGATGTCGGGATAAGGCGTTGTGTAGCCATCCGTAAGTGTTTCCAGGAAGGCCACGATCTGGTCCTCCTCCTGATCCGTCAAGCCAAGATCACCGGTCGTCATGTCGATGTTGTTTGGAACCTCGGGCATTGGCCAACAGTTCACTCTTTCTGTCGTTCCCGCCGGACAGTGGCCCGAGGTTACATTGTAGCCGTAGACGTCGCGCGTATTGTAGAAATGGACTAGTTGCTTCAGGCTCTTGATATAGCCGTTATGGAAGAACTCTTTCTGGAAGTAGGGGCCTGGAGCCTCCGTAGTCGGACATTGCGGTGGTGTCATGGCCACATTGCGAGCCGATGCCACTTGAAATTGGCCATCAACCGTCGGTGCAAGTGCTAGCCATTGAGAGTTCGGATTCGGGCTCGAGCCGAAGCCGCTTCTAAGGAAATTTCCGAGTCCCAAATCTCTGTAGGCGAAGCCGTAGGGATTGGGCGTGTATCCGAAGCTGTCGCGTGAGGTTTCGTAAAACAAAGCAACCGCGGGATTCAAAGGCAGCCCTTCATTGGCATAGCCGAAGCAGGTGAAAAGAGGCCTGACATCCGCCACCGTACCCGTGTCTGTCTGACCCGATTGCAGAGTGGTGGATACTCCGTCGAGATGACAAGAGTTGCAGTTTCCCTTGCCATTGAACAAAGCATAGCCTGCCGCCTCGTCGGGCGTCATAGTGTAAGCGCCCGCCAGATAGGCATCGAATTTCGACGAAAAAGCGCTGACGGCCGTTGACGCCTCGAAAGAGGCAAGAGACTGTCCCCAATGATTGAAAACATTATTCGCCTTGGCGCGGTCTTCCGGACTTAGCGCGATTGGCGTGGCGCTTCCACCGAACACCGCCGACCCTGCCGGAGTGTCACAGATCGCCTCAGTATCGCTGGGCCATTGGATATCTAGTGAGTCCCCCCAAATTTGTTCAAAGAGCGGCCGGTACTCTGCCTGGGACAACCGAAACGCGATGCAAGCCGTATCGGGGAAGCCCATTTCGTCGGCATCGACGGGAGGATGCTGTGCCTGCTCGGCGGCGGGACTCTGTAGTAAGTATCCGGTCGCGCGGCCATCCCAGAAGTTTCCACCAAAGAACAAGCCCTGTACGTCGTTGTACTGGAGCACCGGGAAATTAGTTGCATATGTGTATCGCATCGCCGTTCGCTTGGCCGCGCGATAGTGAGCTGTTCCGGGATACGCAATCATCGTCAGATTCACCGATGGGATCGGTCCGCTGAAGCCCGCGTAGGGCATGTGACAGAAAGCGCAGGCGATATTCCTGTACGGCGACATGTTCTTGTCGAAATTCAACAACTTGCCGAGTGTTTGTACCGCCTGATATCCGGCGCCCTGCAGTATTGGCGGATTACCGGCCAGAGTCGGTGGAGGTAAAGCCTGCCATTGTCCGATCGCCTCCTGCTCGATCGAGTCAAGTTCTGTCTCGACTCTCTGGATTTCTGCGTTCAGATTGGACGGGAGAATCCCAGGCGGATAGGGATTGTAAAGCGGCGGGCCCGGTGGAGGTGAATAGTGTTGCTCTCGCGCCGGAGCGGATGAGAACACGAGCAGCACTCCAAATATCGCCGCACACGCCGCGAATGCGCTCGGGTGTATGATCCGTTTCATCGCTTAATCCTCCCTCGCTGACCGGCGGGCAAATAGCTACCTCGCGGAAAACTTCGACTCCGCGACTTCCGCGGTGTTCGCTAAGGCTGAGAGCGCCATAGACAGCCGCCAAGAATGCGACGAAGCGGCAGGACCAGTCAGAGCTGGCCCGGTCTATTAAATGTTCCAGAGCGCTTCCGCAGTCGGACACCAAGCGGTCGTGGATTCTGTAGTGATAATGAAAGTAATTCTCAATTGCAAGAGATCCGCATCACAAAGGCGGAAGCGGTACTGTTAATCCATCGTACAGTGATATTCGTGGCCCATAAGCGGATTGGAATACTCCGATCCCAGTGGCAGGGCGAATCAAATTAGTCCGATCAAAAATGTTGATCAGGGTTATCCGGTTTTCCAGTTCACCCAGATGCGGCAGCTCGAATTTCCGTACTGCACCCAGGTTAACCTGCCATACGACCGGCAATTGGTCCGTATTAGCGAAGCCGCCGCGCAGGCCACTACCGTAAAGCGCATCAATCATGAACTTATAGCTGTGCCATTGGTAAGCCATACCACCCGACATGCCCAGCAGCGGCGTATGGTCAAGAATAATGTAATGGTTGTCGATATATTCAAGCTGCCCGAGAGGCGGAAAGTTATACTGTCCGGTTGCCACCCCGCGCACTTCCTCCCGCGCTACAAACGCAGTCGCCCGCAAGCTGAAATCCCGCACATTGTAGGTCAACGTATTTTCGATCCCAGCTCCATAGCCACGCACATAGTTAAACGGTGCGTCGAGCGGAACAAAGCCAAACTGCCCTTCATCAATGTAATGGCGGTCAATCCGAAAATAGCTGTCCTGCGCCAACTGGAGATGCGGGGTAAACTGATGAGTATAGCCGGCGTCCCAGGTATAGTCGGTCTCCGCGTCGAGCTTCGTGCTGTAGGTGGCGGGCGGCAAGCCTGTCTCTCCGCTAGTGCCGGCCAATGCAACGGTGTTGGTGGAGATATTCTGAAAGTTCGGCACCTGGAAATTGCGTGCGAACCCCGCATGAATCATGGTATCGGGTCGTAGTTTATAGACAAAGTTGATCGTTGGGCTGAACTGGCTATCGTCAACGAAACCGTCCGCGCGATCCCAGCGCGAACCAAAATTGACGCTGAGTTTTGGGGTGATCTGCCATGTATCCTGCAAGTACAGGCCGTAGAGCAGATTGATCTTGTTGAGGTTCGCGACCACCGTTATCGGCGTATATGGCGGAATTTGAACTCCATTCACGACGCGAAAGGCCTCGGAGGTATTGTCCGCTTCGACAGCATATTCGCCCAGGTAAAAGCCCGCTCCGAACGTGTGAGCACCAAGGTAATAAGTGGTATTTTCCTGGAGCGTGTTGGCCAGGTCGCTATTGAATACCTGCGGCGAGATACCCTGATAAATCAGGTCGCCGATCGGGTCAGGATTGAAGGTCTCGGTGTTATAGTGGATCGCATAGGCGAGCTGATAACCGATGCGCTCTCCGGCCGCGCCATTCAGCGCGAGAACTCCATAATAGTCCTGTTGATCCACGCTCGAATCGATTGCAGCCGACGGGTAAGTGGCGGGATTAACTCCTTGAAGCTTATACAGTGGCGGCAGGTCCGGCCGGTTGGGAAACTCATTGCCGGCCACAGTCCAGCCGCCAATGAAGCTCAGTTTCGTCGAAGGGTTGAGGTCATAGGTAAGATAGGTAAAGCCCTGACCCTGATTAACGGCGTCGTGGATCGGATTGTGGCCCGCCGTGGCGGAACTGAGGCCAAGACTGGAATGCAAATAGAGGCCGGTCAGATAATAACTGAACCTGCCATCGCAGCCCTGAAGCTGGAAACTCGGTTCCGCGGTGTCGTACATGCCGCCATACAAAGTGAATTTGTTGTGACCGCCGTCACAGCCCTCTTTGGTCTGGATTTCGATCACGCCCGCCGTACGATAGCCATACTGCGCGGGCAACACGCCGTCGAGCAAGCTGACGCTTCGGACGAAATACGAGTTAAGCAACTGAGTAAACGTCGGGTCATTATTGGTGTCTAACGGCAGCAGAATGCCATTCATTTGGTATTGAATGCCGGCGTGCTCACCGCGTATGTGAATTTCCTGATTCTGGTCGAGCGCCACACCTGGCATCTGTAGCAACACTTCGTTGAGCGGAGTGGCGTCGCCCGCAGGTAGACTGGCGATATCCTTGGCGGTGAGGGTGTATTTGCTGGCGCCAGTCCGCGAGAGGCCATTCTGGGCGTGCAGACGGCTGGCGGTGATTGGGACATTCAAGGCCTCGCGCGCTTCCAGAATCAGGCTAATGGAACTAGTGGCGGAGGGCCACACGATCAGCTTCGACCCGGGCTTAAAATGAGCGCTTGTGGCGGACAGCATATAGACGCCCGGCGATGCAACCGGCAACCTGGCATATCCATTTTGATGCGTGTAGCCGTGCGCAATCGTGCGGCCATCCCGTGCCCGCAATTCCAGAGCGACCCCGGAAAGCGGACGCCCCAGGGCATCAGTGACACCAACTCTGATTTGGTCCCCGGCCACGGCCGGCCTCGGAGCGGTTACTAGAAACAGGATCACTATAGAGAGGATCGCGGGCGTCAGGGCGCAAGTCTGCGCCTGAAGAAATGCAGCTCCTGATTTAATCAAGACGCACCTTCACCTTTCCGTCTTATAGACAGAAAATTCCAGCGCCTAACCACGCGGATGCGCCGAACGCAGCCGGAGCGGAAACACACTTCGGCTACACCGCGGACAGACGCGGAAAATTTAAGGCTCAGCGATGTTTGAAGGCTAAGCTGCTGTGGGAGGCGGACGCGGGGCCAGGTGAACTTCGCACCTTGACTTAACTCTTGGTGCTAGATCGCCCGGGTCCGAGGTGAGTGCGTATTCATAAAAGCTCGAAAGCGTGACGCGCTCGAAGCTTGCTTCAAAGTGCCAGTGGCATAGTTCGGCGGGATCAGCCAGCACGCTCGCGGGCTGATGACCGTGCGGGTCGTAAGTGTGATGAGCGTGGCCATGATGATGGTCGTGATCGTCATGATGGTGGTGACGTTGGTGTGAATCGTGCTCGTCGTCGCGATGAACGTGCGGATGGTTACCTCCGCCATGGCGATGATAGTACGTGCTCACGTCAACCTGACAAATGACTATCTTTAACTAGTAGTTAGCTCCGACACTACGCGCAATAGAGTTGCGATACCAGAGCGAGGAGCCACGTGAGCATGACCCGCGGAAGGATTACTCAGAGGCTGCGCCTCATAGATCTCTTTCGAGAACCTCGGCGAGAGACAATGTGAAAGCAAAAGAGTTGCTTGCAAGCCAGCATAGAACTGGGTCGGTTAATGGCAGGCATGAGAAGAGGCAAAGCACAGACACTTCGCCTCTTCTCTGCGAGGCGCCTATAAATAGGCTTAGAGGGCGTCGCCAACCGAAACGCCAGCCGGGGAGCTCCCTGGCTTGGCCGGACCGTTCAGCGCTTCGCAGGCATACATCAGCCATTTCCCGCTGGACAGCTCGTCCTGGATGTAGAGCTTGAATAGTTCCTTGCTCTCCTGATCATCCTTAATGTTATCGACACATTCCAACACGGGTTTCCAGAAAGCGTCAGGATCGGGGGCAAGCGAGGTAATATAGAGCAGCTTGTCGTTGTCGCTCGTCTTGGGATCGCTCAGTTTTTCTGTGACCTTGCGGCCGAAGTCAGTAAGCCCAGCCTTGCACTCTGCTCCCAGGTCTGCCAGCCGGCGCTCGAAAATGCGCGCGTGGTAACCTTCACGCTCGGTGATCATCCGGATCCCGCTGCGAATACAGTCGGTGCTAACCTGCTTTTCCCATCCGGAGAAGGCGGCCTGGCCGCCGGCCTCGCCCGCCCGGAAACGATCCAGCAGCGCGATAACCGCCTCGCGCTCGCTCGCATAAGTCTTCCCCATCGCTTCGAAACCACGGCCACCGTCGCCATTGCCAACACCCCGCTCGATGCTGGCCATTTCCTGCTCGAACGTTTCTTCGCTGATAATTCCCGCGCGGAACGCCCGCAGTAGCTGCTTGAACTCAAAATCCCGATTCATCGCCTTCCTCCGGCAAACCCCTTATGGTTCGCATGTGTTTTGGCCCCTTGAAGGGCGTTAGTTACCGCTAGATTTTCATCAGCAGTTCAATCAACGTCTGACATTCTTTATCTGAGAGTTTGACATTGTGTCCGGTAATTTTCGCGTCCGCTTGCTTATGCAGCCGTCGTCCCTTCTCTGTCAGTGACACGTACACTACGCGCTGATCATCAGTTTGCCGCTCTTTGCGCACCAAGCCCTTCTCCACCATTTTGTTGAGAATACGGGAGACATTGGGGCTGTCATCGATAAGAGCCTCGCGCAGTTCATTGACCGTCATCGTATCGGTCGGCGCGGCATCCAGAAAATGAATGACGTTCAACTGCTCCCGACTAATGCCAAACTCGCTGAGCGCGCGCTCAACGAAATTCGCGATATCCTGCGCTGTACATCCAACCAGCACAGCGGCTTTATCACGAAGAGGAAAGCCGGACATATAAACTTTCTGTTTGTTCGCCACTGTGTTTGGAGACCAGAAACCGTTTACTTCGTGTTCATTCCCCTCCCAGGATTTATCTTCCTCGGATTATTTAGACCATGGAAGTATTCCTGTCAACTGCCCAAAAGCATCATCGTCAATATTGACGGAACTCGGGCGTCAATGTCGTCTAATTAAAAATTCGGTATTCCGAGTAAGGAAGCGAACGAGTTGTGAAACTTTTGTCCCAATTGTTTGGGCATAGATAGGAATCAGCGTGACCATCCGTGGGGCTTGAGAGGGCGGATTGATTGACGATTTGCACCTGCCGGACTGATATCAATCTCGACGTTCTGCGGCATTTTCCAATTGGTACTGACTTTCGAAAAGCTTTGCGATAGCAGAATGCATCGCAGGCAATCAATTCAGTCCATCGGTTTAGACGATTATTATGTTGGCGCAAGCGCAACGGCGGCCGCTCGACTTCATGAGAAATTATCT
>DATJUF010000367.1:0-4781 GCA_035502655.1 Binataceae bacterium (SeqCode)
CTGATCGCGCTCGCGCGACTCCGGTATTTTTTCGATCAGGCCGATCGCCTCTTCCAGTGACGCGACCGCCTCTTCGTAGGCGGATCTTCTTCCCGCCTGCTCCCCCGCCAGCTTCAGGTAATACACCGCTTTGAGGAGATTCCCGCTACTTTTGTAGTGATACGCTAGTTCGGCCAAGTGGTCGTCGCGCGTCTCCTCGAACAGATCCTCAATCGCCGCCGCCGTGCGCTCATGAATCAGCCGCCGCCGCTCGATCAGCATCGAATGGGACGCAACCTCACGGGTCAGCGCGTGCTTGAAGGAATATTCGGCGTCAGCGGCGGCCGGCTGTTCGAAGATAAACTCTGCGGCCTGAAGATGTTCAAGCATTCGGCGCAGGTCATCGCTGGCCCTTTGCGTCACGCGCCCGATCAGCCGCAACGCGAATTCTTCCCCGATCGCGGAAAGCGTTTGCAGCAATTCTTTCTCGTCCGCCGGCAATCTATCGATACGCGCGGCGAGAATCGCCTGCACCGTCTGTGGAATCTTCAACTCCGCCAGCGGCTTGGCCAGCTTCACCTCGCCATCGCTGATTAAGGTTCCTTCTTCGAGCAGGCCGATCACCGTCTCCTCCATGAAAAATGGATTGCCTTCGGTCCGCTCGATTATCAGCCGCTTCAGCGGCACCAATTCCGTCCCGCTGCCGATTAGCGACGCAAGCATCTCCCCGGCGTTCTCCGTGCCAAGCGGGTCGAGTCTGAGCTGTACGTAATGCGTCCGATTTCCCCATCCGTGCCGGTACTCCGGCCGGTAGTTCACCAGCAGCAGAATTTTCGCACTGCTGATCGAATCCGCGAACCGATCGAGCAAATTCTGCGTTTCGCCATCAATCCAGTGCAGATCCTCAAAAATCACCATCAGCGGCTGATTCAGCGACTCCCGCAACAGCAGGCGCCTAACCGCTTCGAGCGTACGTTGTTTCCGGATTTGAGGATCCATCTGGGCCAGCGGATCTTCGGCTTCGATCAACCCGAGCAGCCCCAGCAGATAAGGCAGGACTTCCTCCAGCGAGCGATCCAGCGTCAGCACTTTGCCGTTAATCTTTTCCCGCCGTGAACGTTCGTCATCTTCGGCAGTGATTCTGAAATACCCGCGCAGCAGATCGATCACCGGCAGAAACGCGCTGGCCTTGCCATGCGAGACCGAAAAGGCCTCAAGCACCATCCAGTCCGACTGCGAGATGGCCTTGAATTCATGGAAAAGGCGTGACTTTCCCATTCCCGCCTCGGCCATCACCGCGACGATTTGCCCACGTCCAGCCCTCGCCTGCTCCGCGGCGCGGCGCAGCGCTTCCATTTCGTAGTGGCGCCCGACGAATTTCGTCAGCCCGCGCCCTGCCGAACGCTGCAAACGCGTCCTGAGCGGACCAATCCCGGTCACCTCGTACACATTGACTGGCTCGCTGAGACCCTTGACCTTGGCCGGTCCTAATGGTCTTAGAACAAAATATCCTTCAACCAGGCACCTCGTATTTTCGCTAATCGCGATCGACCCGGTCGGCGCCAGCGCCTGTATCCTCGACGCAAGATTCGCCGTGTGCCCAATCGGCGTGTACTCCGTCTTGGCGCCCGTTGCGATCGTCCGGACTACCACTTCGCCTGTGTTCACTCCGACCCGCGCCTCGACCGGCAGGTTGCCCGCCTCGCGCAACTTCGTGGAGTAACGGCGCATCTCTTCCTGCGTCCGGAGCGCTGCATATAGCGCCCGTTGCGGATGGTCCTCATGGGCCGCCGGCGCACCGAACAGCGCGAAGATACCGTCACCGGTCGATTGCACTACGAAGCCGTCATAATGCTGGACCGCGTCGATCATCAGCTTCAACGCCGGATCGATAATCGCCCGCGCTTCCTCGGGATCGAGGTCCTCCATCAGTTCCGTCGAACCCTTGATATCCGCGAACAACGCCGTGACAGTCTTCCGCTCCCCCTCAACGGCCTCCGGCGCTTGCCGCTCGGACGCGAAACTAACCCGTTCCAACGCCGCCGCTGATTGCTCGCCACCTTTCGCTCCCGCCTCTTTGGCGATCGCATTACCGCAATCGCCGCAGAATTTTTCTCCCGGCTCGTTCTCAGCGCCACATGACGGGCAGCGCAACTTCAGGGATGCTCCGCATTCCGCACAGAACTTCCGCCCTTCGCGATTTTCTACTGAGCACTTCGAGCACCGCATTTTACTGCTCTCCTGCAAGCGATCGCCGAGTACTCAATGATTGCAGATGCCGATGCGGAACCAGAAGCGTATGATATTACCCGGATTGAAGCGCAGACCGTGCCGCGCTCGCGCCGCTCGATTTACCTGTCAGCTCGCCTTCAATCCGATTCAGCCCCTCCCACCAGCTCCGTCTGGATCGCAGATAGAAAGTGCCCACAATTTCATAACCTCCTTTGTGATGAAACTGCTATAACTCGGGCTTCGGAGTCAGCCGCCGCTATTGCTATCTGTCGACGCGACGCCACGCGCAGGAGGCACATCGCAATGCCAACCGCCGTTCAATCGAGACCGCCTTACCGCTGGGTAATCGAAGCGCTGGTCATCGTGATGCTGATCGCGCAGGTGATGGCGTGGCTGGCCCCCGCGCCAATTCTCGACCCGATGGTCAAGTCGCTGGGCATCAGCCTCGGGCAAGCCGGACTGCTCATCTCGGTGATCGCCCTGTGCATCGCGATCTTCTCTTTCCTTGGCGCCTTCGTTGCCGAACGCCTCGGCACGCTCCGGGCCTTACTCGTCGGCATCTGGCTGATGGGCATTGCTGAAATCGCCAGCGGATTCACTCACAGCTTCGGCCTTCTCCTTCTCTGCCGCGTGCTCGAAGGCATCGGGTACGGCATCATTATCGGCCCGCCCGCCGCACTGGTGATGCAATGGTTTAGCGAGCGCGAATGGCCCTGGATGAATATGGTCAATTCGGTCTGCGCCTACATCGGCATTTTTGCGGTTTACGCGATCACAGCTCCGATCTACCACTCGCTCGGCGCATCCTGGGGCAAGGTGCTCATCTGTTACGGGGTGATGGCGGCACTGGTCGCCCTCGCATGGACATTGCTCGGACGCGAACGCCCAATCGAGACCGCGCCAGCGCCTCGCCACGAAGCGCGCCCGGCCTCGAATCTTCCGGAAGTGCTGCGGATGCGCGGCGTGGTCCTGATGGCGATCGCATTATTCGGCGGGATGTGGGTCTTTCAGCTCTATACCGCCTTTCTGCCGGAGTTCTTCCGTGTCGAGCGTGGCCTTTCACTGGACCAGGCCGCGAGCCTGACCTCGCTGCTTCCCTTCAGCGCGATCTTTGCCGCAGCCGCGGGCGGAATCGGCACCGCATTAGCCGGTCTCCGTCGGCCATTCTTATGGCCTTTGGCGATCCTGTCGGCTATCGGATGTGCGGGCGCCGTGATGCTTCCCAGCGTTGGCGCGATGCGCGCCTGTCTAGTGCTAATCGGCATCGGATCGGCCGGTGGACTCGCCGCGACCGGCACATTGATCATGGAACTGCCCGGAATGACGCCCGCTAAAATGAGCACCGCGTTCGCCTTCGTATGGGCCGTCGGCTATGCCGGCGCTTTCATTTCGCCCTTTCTTGGCGGTGCGCTCGTACCACTGTTTGGCCTACGCAATGTGATGGCCGGTTTTCTGGTGCTGCAGCTTATGCCGATCGTCGCGATGTACCTCCTGCCCGAGACCGGTCCCGGCCGCAAGCGTTTCGTGATGGCATCGGCGCAGCCTGCCGCCTAGGGTTCATTCGCAACTTGCGCTCGCCCGACGACGACACTTATCGAAGAAGGCGCCATATAAGGATTGGAACTTCGAACCAGTTGCTTTCCTCTGCGGATGGACGGCCCGTAGCGATGCGGTGCGCGGGCCCTCATCATGTTGATCGCCACACCGCGAGATGGAGGGCAGCTATTTATGCGCCAGGCCTTTCAGACGCATGCTTTGCCATGCGCGCCCAGTTGGGCCGCCGCGGCGGCCATCGCCACCACGACAGCACAACCAGTGACGCGAATCCGAAGTATAGCAATGCAAACACCCACGGCGGAAAGTCATAGAAAATCAGCCGGTCGACCCAATAGCCAATGAAGTCGTTTTGGTATGCCGCCGCGCCCGCGCGAATACGGAGTACGTTTTCGAGCATTGTAAGCGGGCATCGAATCCCCGTTATCACTTCTGCGCAGACCACCAGGATCGCGCACAAATGAATCGTTCGCAGTGTGAAATTTCGCGCCCACCCCGCACCTGCGCTCGCGCCTACGACGATCAACGCCAGCCCTAATACCACGAACGCTATATAAGCCGCGTGCACGATCGCGACCGTGTCCGCCAGAACCAGCCAACGCATAGCCAGTTCATTATACGTCCGCCCGCGCCCCTCGCTTTACGAGCGTTCTGCCTTGCCTTGGCGCGACAGCGACACGGAAAAGTGCGGATGTCTTTGACTTCGCGTTGCTGGGAATTGTGGCTGGGCTCGCGTTGAGCAATGCCACGCTGCCGCAAGGCGCTCAGGCATCTCCCCTGATGGACGCTGGCGAGTTAAGGCCTGTCTGCGCAAGCATCGCGCCGACAGGCCCTTCGTGTTCGCGAACTAGGCTTCCGGCGGAGCAAAAATCGTGAAGCCGAACAATGCCTCGTTGGCGGTCCGCAACGTATGCATCGCTCCGGCCGGGATTGTAACCACGTCACCTGATTTGATTTCCTGTTCTTTGCCCGATACGCGAGCGGTCGCATGGCCATCAATCACGTAGATAATTTGG
>DATJUF010000368.1:0-3845 GCA_035502655.1 Binataceae bacterium (SeqCode)
CGGATGGACCATCACACCGCTACTTTTCGCCGGATTGGCGGGCCTGCTGCGCACCGACTAGCAGCAGCGTAATCTACTCGTTTAGACCTGACTCCAACCGGCTCGCTGATCACGAAGGCGGCTGGCGTCAAGGTCACGCTCCAGCCCTGGAAAGAGATGATCCACGTATGGCAGATGTTCGCGGCCTTTCTGCCCGAAGGCCAGGAAGCTATCGACGACATCGGCAAATATCTGCGCACGACAATTAACTAATCGATAGCCGCTAGCGTGGTGGGGATGACGGCGCCAAGCTAGCGGCGGCCCCAAAGCGAAGCCGCACGGCCTCAAAGGCGAAGCCTGATAGAGTCGATGGCCCGATGGACCATGCCGCCCTCTTGGACTTCCTGCTGGGTAACCAGCGCGACTGTCGAGACCGGCTTCCCGGCGATAGTCACGGCCAAATCACCCACCTTCGTACCTTTTTTGACTGGTGCGATCAGCGGCTTCTGCATTAGAGACGCCGTCAGCACCACTTTGTTCTCGTTACCCTGCCCGACGGTGAAATAGGGGGTACCGCCGACAGGCGCGATTGGCACATATTCCGTATCGCCCTGGTAGACCCGAATCTCGGGCGGTGCTGCTTTATGCCAATCTGGGCTGACGGTCACAAACGTCCGAAATGCCCAATCGAGGAGCTTCTCGGTCTCGACTCGGCGTTTTTCCATACTCGGCGTACCCATCACCGCCGAGACCAACTGCAGATTAGGAGTATGCGCCGCCGCCACCAGGTGATATCCCGCTTCCTGCACGTGACCGGTTTTGATCCCGTCGACGCGTGAATCATAGAACAGCAGCGTGTTGAAATTGCGCTGGTCGATTTTATCGAAAGTGAAATCCTTGGCGGAGGTATATTGCAGCGCTTCGGGAAAATTCGTGATTAGCGCACGTCCCAGATGCGCCATGTCCCACGCCGTACTGTACTCGTCATCGGTCGGCAGGCCATCGGGATTGGTGAAATGGGTTTCGCTGAGGCCGAGCGCCTGCGCCTCCTGGTTCATCTCGATCGCGAAAGCGTCAGCGCTCCCCGCCTGATACTCCGCCAGGGCCACCGCAGCGTCGTTGCCCGACGAGACCATTAAGCCATAAAGCAATTCCCTTACCGGCACTTTCTGCCCGACCTGAAGAAACATCCGCGACACCGAATTGTTCAGCGAAAGCCGCCACGCCGCCTCGCTGATCGGCACTTCCGTATCGAGCGTCAGGCGTTTTTCCCGCAGGCCCTTAAGCGTGAGATAAAAAGTCATCATCTTGGCGAGACTGGCCGGCTCCATCCGCTCATGGGCGTTGTAAGCGTAGAGCACCTCACCGCTTTGTGCATTAAGCAGCACGGCTGCATGGGCGTCGAGCGCGAAGGGCGCTGGCCGATTGCCGAACACGGAGATTTCGTTGAGCGGCACGGCTGGAACAGTTACTCTGCCGCCGCGACCGCCTTCTTCGTCTCGTTCGCCCGCCACAGCATGGCGTGCAAAGGCGGTCCCACTGATTAAAACAGCGCTCAGGACCACTGCAATAGCCGCCAGCCATCCCGCCAGACGGACTGTCTTGCCTCCGGCGCCTCGGCCGGCCTTGCGCATAATGATTTTCCCGAAGAGATCCATCGCCACCGCTCCCGCCACAAGTACCAAATCGAGAGTACGGTGCACCGTTCAGGTGAGCAAGCGCCAGCAGCAAGTAGCATGCACCGGTCCTCTTTCGCTCCTGCACTTGTGAACAATTGCGGCTGACCCGCCGCCGATCCCTTCGCCGTTCCCCTATAGGCCCGGTTTCTCTCGATTCCGAATCCAAATAGAAGAATATGGTGATGGCCATCGATCTATCAGTGATTTTGCCCGTGATGAACGAGGGCGAAAATCTGCGCACACTCTTGCCGCGGATGCGGGCGCTGCTCGAACGCGAGCATCTGGCCTACGAAATCGTTGTCGTGGACGGTGGTTCGACCGACGACACACCAGCAATCGCCGGAGGGCTTGGCGCCCGTCCAGTGCGTGAACGGCGGCGCGGTTATGCAGGCGCGCTCGAAACCGGCTTCGCCGAGGCGCGTGGTGATTACCTGTTAACGCTCGACGCCGATATGTCGCACGAACCGGCCTTCGTCGCAAAAATGTGGCGGGCGCGCAAGCGTGCCGATATCGTGATTGCCTCGCGCTATACGCGTGGCGGTGCCGCCTATACAGGGGTAGGCCGGAATCTGCTGAGCCGCCTGCTCAATCTCGCGATGCGCAGGGCCTTATCCCTGCCGGTACTCGACATCTCGAGCGGCTTCCGGCTCTATCGGCGCGAAGCAATCGCTGACCTTAAGCTCGCCAGCCGCAATTTCGAAGTCCTGGAAGAAATTCTGGTCAAGGCCTACGCAGCCGGCTTCAGCGTCTATGAAGTCCCGTTTACTTACTTCCCGCGCGATGCGGGCCGCTCTCATGCGCGCTTGATCCGCTTCGGTCTCGATCTCACCTACGCCGCGGCTTCGCTCTGGCCTATGCGTAACTCTTTTGCCGCGGCGGATTACGACGAACGCGCTTTTTACAGCCTGATTCCGCTCCAGCGTTATTGGCAGCGCCGCCGCCATCGGATTATCACTTTCTGGGCGCGCGGAGCCTCCCGTATCCTCGATCTCGGCTGCGGCTCAAGCATTATTATCCAGAGCCTCAACAATGCAGTCGGGATGGACTTGAATATGGCCAAAGCGCGCTTTCTCAATTGGCGCGGCGTGCCAATTGTGCGCGGTTCGGTCTTTGCCCTGCCTTTTCGCGATGCCAGCTGTGACTGCCTGATCAGTTCGCAGGTAATCGAGCATCTCCCGCAAGCCGGCCTGTTATTCACTGAGATGTGGCGCGTGTTGGAACCTGGCGGTACGCTGCTTATTGGGACTCCGGATTACGCGACTCGCGCATGGCGTACGATTGAGCCAATTTACGGCCTGCTTAAGCCGGGCGGCTATCGCGACGATCACATTACTCATTACACGCGCGCCAGCCTCAGCGAAATTCTCATCCGCCAGGGCTTTGTTCACGAAGAGACTGCCTACATTTTAGGCGCCGAATTGATCATGCGCTGGCGCAAGCCCTCAGCCAGTCTGGTTGGCGCCGCTGCCTCAGATTCCTCTAACACTCTGAGAGTCACGGCCGCCGAATAGCGGTTCGCGATCAGGTGCTGCGCCACGATATGCTGGCAAGGTGGGCAGCTTCGACGCTTTCGCACGCGCCTGTCAGGCCTTGGGGCAGACTTCGAGCCGTCTACAAATGGCGCAGACTGCAGGTGACTTTCTCGCCAGCCTCGAACCCGCCGAGTGCGCGATCGCGTCGCGCTTCATGGTCGGCAGGGCGCTCCCCCAAGGCGAAGAAAAGCGGCTGCAAGTGAGTGGCCGCGCGGTCTGGCGAATCGCCGCCTCACTGATCGGCAACGCCACCGATAGCGACACGCTCGGCGAAGACATCTTCGCTGCGGCGGCCGATTTCGGCGAGGCAATCGAACTGGTCCTTAAACTGCGGCCAATCGAACCCCCACCGGAACTGACGTTGACCGAGGTTTATGACGGCTTGGCCGCTATCAGCCAAATCGTGGGCCGCAACTCGCGCCGCGCCAAGCTCGACGCCTTGCGCGCCCTCTTCGAGCGCGCGAGCTCGCTTGAAGGCAAGTATCTCGCGAAGATTTTGATTGGCGAGATGCGCCATGGAATGAGCGAGGGACTGATGCTCGAGGCGATCGCACGGATGGCCGATCGGCCAGTGGCGGAGGTGCGCCGGATGCATATGCTGGAAGGCGATCTCGGCCGCGTGGTGGGAGCGCTGCGGGCGCCGAAGGCGCCCGCA
>DATJUF010000369.1:0-11992 GCA_035502655.1 Binataceae bacterium (SeqCode)
CCGGATCGATACGCTGGCGGAATTGCCGGAGCGGCTTCAACGGCTGTTCAAGCCGCGTGGCTAGATCAGCATCTCGATCAGGTTAGGACCCGGCTCCTGAAGCGCGCGGCCAAGTTGAATGTACAAATCTTCGGCGGTTTCGACGCGGACGGATGGAACGCCCATTCCAGCGGCAATGCGCGACCAATCGATTTCCGGATTCCCCAGACTCGTGAGCGATCGCGCATTGCGGCCCGGTTCGGTAATTCCGGCGCGGGCCAATTCGACCTGCAGGATCCGATAGCGGCGGTTGTTGCACAGCAATGTCGTGACGTTGAGATGCTCGCGCGCCTGCGTCCAGAGCGACTGCACGGTGTACATCCCGCTGCCGTCAGCTTGAAACCCGATCACCCTGCGGTCAGGACAGGCGACAGCCGCGCCGGTGGCACATGGCAGGCCCTGACCGATCGCGCCACCCGTGAGGGCGAGATAGGTATGGGGGAGCGCTCCGGCTGAGGCGGCAAAGAACGGGAGTCCCGTGGTCGCCGCTTCGTCCATCAGGATGCAGCCTTCGGGCATCAGCGCGGCGATGACCGGACCGATCGAGGCCGCATTCAGGGCACCAACCGGCATAGCGGAGCGATCGGTGGCAGTTGAGCTTCGAGGCGCAGCCGGTGCTGCATCTCGCGCGGAACCCAGCGCTTCAGCTAGTTCCTCGAGTGCGGCGGGAACATCCTCGGTAGGCGCCGCGAGAATCGTGCTTGCGCATCCTGCCGGAATCAATGAGCTGGGCACATTGGGATAGCCGAAGAAAGCCACGGGCGAAGGAGCACCAGCAATCACGATTGCGCTAACTTTGCCGAGCACTTCGAGCGCCTGCTCAGGAAAATAAGGCAGCTTTTCAACTGCGGGCAAACCGCCACCGCGTTCGAGTCGCGAGGGGAAGGTCTCGCAGATCAGGCGGCATCCGATTTTCGCGGCGATACGGCCGGCGGCCTTGAGTCCTCGCGCACGCAACGCCATCCCACCCATGAAAAGAGCGGCTTTGCCCCCATGCTTGCGCAGGAGTTCCGCGGATCGGCTGATCGCCTCAGAGCTAACTGCTGGCGGCGTAGTAGGTTTGATTGACGAGGCAGGGCCGCCGGCCGGATTCCACTGGCAATCAGCGGGGACGATCAGCGTTGCGACCTGGCCCGGTTCATGGCCGGCCGCAGCGATCGCCTCGGCAGTGTCGCGCGCAACGTCAGAGGCCGAAGCGGATTTACGCACCCAATGCGAGACCGGACGGGCGAGCGATGCGATATCGGCGGTCAGCGGTGCATCGGACGCGAGATGCCAGGTCGCGTGGTCGCCGATTACGTTGACGATCGGCGAACGCGCGCGGCGGGCATTGTGGAGATTCGCGATACCGTTGGCGAAGCCGGGTCCGAGATGCGTCAGGGTCAAGGCAGGGCGCCCGGCCATGCGGCCGTAACCGTCCGCCGCACCGGTACACACGCCCTCGAAAAGTCCCAAAACTGCACGCATGCCGGAAACGGCGTCGAGAGCCGCCACCAGCGGCATCTCGGTAGTGCCGGGATTGGCAAAACATACGTCGATACCGGCTTCCAGTGCGGTACGGATCAGGCTTTCGGCTCCATTGGTCGGCATAGATCGAACCTTACTGCGGTAATCATCACGCACAGGGACTTGGCCGCAAGCCCAATGCGATGCCAAGACATCTGAGTTGCCTGATCAGGATTCCTTGACGGCCTTTTCGACAGCGCTCCATTCGACGATCGGGCTGAGCCGCCGCCTCGATACCATACCGGTGGCAACAGCGCTGCTGAACGGGCCGAAGGTCAACGCATGGTCCTGAATGTCAAGAACCAGGATAATTTTGGATTCCTCGTTGGAAGCCCAAGGACCGGCCTTGAGGGTGACGCCGGGCGGGAAGCCTTTGGTCATCGCGCCGTTAATCAAATCGAAGCAGCGCTTGAAGTCTTCCTTGCTGCTGACATTGAAAGAAATTTCGTCGAGATAAAGCGGCATGGTTCTTTCCTCTTCGAACGGTTTTTGGCAAGCAATAACTACCAGAGTTTATATACATGGATCTGAGGGCAAAGGGTTAGCGCGAAGGTACTCTTGCAATCGGCAGAGCTGCTCATCACGGGCACCGGATTGTGCGTATGGTTCCGCACTCAGGCGAACGCGGGGATTACCTCGCGCCCGAACAATTCGAGTGTGGCAGGCGGGCCAAAATCGCCGAAGAGGATGGTGAAGAAGGTGATGCCCATTTTGATGCGATCGCGCAACTGATCGACGATTTGAGATGGCGTGCCTTTGATGCCGGTGATCGAGAAGGGACGAAGGCGCTGAGCCACTTTCCATTTCTCTTCAACTTCGGCCTCGTTGGCGCCGATACACACAAGAAGCTGCTCCGAGACATTGATCGTGCTCGGGTCGCGGCCAACGCTCTTGCAGTGATTCTTGAGCACATTGAACTTGTGATTGAAGTCCTTGTAGCCGGCCGGAATGTTCCAGCGGTCTGCATATTTGGCGACGATTTTGAGCATCACTTTCTCGCCGCTGCCGCCGATTGTGATCGGCGGATGAGGCTGCTGGAGCGGCTTGGGCGAGTTGAGCGCCTCGTTGAGCTGGTAGTAGCGGCCCTTGAAACTGGCGCGCTTTTCGCTGAAGAGCAGCTTCATGATTTGCAGACTCTCGCCGAGTTGGCGCAGGCGTGTGCCGGTCGAAGGGAAGTCGTAGCCGTAGCCGCGGTATTCTTCTTCCATCCAGCCCGCGCCGAGGCCGATTTCGAGGCGGCCATTGCTGATATGATCGATGGTCGTGAGCGACTTCGTCAGCAAGGCGGGATTGCGGAACGAATTGCAGATGACCAGCGAGCCGAGACGGATTTTATCAGTGGCAGCAGCGAGGCCGCTGAGCAGCGCGAGGCATTCGTGATGGTCAACTTCGGGGGCGCGCATGGTCCAAAAATGGTCCACCAGCCAAAGCGAATGATAGCCCAGCCGCTCGATGTGACTGGCACGATCGAGCAGCGCTTTGAAGGACATTCCGGCCTGGGGTGAGAAGACGCCAAATTCGGCTTTCGCGCTCATGGGAAAAAACTCCGTTGGCTGCGTTGATGAACCGGGCAGGCACTCGGTTTCGCTAATCGGACAGGATGTTGTTTGGCATGGGTTCGGCGTGCGGGTCAATCGCTGGCGGATGGGTGGAATGCAAAGCGGTTAGGAATGGCTGGTGGTGTCCTCATTTCAATTCGAGCCGCCGGGCTCCTCTCCTGAATATGCAGGTTTTACTTTTGCGAGCGTAAGCAATAATGCCCAGGATGCTCTGGTAGCTGAGAACAAAAGAATTATGGCCGCGATGGCAAACAAGGTGCGGCTGTCACCGCGTCGGAGAGCCATCTGAAGGGCGGCAAACGCCAGCATCCCGAACCCTAGAAGAGATGATAACTGACGGCGCAGCAGTTGCACCCGTATATCGTGCGGTCTCCTGAGCGCTAAGTATAGGCGTATCAGCACCCAAACACCCCATACAGCAGTCAATCCCAACGTTGCAAAGCCAAGTTCTGACAAGTTCAGTGAGGGAAAGAGCGCGAGCAACGAAACCAACAATACGGTGAGGTAGTTCTGCAGGGCTTGCTCGGCCAAACGCCTTGAGCTTGTGTGCACCTCGCTTAGAATCGCCGACGCATTTATCGAGACGGCGACGAACAAAAGTCCCAGGAGCGTAGCTGACGCACCTCCAATCGCTGCGTAGAACTCGAACCATGCCCGCATACCGCTAGGCGGCTTGACACGGATGGCTGTCGTCACGGGTGGGCGTGCTGCGGCGCAGCGGAAAGATCAGCACCCAGGCCAGCGCCCAGGCGCCAAAGGCCAAGCCGAGCACTGCCCACAGTCCGGGCGAACGATTGCGGCGATAGGCGATAATGATGGTGATCGGCGCGAGCGCGAGATCGACCACGATTGAGGTCATGGCGGTGGTCAGCGGCGGCAGCCGGTAACGCATCAGGAAGAAGCCTGAAGTGACACTTAAAATGAATGCGGCGAGCGGCATCGTTTGGCGTCCGCTATGACCCTATATATAGTTGAGTAAAATGGCACGACGTGAAGCCGAAAATTTGATTGGCCGCCTGCGCCAGATGAGTGAAGAGGGAGCGGCCAGCTTCTTCAGTGAGCTGATGGCGAACGAAGGCTTGCGCAAACGGCTGGGAAAAGCCGGCGAGCAATTCCTCAACAACAAGCAGAGCTTCGACCGTAACGTCGAGACAGTGCTGGATTTCGTTAATATTCCCTCGAAACGCGATGTGCGCGAGCTAAAGGCGCGCCTCGACCATCTTAACAGTCAAATCGTCAATTTGAGTATGAAGATTGACCGTCTGCTGGCGGGCGAGTCGTCCGTGGTCGTAGTGGCCAAAGCGAAGCGTCAGCGCAAGCCCAGGCCGGCCGCGCCAGAATAACTGCCGCTACGTTGTTTTATCGCCGGGCAATGATGATCCCTCCTTCGGCAGGATGGAGATGGCGGGCGATCGTGGCCAGATCGGCGAGGGTGCGTGGTTCGTAGCCGAGGTCAGGGGCGAACAGGATCGGCGTAGGCTCTGGCAGGCTCGTGCGGAGCGTATCGAGCGCAGCGGTCTCGCGGCGTTTCAAGACGGCAAAATCAGCGAGGTTGCGCTTGAGCTTGCGCAGGAGCGCTGGCGGCAGGCCAGCGGAGTCGAGCGCGGATTCCTGGGGGAGAGGCGCCGTGATGCGATTAACGACTATAGCGGCCGGACGCAGGTCCAGCGCGGCCAGCGAGGCGATGAATTCACGGGTATGAGCGATCGGTTCAGGCTCCGCCACAGTGACGAGCACGATCGCGCTGGAATCAGCGCGGATAAGAGCCTGCGAGGCAGCGGCGCGCTCGGCGAAACCGGCGTACATTCCGTCGAAGTTGCGTACGAAGCTTTGCACGTCGGCCAACAGATTCAAGCCGGTGATGCGATCGAAGGCGCCGAGGACGATTCGCGCAGCCAAGTCGATGACTGAGAAAGCGCGTGACTGGCTCCTGGATGAACCGGACGATTGCGATGAACGGCTACGTGGTGCGAGCAGGGAAATCGCACGAGAGCCGAGCAATTCGAGCATCCGGCGTGGCGCATCGAGGAAATCCAGCGCCTGGCACGCGGGCGGAGTGTCGATTACCACTACCTCGGCAGGGACCGGACCGGGCAATTCGGCAGATGATCCGGCTGCTGCATCAGACGCGGAAGAGGCGGGCCTGGGCGCCCCAGTCAATTCGAGGAGTTGTTCCATCGCCATGTAATCGGCGACGCCTGAGAGGCTGCCCGAGAGGCTGCGATAGATGCGATCAGTGAGAATGGCGCTGCGGGCCGCGGGACTGGGAGCGTAACGATCGATGAGGCGGTCGAAGATCGCGCGCGGATCGAGGCGCATCGCTTGCAGCCGGCCGCCGCGCCGAGCGCCAAATCCATGCAGATCGATGGATTGCAGCGAAGGACTGGTGAGGTCGAGGCCGAGCGCGTCGAGCAGGCGCGGCGCGGGATCGACGGTCATCAGCGAGGTGGTGCGGCCCTCAAGCGCGGCGCGCAGCCCGAGCGCGGCACTGATGGTAGTCTTGCCAACGCCGCCCGGACCGAGGCAAAGAAGCAGCCTGTGATGATCAAGCGCGAACACTTTTTTCACTAGACGAGTCCCAGCGCGGGGCCGATCGTGCAACTCAGGCGGTCGAGGGCGGCGCGGGTCAATTCCTCAGCGAAAATCAGCGGAAGCTCGGTGATAGGCAGGCCAGCGCGGCCAAGCTCGCGGCGGGCGCGCGCGGCGCCATGTGCGAGACCGCGCCGGCGGCGGGCTAATCCGGCATGCTCAGGCAGGGCTTCGACCTTCATCATGTCAGCGGCGGAAAATAATGCAGCCGGCACACAGTTGATCACGCCGGTGATAGCGGCGATGCCACCTTCGCTGCGCATGGTTGAGACAGCAGCCAGCATCTCGCGCAAGGCCAATTCGGCTGGCGTGAGAGTAAGAAAGACGCCGAAGCGAGCGCTATCGCGGAGGAATTGGTCAACAGCGAGGGCAAGGCGATTAAGCGTACCGGTGGGCGCAAGCTGTATCAGGGAACGGGCAACGGCGAGCAATTCAAGCGCGTGGCCGGTGGCGGGCGCGTCGACAACCACGTAGCGATCTTCGAGGGCAGCCTGACCGGCTAGCAGGCGCAGGCGTTCGAGCGTCAGGAAGGCTTCGAGGCCTGGGAGCGCGGCTGTGACGTAGCCGAAGGTGCGGCTTTTGAGCATCCGGCGCGAGATGGCGGAGATCGGCACGGTGCGGGTGATGAAGGCTTCAAGCTCGGCGCGAGGGCTGAGGGTCAGGGTGGTCAAATCGTTTGATAGCGCGGGGCCAGGAGATGATGGGCCATCGCCTTCACGGATCAAGCCCAGCAGCCGCGCCGCGGATTGAGACTGTTCCAGATCCACCAGCAACACCGGCCGATGGCGGGCGAGCGTCAGCGCCGTCGCGGCGGCGACGGTACTCTTGCCGGTCCCACCTTTGCCGGTAACAAAGATTAAACGTGGTGGCGCCATCGGGTTGACGCGGTATTGTAGCCGCCTGACGAGGCCGCATCACGCGCAGAATCAGATTTGGATGCGATGAGGATTAAATCAAATGACCAATGATGATTCACGAACTGGCAATGCACCGCCAATGGCGATGGCGACGATCACGCTGATGATGCCGCCGGCCCGAATCGCCTTGTTCAAGGCGATTGTTGAGTCCTACGACAATCTGGCAACGCTGCGCACGGACGATCCCCGAACCCATCGGCTGAAACTCTACTTCGCCCCCGAATCGGCTGGCGAAGCCGAGGCCTTGATTGATGCACTTGGCGCGGAGTTCGAATTGCGCCGGATCAAGTGAAATTCCTCGCCGGCGTTATTTGCGCGCCAGGTTGATGACATGATCCTTGCCTTCCCAGGACCCGTCTGGATAACGGAAGGTGAAGCGCAGGGGGGCGACGGCGTTCTCGGGAATACGGATGTCAACAAAGTTGAGGCTACCGGCAATCAAGTCGGAGCGCGTGTCGTTCACGGTACGCCATTCATCGAGCGTCCAGTGCAGGTAGAAAGGCCGGAGACCCTGAATCCGCACACACGCGCCGGGTTTGGCCACATCGATTTGGCGGTTTCTCTTCCATATCTCAAGGTCAGAGCGGCCGTTGCGATTAAAATAGCGTTCCGAAACTTCAGGGATCTGGTCGAAAATCTGGCCGTCGTTGATCGAGCGCAGCAAGCGGATGTACTCGGCATGCGCCCACATCAGCGGCATCGCAGCACCGGTCGGCTTGCCGAAATAGAGGCGCAGACGCGGAATGTCTGGAGCGTCCCAGACTTGCTCGGGCAGAAGCTTGGTCGGGGTTGCGAAGTTTTCCATCGCGTGCAGGTAAGGCTGAGGATCGCGGCCGACAGCCAATTCGTAATGGCCGCGCTCGCCGATGAGTAATGGCCACGGACGTCCGGTGCCCCAGCTAACGAAGGGACCGCCGTCGTCGCGCTGGCCATAGCCGTCATGATTGTAGCGCTTCCAGCATGGACCGGCGGGGAACTCGGTTCTGAGCACCTGGTCGAGTACGTGCACCGAGTCTTCGATAATCGGATCGCCGGGCCGCCGAATACCGTGGCGAACCAATTCGAGAAAGCCACCGTCGATAATAGAGTTTGCAGGATATTGCCATTGGGCGCCCGGCGCGCAATTACGGATGGGAAGGAGCTTGTGCTCGAGTTCCTCGTCGGGAATTGGATCCGTAAGATCTTCCGGATTGATCCGTACATAGTGGCGCGGAATGCCCGGGACGAGCGTGCCTTGCGTGGTCACGGTCCATTGCTCGATATGCGATTCGAGGAAATCGGCGTAATCGGTCAGGTAGCGTGAAGCGGACTCGTCGCCACGATTATGAGCGAAGGCGGCGGCGCAAATCAGTGCGGCGATGTTGCTGGCGAGGGTCGAGGGCGAATAGCCGCTATTTTCTTCCCAGCGCTCCTGCGGCGTGGCCGGCCCGTGGGTAATGATGTAGCGCGCCGCTCCACGGACCATCGGATAGGGATCGAAGTCGGCCAGCGCGCCCGCCTTGGACAGACGCCACGCCAGCATAATTGGAAAAGCAACTTCGTCGAGCTGAATGCCATTCCAGTAGGGTTCGCCGGTGACCCAGAAGTTCTGGGCGAAGCCGCCATCCTCGCGCTGGGTGCACGCTAGATAGATCAGCGCGCGCAAGGGCGTAACGGTATCGCCTGCGGCGAGCAGGCCGGAGGCGCTGTTGATCATGTCGCGGGTCCAGACCAGATGGTAGCCGCCGACGTCGTCGTCGCTACGAACCTCGCCCCATGGGATGCTGAGTGAGGCAATCAACGCGCCCGGATAGCTCTTGTCCTCATGGGCCATCAGCAGTTCACGGCTGCGGCGATAAAGCTGGCCGCCGTCACCGGTTAGATGCTCGAGCGGATAGAGGCGCCGGCAGGCGCGCGACCACTGATCGAGAAAGCGTTCGCGATGCTGGACGAAGGGGACGCCGATCGCCTGAAAGAGGGTGGTCACGGCGCGATGGAGAGTGCGGCCGAAGCCGAGGCCGAGGGTGAAATGGTAATCCTCCCGTAAATCAACTTCGGCCATCATCGCAACGTTGCCATCTTCGGCACAGGCGAACTGATCATCCATTTTGAAATTGGCGGCGAGGTCCTGCCATCCATCGGTAGCGCCGACATAGCCACAGGAGCGCTTGAGGAAAGGCACCGTGGCCGCCATCGCGAGCCAAACCTCGTTCTTGGATGCAACTAGGAATTCGCGGCCTTCCATCTCCGCGACGTAGGCATTGTTACCCCATCCCCCGACCTCCAGGTGGGGTGCGATAAGGGCGTAGACGTGAAGCCGCTTGAGAAAGGCGGGATCGCCTTCGAGCCAGGTATCGATCAATAGGCAAGGAAGATGAGGATCGCTAATAACCTCGGCGATTAGCTGGTAGCGGCCGTCTGGGTCGCCGTTAGTAATCCGGACGCCGAGTCCATGCTCGCCGAGATATTCGGTCGAAGTGCTTAGATTGCGATGGGCGTCGTGAAAAAACGTCTCGTTATCGCTGATGAGGAACTGAAGGTCACGAACCTGCGGACGATCGATGGTAGGAAAGTAAATTTCGCTGAGAACGCCCTGCGAGACGGTGAACCAGATGCGGCTCGGGGTCGAATAGGCCGTTCCGATGACGTCTTTAGCGCTATGGGTCCATCGCGGCTCGATTCCAGGACCACCGGGTGCTTTAGGCGATTCAAGAAGCCTGGCCATGAGTTAAGCCTTTCCGCCGCGAACCGCCAGAGGGGTGCACCGGCGTTATATTGGGATGTCCTCGGCAATATCAGTAGCCGTTGCCGGAGGTTTGCGGAAGAAGTAGGAAACCGCGATGCTCGCGGCGTAGAGCAAGAGTAAAGGAATTGCGAGCAGGAAAGGCGAGATCATATCGGGCGGGGTAAGCGCGACCGCCACGACAAAAATCGCGAGAAATGCATAACGGAAATAAGCCAGCATCATGCGGTAATCGATGACGCCCAGCCGGGTCAGGAAAAAGGCAAAGATCGGCATCTCGAAGGTGATCGCGAAGGCCAGCAGCAGCTTAGCCGAAAAGGCCAAATATTCGCTGATGCGCAACGTCGGTGTTACGCCGATATCGACATATTGGCGGAGGAAGAAGGCGTAGCCGATCTTGAACACTACCGCCCAGCAAAAGTAACCGCCGCTCAAAAAGAATATCGTCGCCATGATCACGAAAGGCCCAGCCAGACGGCGTTCGGATTCGTAGAGGCCGGGGGCGATGAACTTCCAGATTTCGAGAAAGACCATCGGGCTGGCGATAAAGAGTCCAGCGATCAGAGCGACCTTCAGCTTGGTGAAGAAGGCTTCGCCGACGCCGGTACCTATCAGCAACGCCTTGCCTTCGAGACCGGCTGAGCGAAAGGCCTCATGCAGCGGCCAGGTGAGTAACTCAAATAGGCGGTCGGCGGCAAAAAAGGCAATGATAAAGCCAATAAAGATCGCAATCACGCATCGGATCAGGCGGGTGCGCAATTCGCGGAGATGGTCCAGCAAAGGCATCGCGCCGGCATTGCTGGAACCCGGGAATCCGCCAGGAAGATTAGGGTCGTTGCTGGCCAAATCAGTTGATCGGGCCTATTTCTGCGGTTGAGAATCGACCGACGCTGCCGGAGCTTCAGCAGAAGCCCCGTTCGCAGCGGACGGAGCGGAAGCAGAAGATGTGGTGGCAGCAGTTGGCGCCAGTTGAGTAGCAGCGGCAGGTGGTAGCTGAGCTGCAGGACGCCGAGTCATGGCCGCGCGGACCGGAGGCACGTACGGTTCGTCGAGGGCACTGGTAAGTTCGCGTACGACCGTGTTGCTGGCGAGGCGCAATTCGCGCAGCAGTTTGCCTGCCGTCCGCATCGCCTCCGGCAGTTTTTCGGGTGGTATCACGATAACCGCGATCAGCAAAAGTAATAGAATCTCAAAAATGACCAGGCCCTCCGCTCGTCTATCGTTAGGTTAGACGATCCCATCGGGGTTGGTGATTGAAATATAGATTGTCCTTGCAATTTTCATGAACGACACCCAAGGTGTCAAATCAGGAATCCATGAACAAGACTGCCCTCGTCGCCGATCGCCGCTACCTGAAGCATTTTGCCGGCCGGCATCATCCGGAACGCCCCGAGCGGATCGCAGCCATGATCGAGATGGCTGAGAGCCTCAAGCGGGACGGCTTCAAACTTTATTCCCCGCGGGCTGCTACGCGCGATGAGCTTGCCCTGTGCCATCGGCCGGAATACGTCGAGAGCGTCGCACGGACGGCGAGCATGGAGCATCACGACTTCGATCCCGATACTCATACCTGTAGCGATACATGGATGACAGCGGTGCTCGCGGCCGGCGGGGTGCTGACGGCCACTGAGGCGGTAATCGATGGCGAAGCGGACAACGCCTTCGCGATAGTGCGGCCGCCGGGGCATCACGCGCTGCCCGGCCGTGCGATGGGCTTTTGCTTTTTCAATAACATCGCGATAGCAGCCAAGTGGCTAATCGAGCGGCGGGGACTCAGCCGTGTACTGATTCTCGATTGGGACGTGCATCATGGAAACGGTACGCAGGAGATGTTTTATGCGTCACCGCAGGTGCTCTACATGTCCACGCATCAGTCGCCTTTTTATCCTGGCAGCGGCGGCCTGGAGGAAACGGGAACGGGCGCGGGAAATGGGTTCACCGTCAATCTGCCCTTACCAGCGACATTTGGCGACAATGAATATCTCTACGGCTTCGACCATCTGCTGATGCCGATCGCACACGAGTTCAAGCCTGAGTTCGTATTGATTTCAGCCGGTTTCGACAGCCATTACCGCGACCCGCTTGGCTCGATGCGGGTGACCGAGGCGGGCTTCGCGGCGATGACTCGGCGGCTCAAGCTTCTGGCTGATGAATATTGCGGGGGCAAGCTCGTGGCAGTCCTCGAGGGCGGCTATGACCTGAAAGCGTTGACCGATTCGGGACGCGCGGTAATCGAGGAACTCGGCCGCAGCGGCGATGATCCGGTTATCGAGAAGGGGGGTCCGAATCGAGTCGCCCCAATTATCCAGCGCGCCTTTTATTTCCGCGACCAGTTTTGCCGCAGCCTCTGAGAAATTCCGGCAAAAGACCAGCCAGAAGTCCGCGCTATCGGTTAGTCGCGCTACAGGCAACGCCGGGATCAGCGAACGCCGGTTTGGCGCTAGGCGGCGATCGAATTACTGTCGGCAGTGCACCAGATAACGGCCTGCGGATCGCGGAATACACCGTATCGCGTAGGCATGCTTTGCTGGAACGCACGGCGGACGGATACCGCCTGAGCGATTGCGGCTCGACCAATGGCACCTTCGTCAACGGGCATCGGATTACGGCGGCAGTCTTGCTGCGAGAGGGCGACGAGGTGCGATTCGGGGCGCGGGGGG
>DATJUF010000370.1:0-6670 GCA_035502655.1 Binataceae bacterium (SeqCode)
CCGCAGCCACTCGGGCGGCATCACCGATTTTCTCGCCATGCCGCGCGCCGATATCCAACAAGCGCTGGCCGGCACGCGGGCCTATCCGCTGATCGATCCCGGCGCCCATGAGCAGGGCTCGGGCATCCTGGCGACCGCCGCGAACGCGGTCAAACCCTTCTACCATCTGCCGCAACTGGACCAGGCCAGCCGCGTCTGGAGCGCCCGCAGCTGGGCCGAGACGCACCAGGGCTGGGTCTTTCTGTCATCGACCGAAGACGCACGTGCGGCGATTCAGCGGTTGCAGGGCGTATGGCTCGACAGCCTGGTGCGCTGGCTCATGAGCGCCGAAATCGGCAGCGATCAAGTCTGGATTATGGCCGACGAATTACCGGCGATGGAATATCAGCCGCAGATAGAAAAGCTCATTACCCGCGGGCGCAAGCGCGGCCTCGCGGTGGTCATGGGCTTTCAGAATGTTTCACAACTGCGCTCGATCTACGGCCGCGACGGCGCCATCACCCTGACCAGCTCGCCGACCACCAAGGTTATTCTCCGTTGCGATGAAGCCGAGACCGCCAAATGGGCCAGCGACTTACTCGGGAGCCGCGAGGTCGAGCGTATGACTATGACCCAGCTGGCGGGCCTCTCCACCTACCGCGAAGGGGTCAACCTGCAGCCGCACCGGACCACTGAGCACATCGTCACCGCCGCAGAGATCCAGCTGCTCAAGCCATTTAATGGGTATCTCTGTGTGGCCGGCAGCGACCGCACCACGATAAAAATTTCCGAGCGGCATCTCGAGAAACGCCAGCCAGCGTTTCTGCCTAGGACCCATGTGAGCGTGCCATCGGCAACGCCGCAGCCAGGAGCGGCGCCGCTCGCGGCATACCGATTATGCTGAGCATGTCACCCGGCGCGCTCAACAGCGGCCAAGCCGAGCGTTACTTCGAGGAGCATTATAGCCAGGACGACTACTACACCCAGGGCCAGACCTGCGTGGGTCAATGGGTGGGCAAGGGCGCCGCTGGCCTCGGCCTCTCCGGCGAGGTCAGCCGCGAAGATTTCTCCGCCTTGCTGCAGGGCATTCACCCGCGCAGCGGCGCGGTACTGGTGCCCGCCGCCAAGCACAATGGCCTGCACGCGGCGGGTTGGGATAGCGTCTTCAGCGCGCCCAAATCCGTCAGTATTCAGGCGCTGGTCGGCGGCGACAACCGCCTAATCCAGGCGCACGTGCGCGCGGTGCAACGGACTATCGTAGAGGTGGAGGGCTTCGCCCTGACCCATCAGCGTGGAGGCCGCGAGCGCGTAGTCAGCGCCAACTTCGCTGGCGCCGCCTTCAATCATCTGGCGGCGCGTCCGGTGGGTGATAGTGATCATGGCCCCGACCCGCAATTGCATACCCACGTCGTGTTACTAAATGTGACGCGCCGGCCGGATGGCCAGTGGCGCCGGCTCGATCCCATCGAGATCTATCGTTCGCAAAGCTTTGGCTCCGCTGTCTATCGCTCCGAGCTGGCCCGCGAGGCTCAGCAGCTCGGCTATCGCATCGAAGTCACCGGAGCCAATAGCGCCTGGGAGCTGGAAGGCTATAGCCGTGAGCAGGTGATGGCCTTCTCGCAACGCCGCCAGGAAATCGAACAGCAAATGGCCGCCGCCGGCCTCAGCGGACCCAAGGTCGCGCAGATCGCCACGCTGAACAGCCGTCAGGCCAAAGGCACTTACGACGAAGCCGCGCTCAAAGCCGAATGGAAGGACCGCGCGATCGCCTATGGCATCGACGCACCGGCGCATTTCAGAACGGCTCTTGTACGAGGCGCCGGGCATAACCGCGATGACGCCGATGCGCAAAGTGCGGTCGAATTCGCCCGCACTCATGCTACCGAACGCGAGGCCGTAATCGATCGCCGCACGCTTGAAGCCGCGGCACTACAGCACGCCATGGGCCGCGCCGATCTGGACGCGGTACGCCGAGCAGTCACTAATGACGAACAGCGGCATGTCCTGATCCGCGCTGGCAAACCGGACTGGCAGCAACCCCAAGGGGCCTTCACCACGGACGATATGCTGGCGCTGGAGCGCGCCAATCTCGCCATGGTGCAGGCGGGCATCGATCAGGCGCAGCCGCTGGCCGAGGCTCAAGACGTTCGCGATTGGGCCACCGCCAAGGGTTTGTCCGCTGATCAGATCGATGCCGCCGAACTCACCCTGACCTCGGCCAGCTGGGCGACCGCTATCGAAGGTTTGGCCGGTACGGCCAAGACCACCACCGTCGGCGCCATTCGTGAATTCGCTCAGCAGCAAGGCTTCACTGTCCGCGGCTTTGGCATGACCTCCGGCAGCGTCAAAGCCCTGCAAGAGGCACAAATCGAGGCGCGCACCGTCGCCAGCCTGGTGGCCAACGCCCTACCCTCCCCTACCGGTCCCGAGCTTTGGATCGTCGACGAATCGAGCCTGCTGGCAACCCGGCCGGTCAATCAAATTCTTAACGCGGCACGGCAGCAGGGAATCGAAAGGCTGGTTTTCGTTGGCGACCAGCGCCAGCACCACGCTATTGAGGCCGGCGCCCCGCTGCGGCAATTTCTTGCGGCCAACATGGCGGTGGCCGAACTCTCGGTGATTCGCCGCCAGCGCGACCCGGAACTTAAGCGTGCGGTCGAATTGGCCGCCAAGGGCAAGCCAGGCGATGCCCTGGACTTGCTCCAGCAACGGCAGCGGGTCAGCGAAATCCCTGAGACAACAGCCCGTTATCAAAAAATTGCCGCGACGTATCTCCAGGCCCACGAGTCCGGACAAACCACGCTCGTGGTGAGTCCGGGGAATGACGAACGGCGGGCGCTTAATCAGGCTATACGCGATCTACTAGTAAGCTACGGCCATGTGGCCAGCCAGGGGCGGGAGCATGCCATCCTCGTGGCACGGGACCTGACCCAGGCGCAAATGCATTATGCGCGCAATTACACCGAAGGCGACGTGATTCATTTCAGCCGCGCCCATCCACGCGCCGGCATCGGCAAAGACAGCTATCTAACGGTCGCGGCCGTCAATCGCACGGGCAATACCCTGACCCTGCGCAACGGCAATGGCGAGCAGCTCGAAATGAGCCCGGCCCGCTGGAAGGGCGTGCAGGTTTACAACTGGGAGCAGCGCCTGCTCGCCGCCGGCGACCGCTTGCAGTTCAGGATTCACGACAAAAAGCACAAAGTGGCTAACGGCGAATTCGCCACCATCACCGAACTTGATCGGAAGCAGGTCAAACTGCGTTTCGATAACAAGCGGGAACTCGCCCTGCCCTTCGCCCAATTCCGGCACGTCGATTACGGCTATGCCTCAACCTCCCATGCCGCCCAGGGCGCTACAGTCGATCGGGTCATTGTCAACGCCGATTCGATGCGCAACGCCCAGCTGGTCAATCGCAAACAGTTCTACGTCTCGATCAGCCGCGCGCGCCACGATGCCCAAGTCTATACCGATGACCTTGAGGTCCTGCGGCGAGCGGTTGCGCGCGAGCCGCGCAAGGCGGTCGCCCTCGAGACCGTAAAACCCGCACGGCCGACCACCGAGCTAAGGCAGCAACAGACATCCTTCAACATAAAGATTTAAATATGACTCAGCGCCCCCGATTATTTTCGGGCACGAAAGATCGCTTCGAAATTCTGTCCCGCATAAAAAATTCCTTCGACGAGAATCGCTGAATCTGTGACGACGAATGCAATGGTGGCGCGCCGTTCAAATCCGATCACGCGCAATCCGGGCAAAAGATCATTGCGACGGGTTCCTCGTAATGGGAAGGTCGTCAGACCCTCACAGAAAGCGACGATGCGGTTAACGTAAGCGTCGGCGCGCTGCTCACCTGAGTGCGTGGTGATGTATTCATGCAGGCTTTCGATCTGGCGTGCGGCGAGCGGAGTGAAGATGACCGGCACAAGGGTTTAACCAGTCTTCCGTACCGTCCGCCGTGCTTTGACATGCGCCAGGAGCGCATCCGCCGGAATACCCTTGGAGGGATCGGCGAGATATTCTTTGTGTCCTGCTACTACTTCTTCCCTGAGCCAGCGTTCCAAAGCCGCGTCTCGATCCAGCAATGCACGTATGCCATCGCGCATGACTTCGCTGACCGACGCATAGGCACCGGATTTAATCTTTTGTTCGACGACCTCAACCATTTCGAGTGGCAGCGTGATGCTGAACTGCTGGGTAGTTCTCATAACTTGGGCCTCTCACCACTCATAGCATCTAATAGGATTAAATCCTATTAGATACGTTCGCTGCTCGGCTGGATTTGTGGAGGTCGGACCTGCGCCTTGGGTTCGAAAGCGAATTGCCTACAATATGTTGTCGCTATTGTTCTGATAATGGCTCTGCAAAGGATTGGTAGAGTGATACCATGATACATTGCTATTTTGATAGCTATCTTATGGTAGCGAATTTGCGCGTCAGCTTCATGATACCAGCTCGAATTTCTTGTCTAGCTGAAGCAGCTCGGGCCCTTCGTTTTTGACATTGTTGGCGAGCAGCGAAGCCGGCTGTGTAACCAACAAATCGGAAGGCGCCGGTACGAGTAGGCGCTTGAGTGACAGTGGTTCTTTTTCGCGCGGATTCATCCAGTCCTCCGCCCCACCCTCGTTCAGGATCACCGGCATGCGATTATGCATCGCGGCGATCGTAGCGTTGGCCGCGCAGGTCACAATGGTGAACGTGAGCTCGGGCTGATCGGGAGCCGGATACCAGGATTCGTACAAGCCGGCGAAGAGCATCAATCCGCCGGCGCGCGGATGGATCCATATAGGCTGGCGCTTGCCGCCAGGACCGCGCAGCCATTCATAAAGGCCATCTGCGGGAACGACGCAGCGGCGTTGCTGAAAGGCTTCGCGGAAGCTCGCCCGCTGTTCGAGCGTTTCGGCCTTGGCGTTAATGCATTGACTCGCGCGCCGGTTATCCTTGGCCCACCGATTGACCAAGCCCCAGTGTGCTCGCCCCAGCTTTCGCCGCTCGTACTCAGAGGTAACGATAAAATGCTCATCAGTCGGTGCAATGTTGAAGCGCGGCCGATAGCTGGCCGCCATTGTCTCGCCATCGTCGACGCCGAGTTCGTCGACCACCCGGCGCCATTCGTCCCAAGTTAGAGTAAACCGGCCGCACATTCTGGTTCAGGCCTCTGAATCATTTTTTCAGGAGCTCGCGAATCCGATTCTTCAAGCTCATTTCGGCTGGCGAACGGGGGTACGCAGTCAGCCAATTTTCAAAATCACCCACCTGAACCTTATGTTCAACCTCGGGTTGTCTGACTTTAACGTTGATGATGGTTCGCCCGTGACCGATCTCATTTACCCATTCATTGGCGCGAAACACCCGCAAGCCTTGCGCCACGGCCTCGTAGAGCGTGTCCGCAGTGACTTCGATCTCATGCTCCACGCCCTGCAGATCGCAACACGAGACTCGGCAGGTTCGAAGCGCCACGAACGAGATATATCATATTCGCTATTTGTTCGCTATAGATCACTGACGATTGCACTCCTCGATCGACGCCGTACACATGCACGATTCGGATCTCAGATCACAGAGAGGGCTGCGGAATCGATGCCAGCAGCTGTTTGTTCGTACCAGTTCACCTTTCCGCTGGGGTAGTGCCTCGGTTTCCCGCACATAGCGACGCCGCGATGACGGTGTTGCTCGGAGGTACCATCCCCCTCCTTGCGTCGCTCCCGCTCAAGTCCGCCGCGCCAGTCCTGTAGGGACCGCTCGCGCTCTGGCACGGCCGACTTGAATTGCTTCGCGCCGCTCATTGGGCCGCTTCGCTGCGCTCCGCATCCGTCCTTTCACCCTCAGGCCTCCGAATTGGGCGAGAGGCCCGAGGGGAAAGGCTGGTTTCACAAGGAACCAGACCAAAACCAAGGCGCCCTGCCCTTTCAGGGGAAGCGGGCGCGCAAAAGGAGCGGAGAAAATGAATGTCTACAAAATCATAACCAACAAGATCATCAATCTGCTTGAGCAGGAGATCGTCCCCTGGCGCCGGCCGTGGACGGTAGCCGAGCTGCCGCGCAACCTCGTGAGCAGGAAGCCTTACAGGGGGATCAACCTGTTCCTCTTGTCGGCGGCTAAATATGCTTCGCCCTATTGGCTAACTTTCAAGCAGGCTAATCAGCTCGGCGGATCGGTACGTAAGGGCGAGCACGGCGAAGTAATCGTGTTTTGGAAGGTCGAACAGACCAATGACAAAACCTATGATGCGGAAAAGGCGGAAACCGACCACGGGCGCCGGCGCTTCGTTCTCAGGTACTTCCGCGTCTGGAATCTTGAGCAGTGCGACTTGCCACAAGCCGTCCTCGATAAGCTGCCAAAGATTGAGATGCACCGTCACGACCCGATTGAGGCGGCCGAGCGTATCATCCGCGAAATGCCCGACCCGCCCACAATTGAGTATGGTGGATCAAAGGCTTTCTACAGTCCGCTTACCGATCGAATCAGTCTCCCCTGCCCCGAGCTTTTTACCAGCGCCGAGGAATTTCATGCCACACAATTTCATGAGGTCTGCCACGCCACCGCCCATCCCTGTCAGGGATCATGTGAATCTCCCCCCTCGATGATCATCTGAAATTCCCCCCTCTGAAGCAGACGGAGGGAAAGAGAGATGGAAGAAGGACTGGATCGGATAGCTTCTGTGCCGAACGAAGCGGGTTCGGCGGAGGAG
>DATJUF010000371.1:0-10334 GCA_035502655.1 Binataceae bacterium (SeqCode)
TGCCTCCCCGACGAACATCAGATCGGCATTGGGATCGCCCACACCAAAAACCAGGTGAGTACGCATCGGTGCAAGCTTGCATCGTGTGCACTCGCCGACGAATTCCCGCAGCTCTTTGAGATCGCCGGTCTTGTCCAACCCGGGATATCGATAAAATAATTCCGCTGGATGAGATCCTGGCGCTCCACCACGATCCCCCGCTTTCACCTCGGACGCATTCGTTGCCTCCGCTGTTGAACTTTCGCTCGACCGTACTTCACGGCTCGGGCTGGCTAAGGATGCCTCCGGCTGCACCCGCGCGATTCCCGCACCTGCCGCTATTCGCTGCTCTGCGCTCTCAGGATGTAATGTCAGCCTGCGCTCCGGCACTTCTGCCCCACGCGCCGGACGTGCGGCGCTGAGTGGCAACGGTTTGCCTTCCGCGCGAAGTGGCTTGGGTGATCCCGGCAAGCCTTCCATTCCCTCCTCTCGCAGTTGTTCGAGGTAATCACGTAACGAATCGAGGACGACGCGGCGGTCTGAGCGCGCGTCTGGCGGTGAAATCGAACTACTCATATGATGTAGTCAATACCGGCGCAGCGAGTGCAACGGTGCACCGTATCCAGATGTCTTTAGGAACGTTATTTGGCCTGGTCATCGCACTGGTGGTGCTTTCCCCCGCTCCGGCCTTTGCCTGGGGGCCTATAACTCATATCGCATTAGGCGTCCAGGTACTTGCGACGGTTATCACCCCCTCGACCCCGCTTCAAGCGGCCCTGGTCAACCTGCCTGAAGTGTTTCTCTACGGCGGCCTCGCTCCCGATATCGTGCAGGGACGGCGTTTCCAAAGCCGGCTGCGCCGTCATTCACATAACTGGGCGACGGGGTTGGGCCTTATGCAATCCGCACACACCGAGCGCGAGCAGTCCTTCGTCCTCGGCTATCTAGCCCACCTGGCAGCGGACGTAGTCGCGCACAATTTCTTTCTGCCTGCGCGTTTCATCGGCCATTTCGATAAAGGCCTGCCAAGCCATATCTATAATGAAGCCTGCTTCGACAGCCTCTACGAGCACGACTACCGCGAATTGCTTCTCAAGCTGCTCGCCATCGATTTCAGCGCTCTGGACGCGATGCTCAAGCGATCGATAGATCGTCCGCTCGGCGGCTTCTCAGCCCATCGCATCATTTTTGAGGGTGGCCTGCGCCGCATCAAGCAATGGCATCGCGTGATTCGTGCCACCGGTGGAGAGCAGCGCATCGATCGCGCCGAGGCTAAAATATTTGCGATAGCCTCCCAGGAGGCAATCGCCGGAGTCCTCGAACAGCATGGCGCCGCCGCCTGCTGCCGCTTCGATCCGATGGGCGCTGAGGCTCTCAAGAGCGCGCTTTCGTCTCGCCGCAATCTTATCCGTCTTACTCGGATGGGACCGCAGGCCAGACAGAGCGCGAGCGAATTGTCAGCCTCGATGATGCACGATCTGATCGCGCATCTGAAGCTGACGCCATTCGTCAACGGTGCATAGCTGATTCAACCGTCCGCAGCCCAAGTGCATTAGCTCCGACAGAAGGCTGGCCGTAGCCTCTCATCAGAATGGATAGTCGATGCCGGTAAAGATTGCTGTCCCCTCGCCACCCCATCCGATATCGAGATATGCCACCACGAACGGTTCGGCCAAGGCTCGCAACCCGATACCGCCCGCCGGATGCAACGCGCCGATCGGATTATCCGAGACTTTATGGAATACCTGTCCAGCGTCCAGGAAAGGCGCCACTTCCAGCACTCCGTGATTCCCCATCACAGTCGCTTCGAGCACCCGCGTGCGCAATTCGACATTCAGGTCGGTCAGGTTGTTATCGATGAAGCGGCCAGCCCCAGACCCGCGCCAGGTTTCCCTGTAAGACAACTCACTAGGATAACCGCCTAGCCAACCCATTGACCAGAAGGGCGTTTCATTGCCCGCAGGTATATATTGCAGATAGGCATGCATCGCCAGCGTAAAGCGCGTGGCAAAGGTATAATAGCGGGCGAACTCCCCACCTATTCGATTATACGAAACTGAACTGCCGAACCGCCGATCGGCATTGCCGCCATAGAGGATGGCCAGGCCACCGCTGCGTGGCATCTCAATGGAGTCGCGCGTATCGTAAGTAATCCGCCCTTCATTATAAAACTCGCTCCCACCATTGATTCCTTTGACATCGGGAAATAACTGAAAAATCTGTGGGTAAGTAGTAAATCCGCCCTCCTGGATGCGCACCCAGCGCGGCTTAGTCATGAAGGCCAATTGCAGGTCCTGCGTGATATTCCAACCCAGTAAGCCTTTGAAGAATAACTGCTCAGTGGTGTAGTTAGTTTCGTTGCCCTCATCGGACTCATTGCCGATGCCGTAAAAGCGCTCGGTTGGATCTCTTTCAAAGAAAAACTCGCTGTCGAGCGACCACCATTTCTGATGCGTTCGCCCCGTGTCGTAATTTAGATCGACGGTTCGCGCGATGTTTTCCTGCGCTGCGCCTACCGCAGACCATTGCGTATCCTCCGACGGGTACGCGAAATATTTCAACGATCCACCCGGTCCGAGTACGCTGTTCTCGTTGACGTCAGGCGCAAAAATATCTTCGATGTGGCCATCGGCAGCTTTGAACAGAAACGCCAGCAGGATGCCGTAAGTGACACCCCCATTGGGATTGGTCGCGACCTCCGGCACCGGGAAAAGGCTGAACGGCCAAGCATAAGGGTTGAACGGCTGCGGCCATGTCCGCGGCTTGAGCAAATCAAAAGGCTTAGCCGGTATCGGCTCAGCCGCAGGCGCCGCAGCCGAACCGTTGACCGAAGCCGCGCTCGAAGTTGACGGCGCAGGGGTTGGCAAAGCGGGAGGCGCCGGGACGGAAGCCGCATCACTGACGAGCGTAGCTGCAATTCCGGTCAACATGATGCCGGCGAACATCATGACCGCCCTCAAAATTCGCTTTACAAATTGTTCGCGCAACCGATCCTCCCAAACCCCCACTATCGCTCCCAACCTTTACAGTCTTTCCCCTGACGATCAACTTTGTGGATGCTATCAATCCTTTTCCGCCACTTTCTTTGACGCCAGCCGTTTTCGCTCATGGCCAAAATGTGCAAGGATTCGTTCCGATGGTAGTTACCAAGCCGCGTGCATCAGGCCGCTTTGGCCGTAGTGGGTCTTTCAGCCTGATCTGGTCCGCAGCCACGGCCCGGGACTAACCAAGCCGGAACGTAATCAAGGAGGATCTGCAGATGGCCAAAGCTGACGGAGGTGAACTGGTCGCGCGCGTAATGCGCGAGAACCATTCTCGCTATTGTTTCGCGATCAATGGTGGTCACCTTTTCCCTATCCTGGCTCAGTTGCGCAACCATGAGATCAAGCTGATCCATATGCGCCACGAGCAGGCCACCGCCTATGCCGCCGACGCCTATGCCCGCATGACCGGCGAAGCCGGACTCTGCATGGTCACGGCGGGATGCGGCCTGACCAATGCCATGACCGGCTTATGCCTCGCCGCGATGACCAACAGCGCAGTGGTCTGCGTCTCGGGGCAGCATCCTAATACCGAGGATCACCAGGGTTCCTTCCAGGAGGCCTACGGCTCAGACATGCTGCGCAGCTTCGCCAAGTACACCAAGCGGGTAACCGATTGGACTACAATCGAATTCGATATGCGCCTCGCCTATCGCGAAGCGCTCGCACCGCCGCAGGGTGTTGCGTTGGTCGAAATTCCTCAGAACATCCTATATGCAAAAGAAGACGATGCCCGCCAGAAGCACGGCGGGATGCGCTTCACGCCGGACGACGTCCGTTCCGCCGGTGACCCGGCCAAAATCGACCGCGCAGTCGAATTGCTGCACGCGGCTGAGCGTCCGCTGATTGCAGGTGGCGACGGCCTCTTCTGGTCGCAAGCCGGTCCCGAGCTGCGTGAATTCGTCGAGCTCACCTCGATTCCGATCTACGCGCGCCGCGCAGGCCAGGGTTCAGTCTCCGAGGAGCATCCGCTAGCGATTCGCGGCGCCTTCAAAAAACCTTTCACCGGCCGGGCCGACGTGGTCCTGACGCTGGGCTTCCGCTTCTGGAGCGGCGAGCATTTCGGCCGCCCGCCGACATGGAACGACAAGGCCAAGTATATCCAGGTCGATCCGACCCCATCGCGCATCGGATGGCAGGTGCCGGCCGAAGTCCCGATGGTCGGTGATCCGAAGCTCGTGCTGCGCCAGATGATCAATCGCATCAAGGAGCTCAAGCTCGACTTCTCGAAGAACCGATCCTCGGCCTGGATCAAGGAATTGGGCGAGGTACGCGCGAACTTCGACCGCCAGGTCGGCGAGAACGAAAAGAAGTTCCACAACAATACGCCTGTCCATCCCGCGCGCCTGACTAAGGACCTCGTCACCGTTCTCGACAAGAACGCCACCGTTGTCATCGACAGCTTCACGCTCTCGGGCTGGATGAGCCAGGGTTTCACTGCCCGCTTCCCCGGCCAGGTGATTGACGCCGGACCGCTCGCGCCCGTCGGCCATGGCTTCGGAATGGGTATCGGCGTGCAGCTCGCGCGTCCTGGCGCACAGGTCGCGCTGATCATGGGCGACGGCGGACTTGGCATCGGCGGCCTCGATATGGAAACAGCCGCACGCTACAAACTGCCGATTGTCTGCGTGCTCTACAACAATAGCTCGTGGGGCCCGAGCTTCGAGTCGATGCCGATGCTGAAAGATCGCACCGAGCCGTTCAGCATGCTGCAAGACATCCGTTACGACAAGGCCTTCGCCGAGATGGGCTGCCATGGTGAATTCGTCAAGGAGCCTGACGAGATCATTCCGGCGCTCGAACGGGCCTTCAAGTCCGGTAAGCCCGCGATGATCAACATCATCGGTGACAAGACCGTCGGCCATCCAACGCTTGGCGGCAACCTACTCGGTTCAACCGGCTCGAACTAGGCCAATCGTCAGCTCGGCGGAGCTGATCACTTACTGATGCGGGCGGTGACGCGTATCGGCGTGCACCGCCCGCATCACTCTGCAAATTCCCTCATGCGGTCAGCGATCATCCTCGGCTCGGTTACCATCACGCTGAGTCTCATCGCCTGCCATAACACCTCAAATACTGCGCTCACTTGCCCGCCTGGCGGCACTCTGATGGGCGCGCCACCGCCAAAGGGTGAGGAAGTCTGGTGTCAGAAAATCATTGATGGCAAACCCGTCAAGGACGGTCTCTTCATCGTCTACGGCGGAGATCACAACAAGCTTATCCAGGGCACTTATCGCGACGGCGTTCAGGAAGGCGAATGGACTACCTGGTACGCTACCGGCCAGCGTTCCGCCGTCGACCATTTCCACAATGGCCTTCAGGACGGCCTCCACATCAGTTGGTATTTCAACGGCGTCAAATCGATTGAGGGCGAATATCGCATGGGCAAGCGCGAAGGCATATGGACCCGCTGGGATCCGACTGGCTACACCAGCACGCAGGTGACCTATCGGAACGATCACCCGATCCGCTAACGGCGCCGCGCAATCTTTTCGGCTTTTCCCAGTGTGATCAGTTGCCGCGCCGCCAGGTTCGCCGCCAGCGCGATCAAATCACGCTCGGCTACCGCGACATCGACGCTGTACTCGCGCGCCATCACAAGGGCCGACCGATGCAGTGATCGCCCGGTTGCCATCAATTCCCACATCCGCGACGCCGTCCCATTCAGTCCGTAGAAGCGACCCGTCCGAATACTTGCGATTATTGTCTCGCCGCGCCTCGGAAGCGCCACGATCGTCGGCGGTATCGACACGGCTTCCTCGGGGGCCGGCGTCTTTGTCGTGGGCAACCTGCTCGCTTCCAGGCCGTTCACGTCATTCGACCCGGCCAGCCATTCGCGCTTGAGATCAGCGTACTTCGGCACCGCCATGAACCATCCGGTAAAGGCCGTCTTCGGCACTTTACCTTCGACCGGCGTCACACGATGACGCAAATCGTGCGCGAGCCGAAAGATAATCGCGTCCCCCGGCTCCGCATTTGGAATCTCAGTGATCGCTTTATCGTCCATCCGCCGCATCTGCAGCATCCCGCCACGATACGGCCGCACGCCGAGATTAATCGTCATCGCGACGCCCACCCGCAGGTCGTTTTCGATCAAATCGCTGTGCCAGCCAAACTCCATCCCGGGCCGCGCGATCATCCGATAAAGCCGCCCGGTGAAACTACCTACTGGTCCGCATCCGCTGATCCGCCTGACGAACTCTAGCAGCGCCGGATCGTTCATTAGCAAATGCAGCGCGCCTACCACCGGACTGTTCCATAACGCCAGTTCACGTCCGACCTCGCCGTACTCGCTCTGTTCGAAATGCGCCCTCTGGAGGTACTTGAGAATCACCGCGAGCAGCCGGGGTTCAATAAATGCGGGGATGCGCAAATAGTTTTCGCGCTTGAACGTACTGCGAATGTGCCGCAAATCATCGGCGTTTGCACTATTCACAATTCCGCGCGGCGTTATCCGCATAAACGATGCGTTCTGCAGGCCGCTTTCTCAGCCACTAATGACTGGCGTCCCACCGACCGGTGTGGAATGTGTGCCGATGTAGCTTATAATCCGGCAATCCTGCGGAGCTTCGGCCGCTTCAATGGTCCATTGGACGTGACCACGAACCGTGCCCGCAAATAACGGTTGCGGCCGGTTGTAATGTTCCAGCGGCGCTGCTCGCCGTTCCAGCAAATCTTCTTGATCCGCGTCTGGAACAACGGCCTCGGACGTGCGCTGGCTATCGGCCTGCTGGCTAAGGCTGGTGATTTCGGCGGCGATCGCTTGACTTAGGGTGCTGAGGTCGGAGCTGAGCGCGGCTGAGATGCCGGTGCCGCCCGCGCCTACAGGGGCATTCGCAGTGGTCTCGGACGCGTATAAATCGCGGCCCGTTTTGCCATCCTTGATGATCCATCGCGCTCTTAGCAGCGATTGGCCATTGGAACTGGTTTCGAAGTTAAGCACCTGAATCGCGATCTGGTAATCAACCTTGGTCTCGTAACTCCAGGGATACTCTTCGATGTGATAAGTGTTCAGCAACTGCGCCAGATTCTCGGACAACACGCGTTTGAAATTCTTGTTAAGCGGTTCGCCCCAGCGGTCAATCGGCGAAAGATCAAGCTCGTTCGGAGCGGAACGTATCACTACCTGCGAGCGCTCAAGATAACCGGGGAAATCGATTGGACCAACTCCAATCGCAAGGTTTGAAGTGGCAGGCGCTGGGTTGGCGCTATGAGCGATAGGCGTCAAGATGAAAAACCTCGCGTAATCCGGCCGCGGTGCGAGAGGGGAGCATCCCGCCACCATCAGACCGAACGCAAGCAAGATTAGTTTTTGCTTGGTCACTATACTGCTTTATTGCTGCTGGGCAGGCACATATTTTCCGCGGATCAATGAGGAAGGATTTTCCCGCAGATAATCGGTCAAATCGCCGATCGATTGGGCAGTATTTGAAAACTGATCGAGGGCTTGATTCAAATGCACAGCCAGCGGAGAGTCGGGATCGAGTGTCGCCTGGAGCTGCACCAGGGCTGCGCGCGTCTCCTTCAGAGTCAAGTTCATCTCGTCGGAATTCTGCTGCAGGTGCTCGATGAGCGGATTAACCTTGGAACCAGCCGTATTCACCGCCATACGGACCGATACAAGAGTCTGATTGAGATTTCTGGACGCTTCCTTCAATCCGGCTAAGGTGGCCTTGAGGTCTGGCGAATTGGCAAGCTTTTTGATTGAGCCGGCGGCGTCTGTCAGTGAATTAGCTGCCTGCGTAATCGATGCGGCCAGCTTTTGAAAATCGATTTGGCCGAATTGTTCAAGCGCATCGGTCGCCTTCTCTTGAAAAGCTTCCATCGTGGTCGGAATCGTTGGGATTTCCCGATAAGGACTGCTGCCCGGAACTAGCACGAGGTCGACCTTGGTGTGAGGACGAAGATCAAGATCGACATACAACAGCCCCGTCAGCAAGCTCTCGACGCTGAGCTGCGCGCGGAGCCCCCGCTGAAGCATCTCTTCGAATCCCGCTTTGCCAAATGCTTCACCTGTTCCGCCGCGCCCCGCCACCATTGCAGGGTCGAGTTCGAGGATGACAGGCAGGCGGAAGCCTTTGACGTCGGGCTTAATCTGGCCTTCGGAGGGCAGGAGCCTGAGCTTGATCGCTGAAACAGCGCCGATTTGAACACCTCGGAATTTCACTGGCGCGCCGACTTTAAGTCCGTTCAAGTCGCCCCGAAACAAACACACAAACTTGATCGGCTTTTGGAATAGCTTTCCCGAGCCAGCAATTACCAGCACCAGAACCAGAATAGCAAACGAGGCAACAACGAATGCGCCGATAGCGGTTGGACTGATGCGTTTACCCATGACTGCTGGCTGAGCCGCCTCCTTCCTGGCCGCGTGTCAGGAATCGGCGTACGCGCGCGTCATGAGAATTTGCGAGCATCTCATGAGGGTCGCCGGTTGCGATCTGCGTACGCGATTCGGCGTCGAGAAAGACACTATTGTTAGCAATCGTGAAGATACTCGCCAGCTCATGCGTGACCACTACGATGGTCGCGCCAAGATTGTCGCGCAGTTCCAGAATCAAGTCATCGAGCAGGCGAGAGCTAATCGGATCGAGTCCGGCAGATGGCTCATCAAAGAACAGTACCTCCGGATCGAGCGCCATCGCGCGAGCCAATCCCGCGCGCTTCTGCATACCGCCACTGATCTGGCTGGGGTAGAAATCTTCAAAGCCCTTGAGCCCGACCAATGCAAGCTTGAGCGCGGCAACTTCGCGGATCTGAACTGGCGTGAGATCAGTGAACTCACCTAGCGGCAAGCCGATGTTCTCGGCGAGGGTCATCGAACTCCATAACGCGCCGCTTTGATAGAGTACGCCGAACCGCCGTAGAAGTTTTTCCCGGATCGCTGGCTCGGCTTTGGTGAAGTTCACATCGCCGTAAATAATTTCACCCGTAGCAGGGTCTTTCAGTCCGATTAGATGGCGCAGCAGCGTACTCTTGCCGCATCCGCTTCCCCCCATGATGATAAAAATATCACCGCGGCGAACAGTGAAGTTAAGCCCGCTCATCAAGACAAAACTGCCATACGCCATTGTAACGTCGCGCACGGTAATCTGCGCTTCGTTAATTGCGGACTCGGCACTGCCGGCGGCATCGGGCATCGAGAGTTCAGATCCCTAGAATGCTGAACACCACGGCGAAGGCGCCGCAGGCGGCGACGACCATCACGATCGACGTCACGACGGCCTGAGTGGCGGCATCGCCTACCGCCGACGAGCTATTGCCGCACTGAAAACCGCGCAGGCATCCGGCGATCGCGATCAAAGCGCCATACACTGTTGCCTTGAGCAGGCCACCGAAGAGATTAAGCAGCGTCAAGGTAGAGATGGTTTCCCGCACATAGTTTGTGATTGAGAGATCAAGCATCCCAACGCCGACGAACATGCCGCCGACGATGCCGGCCAAATCCGCGAACAGGCATAACAGCGGCATCATCAGAATCAAAGCTAGTGTGCGCGGCAGCACTAGAAATTCAAGTGGCGAAATGCCCATCGTGGTCAGAGCGTCGATTTCCTGGGTGACCTTCATCGTACCTAGTTTGGCGGCAAATGCGGCACCAGTACGCCCCGACATGATGATCGCGGTCATCATTGCTCCCATCTCGCGCACCATGCCGATGCCAACTAGATCAGCCACATAGATCGCGGCCCCGAACTGCGAGAGCTGCACGGCGCCCATGAAGGCCAGAATCACGCCGACTAGAAAGGCGATTAGCGTAACAATACCGAGAGCGCCAGCGCCGCACTGCTGGACCGCTTCCAGCAAGTCGATCCTTCGGTAGCGCGCTTTGCCGCGAACAAATTTCCCTAAGGCGAGAGTGAGTTGGCCAAGGAATTCGAGGAACTCGCTAACCGAAGTTCCATAGCCGATACTTGCGTTACCGACTCGGGCGAGGAACGCGGCCTTCGAAGTTCCGGCGCGTGCCCCTTTCTTCTCAGGCACAGCCTCGGCCAGTTCAACCAAACGGCGGAGGCCACGGGGCAGGCCCCCGCGATCTTCGGTGATTCCGCGCGCACGGCAAATTTCCGAGGCCTGCGTAAGAAAAGAGATAAGGCTGCTGTCCCAGTGAGTCAATCGAGCAGAGTCGAAACACAGCCGTTGCGGCGGACAGCCTCCACTGAGTTCCCGGGCAAGAAGCGACGCGGACGGTGCGTCCTTGCCAAGATGCCACGGCCCCGCCAAACCGACGATCATGGTCTCTCCCGCTGGGCGAAAGGTAACCGTGCCTTGTGTAGCCCTTGGTTCAACGTCCATCGATTAATCGATATGCCACAAACG
>DATJUF010000372.1:0-13137 GCA_035502655.1 Binataceae bacterium (SeqCode)
AGGCAGCTTCCTTAATGTCATCTAATCCAAGGAGAAGCGTCTAACGTCGGGATAAGCGAGGCCAGATAGTCCGATAGTGATGGAGTAAAAGGTTCCATCCGTTAGTAACTCTAAGATGGTTTAACTGACGAATAGTGGGTCCGGTCCGCACTATAGCCAGCCTCATGGCACTTAGGACGGTGGCCGCCTGTGTGGAGATTAGGTAGGTTGAGCGCGCTTTTCTACTCGGCGCGTGGCCGAACGGCCGCAAGAGGAAGAAGCGGCGGTGAGGCGGTCAGTTCCGATGGTTGGTGAAGGCCGAGAATAGCCGCGAGACAAAGCTGCCGTTGCTTTCAGCCGCCACCTCGCCACCGCTATTGATACGCCGCGCGAGACCTTCAATCGCGCGCGCCAGCGGCGAGGCCGGAGCGACCTGCCATAGATCCTGCGCCCGCAACTGGACACGCTCGAGCAAGCGCTCATCGCGCGGAATCTTCGCGTATATCGGACGCCCTAGCGTATGGATAATCTGATCTTCGCTAATCGGATGATGCGGGACGTAGCGGCTCAGCACAAAGCTCGGTTCGACGCCGGAGAGTCCCAGGCGGCTAAAAAGGTCGACAAAGCGCCAAGCGCATCGCGCCCCCGAAATCGATTGATCAAGCAGATACAGCAGGTAGTCTGCCCGCTCCCACGCCGCGACCGCGTTCTCATCGATATATCCGCCGCAATCAACGATAACGAAGTCGAACAACTGGCGCATCAGATCGATAACCGCACTCACCGTTGTATCGGCCACCAGTTCGCCGTCCTCGATACGCTTGGGAGCGGCCAGCAGATAGATTCCCGACGGATGTTTCGTCAGCACAGATTCGAGCTGGATCGAGTCGAGACGGCGATCGGTCTCGCAAAGCTGCATGATCGTGCGTTCGGGTTCCAGGTTGAGGAACACGGCCATGCCATCGGTCTGGAGGTCGAGATCGAGGATCGCCACGCGCTTGTTCAAGGTGCAGCGCAGAGCCAGCGCGAGATTCCCGGCCAGACTGGTGACACCGACACCCCCGACCGTACTAACGACGGCGCATACGATCCCGCCACTGCGCCGCTCGGCCCGGCGCCGAGTCTCACTGATTTTCAGCAGTGCGCGGGTCACGTCGCCTTGATCCAGCGGGAGGAAAAGCAGCTCGTCGGCGCCGGCGCGCAAAATCCGCCGCATCAGCACCGGCGAGCGCTCATGCATCAGGGCAAACAAGGCGGGGCGTGGTGTTTTTTCGGCCTGCGTCTGCAGGTAAGCGAGCGATTCGTCCTCGTTGCCGCCATTGAAAAGCACCATCACGACGTCCGGATCGGCGGCGTCGTCACTGTCGCCGCCTGTTTCAGCCTCAATCAACTCCAGCGGCGGGTCACCGAGCGCGCCGAGTGAGGCCCGCACGTCGGCGCGCGAATTATCAGCGTCGCCTACGAGCCTGACGCGTAGCACACCACGTTTCGCCTCATTCTTGCTGTTCAGCATCGCCACGTTTGAACTCCGGCGCCACCTGCAACGCTACCGGCCACAATAGCCTTTCGCATTATACGGATTTCGCGCCGCCCAACCGCAAGTCCTCGCCGCGAGGCGATAACTGAAATTCCGGCATTGCGGCTAGAAACGTGGACGGCTTGCGTCCTGGGGATAGAGCGGCTGGGTAGCGGTTTCGCTTGGCGACAACGGCCCGCGGTCGGTTGGATAAGCGGCAACTCCATAGGCCGGAATCGGCGCAACGATTTCGGGCGTGACGGTCATTACCAGGTCGTTTTCCTGATCCTGATATGAAGTCGCGCGAAAGAGCGCACCCAGGTAGGGAATATCGCCGAGATAAGGGGTCTTCTGCAGGGTCGAGGTTTTGGTGTGGAGGATCAGGCCGGCGATAATCAGCGTCTGATTATTGCGCAGCCGGACCGAAGTCTCGGCCGAACGTGTGACGAAAGCCGGCACTGAGAACCCAAATAGCTGTACTGCATGGGCGTAGTCGGGCTGCGAAACCTCGGGCTTCACTTTAAGTGCAATCTGATCGCTGCCGATAACCGTGGGGACGAAAATCACCGAAGTCCCGAATTTCTTGAAGACGATCGAGGTATTCAGGGCCTGCGCAATAACGATCGGAATCTCGCCACCCGAAAGAAACTCAGCCTTTTCACCCGAATTCGCCAGCAGGCGCGGCTCGGCGAGAATCTTCGCGAAGTTGTGATCTTCCAGCTCCTGGAATAGGAACTGGGTCTGGAAATTGGAATTACCAGCCGCGATTCCATAGTTGATCGTCGAGGACAGCAGCAACGGAATCAGGGTGCCGGCCGCGGGCAGGCTGCCGGTGACGCTTTGGCTGACCGTCGTTTGTGTGGCAGAACCGGCGCCGAGCACCGTTGTAGGTGTCAGCGTCACGGTGGGGCTATAGGGCGTCGCCACCTGGCCGGGCAGGCCGACCAGCGAGACGCCCTGGTTCGGCAATGTCAGCGCCCAGTTAATACCTTGCTGTTCGAGGCGGCTGCGGTCGAGTTCAGCCACGATAACGTTGAGCATCACCTGCTGCTTGCCGTACGGATCGACCCGAACCTGGCGCTGTTGAGGATAGGGGCTGCTCGAATCCCAGACCGTGAGCGTCGTAAAGCCTTCCTTGTGGCCGATCACGTTGATCTCGTAGGGCGAGATGACATCAATGTCAGCAATCGTGGAATTGGCAATCGAGATGCGCCGGATACGGTTAGTGAAATCGATTATACGCGAAGAACTGGCTGGGAGTTCGATCACACCGGGAGGAAGATAGTCAGGGGTCCCCGAGGTCGAGGGCGTGCGCGGCACCGCTGGCGGGTTGGTCCGGAATTGCTGGATTTCGCCGGTCTGGTTCTCCAGATGGAGCATTGGGCTCGAAGCCGAAGTATCGCTCGCCGGTGCTGGCATCACGGCTGCCGCTGGCGCCGCCGGAGGCAGCGTAGTAGAGCCTGCCGCGAGCGTCATCGCTGGCGCTACACCGGAGGGCTTACTGGCGGCCGTTAGCGTACCGCTGAACGGCGATAGCGGCGGCGGTGAGGCCGCTGCGGCCGCCGCAATTGGCACAGAAGGCGACGATGACGCTGGCGCCGCGGCCGAAGCACTCAGTGAGGATCCGCGGCCTGCTGGCAGCGGCAGTCCCGCAGAAGGGTCGAGCGCCGCGACTGTCACCGGCCGGCTGGCCGCACTGTCGAAATGCGGGGAACCTAAAGCTGGCGGATTCTTGCCGGGCTCGAGCGGGCTGCGGAAGGGATTGGCAATCGCGTTGACGCTGACTTTATAGCGCAGGTCCTGTCCGTCATCGGTAGTGACGTCGATCGCCCATTGCCCGGCTTCAGCACCGACCAGGACCACTTCACCCGGTTTGTCGCTGCTGACGATCAGTGCATGCGGATTGGTCAGAACGTGGACCGCGGGCGTGGTGCCCTCACCGACATTATCGATTACGTAGCTCTCCCCGGCGTTGAGCGTCACGAAGATCACCTTGCGCGCCGGTGAGTCGCCGTCCGTAGCGTGGGCCGTGGCGCCGATCGGCAATAACAATACCAGCAGAAACAGCGAAAGCGCACTGCGGAGAGATAAACGGCGCGCGCGAAGCCGCAACCTGTTCCTGTCGATTTCCATTCCCCTTTCTCCCCTGCTTGCGACCTTTTACGCCGGCTGTAAATCCGCGGGCCTGCAAACCGCGCGTAGCCTTACGGTACGTCGATAGTATGCGGCTTCGGTCCGCCATAGCCCTCCGAAGAATCGTCCGCGCCAGATGGCGGCAGCAAGACCGCCGGTGGAGCCGTATTATCGGCCATCGCCGCTGCGGTTGAGGAGGCCGGTCCCGGCGCGCTCAAGGCGCCCATTGGACTGCTATTTACACCGGCGCCCGCGTCCGGTGGCGAAGCGTCATCCGGCTCTGGCGCGCCGGGCGCATCGGCGCGGTTATGCGGTGCTGCACCGGCCCGAGCCGAAGGCGGCGCTGAACTTACGCTCGAGCTGAGCTGACGGCCGCGAACGAACGTGACTGACTCTGAAGTCTTGCCGTCACGCAGGATTTCGACTTCGACCGTTGGCGGGCGCCGCGGCGGCGCAACGAATACGGGACGCGGTTCATTGGTCATCGGAACCGGCGCGGGCGGATTGTCACCCATCATTTGCGACAGGTCGATGCCCTTGGTGTTGACGATTTGCTTGTCGGTGTAATTGCGCATGGCGAGGCGCAAGGTTCCTTCGCGGCTGGCGAGAGCAAGCCGTTCGGCTTCTTCGGGAGTGACCAGGACAGTAACCACCCGAACCGCCTGCGGCTGATCGTTGACCCGCTCGATATCCTGCGCAATCGCGAGCACTTCAACGTCCTGGAGAACGATACGCGACATAGTTTTTTGGCCTTCCGACAGCGAGACCAGCACGTCGACGTGGGTATGCGGCAGCACGAAGCCGGCAATGTCGCTGACCTCGTCCACCGGCACCGACATCGCGCGCATCCCGCTGGGAATCAGGAGCGGCAGGATGCCTGCGTTCTTGGCGCTGCTGAAAAGGCGGCTGGCGACGATCGGTTCGTTCTCAACGAAGCTCGATTTGGTGTATTGGCCGATGATCGTTGACGCGTTCATGATCGCACCCGGCGGCAGGCTGTCGCGCGACCAGCGCATGCTCTTGAGGGCCGCGGCGTCAAGCGCCGTGCCGACCGGAAGGTCATGGGCCGCCACGACAATATTGACCGACTGGGCCATGGCCTGTCGCACCATCGCTTCGCGCCGTTTCAAGGCTGAGTAGACCACCATCGCCGCGACCATCGCCGCGATACCAGCCAGCAGGACGAAAATCGCCGGTCGTCTCATCGGATTGCTCGCTTTGCCCCTACGCTCGCGCTTGTGCCGGCCGCTGCTGATCGCGCCGTCCGCGGCGCTGCGCAGGTTCGGCTGCCGGTTGGTGCTGAGGTCATTCGGACATAGCCGCCTCGGTGCTGGAAAGCGTGGTAGGGAATGAGATACCGAGGAACGGATTCGGCAGAAACATCTGCGACGATGGAATGTTGTAGACTACGCTGACTGTCACCTGGCTGCCGAAGGTGCGCGGCGTCCCTTCGCATCCGGGCGTGGCGCAACTGCCGGACGCGCTGCTGCTGCCATACATGTCGGTCACCGTCACATTCATATTGCCGCCGCAATTGGTGCCAGCCAGAGTCGGCGAGGCGACACTGGTCATGTACGCCGCAACATCCGACGCCGTAGCACATTGATGGATCGCGGCGTAGCGCGCGCCCTGGTAATTTACCTGGCCGAGGGCCAGCACGGTTTCGCCCACCAGGGCCATTTGGATTGCTACCACCAGGATTATCAGGCCGACGCTCAGCACCAGCGCGAATTCGAGCGCTGCCTGGCCTCGGTGGAGGCCTCCACTTGTGGCACTGCGGCATTCTAGGTGCTGTCTATGCGGAAGCAATTCAGCGCCCGCTATCACCTGATGCGTATTGGGGTCCGTGCCGCCGTGCGGCAGATGCAATACAGCCTTTATTCAATGGAGGAAAATCCGCGACACCCGGCCCCCTTTTCGGGCAATAACTTACGCTCAGCGAGAGGCCAAGCCAAGCAGTCAGCGATATGATGGCGAAAGAAGCTTAATAACGTCTGAGTGTGTCAATGAGGCCCGCTACGGACAATCTTGGAATTGCCGCAGCGGGCAGTTGGCGGCGTTTAGCTGCCAAGACTGGTAGCGGCAGCGCTCAGCTTGCTATCGACCTCCGAAGCGAGCGCCGAAATATCGGTGCCCATCGTTTGATACGCGAGGAAAGCCGCGATCGAGACGGCCGCTACAATCAGTGCGTACTCAGTCATAGTCTGACCACGAGTGAAGCGCGTGACCGCCTGAGTACGGCTAAGGCGCGTCATGCTTTCGCGCACACGTAGATAGCTGCGGAGAATCGACTCCATTTGAATTCCTCCCACCCCTTGAGGGCTTAATTGTGGATACGCAGTCTTTCCCGCGTTATCCGAGGATGGGCCTGAGCATCGGCTATGCCACACGAATCGTGACAAAAAAATGCCGCTATAGACCGGTATCGCCCTCTATGCTGATTCAAGAGACTGAGTCCCCGTCAGCCACGATTGTTGCGCAGATGCAACGTGGTGCGCACAATTGATGCACGCAGCCCTTAACGGCAAACTATCGCGGCTCTCGGAGGCGGCAATGCTGGCAATCGAGACGAAGTTCAGACGGCCTTGAAGCTACGTCGCGGCGGCAGTGAGGATAGCATCAACCCGGTTGACCATCGCCGCCATATCGTTACCGAGCGTGTTGTACGCAACGTAAACTACGATCGCGATGGCGGCCAGGATCAATGCGTATTCGGTCATGGTCTGCGCCCGGCGAAGCGCTCCGCCGGAGCGAAATACTCTTATACAAAATGCGGCGACCGGCGACATAAACAAATCCTTCATTCGTTTTTCAAAAGCCAAGGACCCCTTTTCCGCTGGTTGTTGTAACTGGCTTGCGTTTGGTCTCAGTATCAAGAAGCTATCCGAAGAATAACAAGAATCGGAATGGCTTGCTTAGCTGCTATTAACAGAGCGAAAAGAGGGGATCAATAAAGCGCTGCCAAAAATAACGCGGAATTGCTAGTTTTCACCCGCGTTTGGACTAGCTGTCGTCTTCGGTCGCGTTTATTTCGATAAAATCGCCAATTTCACTCGCACTGGCCGCCGCCGCGCCGGCCGGCAGTTCCAGCGCCTTGCGCGCCCGCCATACGATTGGCGAGAGCCGCCAGGGCCGCAGGTTATGGCAGATCCGGAGCACCCTGCCATGGCGATCGAGAAAAATGATATCGATCGGGAACCGCATGAAAAACATGTGCATCCACATCAGTGGGAGAGATGAAACGAATAGCATCCCGCTGCCAGCGGCGAGGCCGTCCCGTCCCAGAAGTCCGCGGCTCTGGCCGCTAAAGCCGCTAGCCGCTTCCAAACGTTCACACAGGACGGTCGCGCGGGTCCGGTTAAACGCCCGCATCGATTGCATTAGCGGAGCGCTCCTTGTCTATGCCGAGCGAGGCTATCTGGGGTGTGCGCATTTTTGATTGCGTAAGGCAGCAATAAAATCCGGCCCGGCCCGGCAATAAGGACCTTAATCACTGTCTCAGACCACATTATTGTACTAAACTTCGCGATGATCCTGCGTCAGATCTTGACCCAGCGCGATGCCTTATCTGCCAGTATTTATCGAATTGCAAGGACGCGACTGCCTCGTGCTCGGCGGCGGTCATTTAGCTGAGAGCCGCGTCGATGCCCTATGCGAGGCAGGCGCTGCGGTAACGGTGGTCGCGCCGGAAGTTACGCCTCGGCTGGAGGCGATGGCGCGCGCGGGGACGATAAAGTGGATACCGCGGATTTATGCGCCGCCTGATATGCGCGGCCGCTTCATGGCCTGGATCGCTATCTCACCCGGCGGAGCAATTGCTCTGTCGGCTGCGGCGGACGCGCGTAAGCTCGGCGTCCTGATTAACGTGGCGGATCGGCCGGCGCTATGCGACTTCATCACCCCGGCGGTGGTCAAGCGAGGTGACGTGCAAGTGGCAATTTCGACCGGCGGGGCGAGTCCGGCATTGGCCCGGCGAATCCGTCAGCAGGTTGAACAGGTGGTCGGTCCAGAATACGGCGCCGCCGCCGAATTACTCCGAAGCGCACGCCGATGGCTGCGCGGGCGCGTCAGCGATTCATCGGAACGGGCGCGGATGCTTTCAGGATTGATGGCGTCAGGCCTGGTTGATGCTGTCAGACACTCCGATTCGGTGGCGGTCGAGAAACTCTTGCGGACCCATCTCGGCGCAGGATTCGAGGATTTGGGCGTCGATGCTGCGGCTACCATAGCATCCGGAACATCATCAGCGAGTCCCGACGAGCCCGGCCGTGCATAATTGGTGGCTAATGCCAGCGCTCGCATGCTACCTGGCGTCGTCCGCAGGATTCGTCAGCGAACGCGTGGGCGTAAGCGGTGATTCGCCCCTCCGCAGTTTAGGGATTGCGTCACTCGGATTAGGCGCCGCATTGCAGACGGCTTATCTAGTGATCGGCGGTTTGCAGGCCGGTAATGTTCCGGTAACCAATCTCGCGCAATCACTGGTCTTCCTTGCATGGCTGATCGCTCTGGCTGGGCTTGGTATCATCTTGAGGCTGAAAATGCAGGTGATTGGCACTTTCGTTGCCCCGGTTATCACCGTCGCCCTCATCGTTGCTATAGTGATGATCCAGCCGGGACGCCTGTCGATGCCGGCCAGCCTGCGCAGTGCATGGCTGCCGGTACATGTCACACTCGCATTTCTGGGCGTTGCGCTCTTCGTGCTAGCCGCCTGCGTGAGTGTCGTCTACCTGGTTTATGAAAAGCGGCTCAAGGCCAAGCGGGCGCTTGGACCCTCTGATAGCCGTGCGCCAAGCCTCGAAAAGCTCGACCGCGTCAATTATCACCTGCTCGGATGGGGCTTTCTCATGCTGAGCTTGGCCATCGTGACGGGTGCGATTTGGGCGGACGCGACCTGGGGACATTTCTGGTCATGGGAACCCCAGGAGACCTGGTCGCTCGCGATCTGGCTGCTCTACGCTGGACTGCTCGAATCGCGGCTTACGGCGGGCTGGCGCGGGCATCGTGTCGCAGCGCTTACTCTGGTCGTCTTTACGATTCTGATAGGCTCATTCGTAGGCGTAAGCCTGTTGACACCGGGCAAGCACGGGGGCAACTTCGGCTAACATCCATGCGCGGCAATTTCTTCATCGTCGGTGTCAACCATCGTACGGCACCCGTCGCAGTCCGCGAGCGGCTGGCTTATGCGGAGCATGAAATCCCGCAAGTGCTGGCGCGGCTGCGGCAGGAGATGCCCGCGATCGGGGAGGTCGCGCTGCTTTCGACCTGCAACCGTGTCGAGCTGATTGGCCTGACTCAGGATCCGCTCAGCAGCCTCAAAACGTCGGAATTCCTCGCGCAGGATCGCGCGGTAGAGCATCACGCTTTCGCTCCAGCGCTCTATCATTACGCGGGGCGTGACGCCGTGCGTCATCTCTTTCGGGTCGGCGCCAGCCTCGATTCGATGGTGCTTGGCGAGCCGCAGATTCTGGGGCAGCTCAAGACGGCCTACAGTCAAGCGGTCGAGGCGGATACCGCCGGGCTAGTGCTCCATCGCGCATTCCATAAGGCCTTTGGAGTCGCCAAGCGGGTGCGCAAAGCCACTCTGATCGGGCATGGCGCTGTCTCGGTCAGTTCGGCGGCCGTAAGCCTCGCCAGTAAGATTTTCGATACGCTCGGGAACAAAACCGCGATGCTGCTCGGGGCCGGCCAGATGGCCGAGTTGACCGCACGCAGCCTCAAGCGGCAAGGCATCGAGGCGCTGCTGATCACCAGCCGCACGTTTGACCATGCGGTTGCGCTGGCACGCGAATTGGGCGGCACCGCGGTGCCACTCGACAGTTTCAAGCCCTACCTCAAGATGGCGGATATCGTGATTGGATCGCTCTCAGCGAGCAAGCCCGTTCTGACGCCGGCTGAGTTGGACACCGTGATTAAGGAACGCCGCTACCGTCCGATGTTCCTGATTGACCTGGGCGTGCCGCGCAACTTCGACGAGCGGCTGAACACGCTGGAGAACGTCTACCTTTACGATATCGACGATTTGAGTACGGCTGCCGCGGCATCGCTTGAGGAACGCGAGCGCGAAGCGGTCAAAGCCGAGGAGATCGTCAGCGGCGAGGTCGAAGCGTTCGTCAGATGGCTCGAAAGCCTCGAGCTGGTCCCGGCGATCAAGGACATTCGGATGAGTATCGAACTGCTCCGCGATGAGGAATTGCAGCGCCATCGTAACTGGCTGGCGACGCTGCCTGTGCAGGAACGCGAACGGATTGAGGCGTTGACGCGCGGCATGGTCAACAAGCTGCTTCATCGTGTGCTCACCGGCCTGCGCGAAGGCCGCGCCGGGATGCCCGACGGAATTAACACCGCGGAAATCGCGCGGCGGCTGCTGTGCGGCGATCTCCAATTGGACAGCCTTGGGCTTGATCGTGGCGCTAATCACGATGACTCCGATGACGACGATCTTTGACGCGGCTGCAGCCGCCTCCTGATGGCCCATCTGCTCCGTATCGGGTCGCGCCCCAGTCCGCTCGCACTGGTGCAGGCGAACGCAATCAAGCAGGCACTGGAAGCAGGGAAGGGCGAGCTCGCGGCCACGATTGTTCCGATTAGCACCAGTGGGGACAGGCTCACTTCGGCGTCCTTGGCGCGCGCCGGTGGCAAAGGCCTATTCGTGCGCGAACTCGAACAGGCGCTGGCGGAAGGCCAAATTGATGTCGCCGTCCATTCGCTGAAAGACCTGCCCGCCGTGCTGCCGGATCAATTCCGCATCGCCGCGGTCCCGGGGCGGGAGGATCCGCGCGACGGCTTGTTGATTCGCCTAAGCGGCGCTGAAATAGCTGATTCTGACGAGCCGTGGCGGGCGCTCGCTCATGGCGCGCGGGTCGGAACCTCGTCGGCGCGGCGGCAATTCGAGTTGCTGCGGATGCGCTCCGATCTCGCGATTTCGCCCTTGCGCGGCAATGTCGATACGCGGCTCCGGCGGCTCGCAGAGGGCGGTTTCGACGCGATCATGCTCGCGATGGCGGGGCTCAAGCGCCTCGGCAAAATCGGCGCACTGGCAGGAATTAAGCTTTATCCGCTAAACGAAAACGGCTTCGTGCCGTCGGGCGGGCAGGCGGCATTGGCGATCGAAGCGCTGAGCGGCGAAACGATTGGCGGCTCGCTTGAACTGGCGGCCATAATTGCCTCGCTGAATGACCCGCCGGCGCGTGCTGAAGTCACGGCTGAGCGGGCGTTTCTGGCGGCGATCGGTGCGTCGTGCGTATCGCCGGTGGGCGTCAAAGGAACCATCAGCGGCGCCAGCTTGAGCTTGCGCGCGTTGTTGTTCAGCGTGGACGGGTCTGCGCATATGGCGGATAGTTGCGCGGCGCCGCTCAGCCTTAAAGATGAAAAGTATGAGGCCGTAGCAGCCGCCTGCGGCCAAGCGCTCGGCCAGCGGATGCTAGCAGCAGGCGCCCACGCTATCATACATTAGGTTGAGCAGGTCTGAGTTAGCAGTGCTGTGTGAATATTCAAGATGGCTTCACGCGGCGCATCACGAATAGTCAGTGAGTATCGCGAATAGCAGTGAGTAGCCTGCGCAAATCCGGACGCGTATTCCTGGCGGGCGCCGGGCCGGGCGACCCCGATTTGATTACTCTGCGCGGCGCGGAATTAATCCGCACCGCCGATGTCATAATCTATGACAACCTCGTGGCCTACGCTGCGTTGCAGCTCGCGCGTGACGATGCGGAATTGATTTTTGCCGGCAAGAAAGGCGGCGCGGCCGGCAACGTTCCGCAGCCGGAAATCAACCGTCTATTGATCGAGCACGCGCAGCGTGGGCGCCGCGTCGTGCGGCTCAAGGGCGGCGACCCATTTATATTTGGACGCGGCGGTGAAGAGGCCGAAGCCTTGCGCGCCGCCGGGATCGAATATGAGATTGTCCCCGGCGTCACCTCGGCGATTGCCGTGCCGGCCTTCGCCGGAATTCCGCTGACCCATCGCGATCACGGCTCGTTCGTGACGATTCTGACCGGTCATCTCGATCCGGCCAAGGACGTTGAGGCGGCGATTCCCTGGACCGGCCTGGCGCAGGCGGCAGAAGGGCGCGGGACGCTCGTGATCCTGATGGGAACAGCGCAGTTGCGCGATAACCTCGATCATCTAATCAACCGCGGCATGCCGCCAACAACCCCAGCCGCCGCTATTCAATGGGGCACAACCGCGAGCCAGCGGAGCGTCGCTGGGACGCTCGCGAATCTTGCCGCAAAGGCCACGCAGGCGGGACTCGGCGCGCCTGCGGTTATCGTGGTAGGCGAATGCGCGGCGCTCGGCGATCAACTCGGATGGTACGAGCGGATGCCGCTCTTCGGACGGCGCATCATCGTAACGCGGGCGGCCGGCGAAGCGCCAGGACTGATCGAGCGGCTGCGTTCGCTCGGCGCCGAGGCGATCGGCGTCCCGGTAATCGCAACTGCGCCGCCGTCGAGTTACGCGCTGCTGGACAGGGCAATCGCCGGTCTCGGATCATTCGACTGGATCATCTTCACCAGCGCGAAAGGCGTCGAGGCGTTCATGCAACGCCTGCGGACGCTCCGCCGCGACATCCGTGAACTAGGCAACGCGGCCATCGCAGCGATCGGGCCAGCCACTGCGGCGCGCGTGGCGAATTATGCACTTACCGTTGCGGCGATGCCGACTGAGTATCGCGCCGAGCGGCTGATTGATGCGTTGACGCCACAGCGGATCAAAGGTGTGCGCATCCTGATTCCCCGAGCGGAAACCGCACGGGAGGTGCTGCCTGAAATGCTGCGCGCGGCGGGTGCGAGCGAAGTCGTTGTCGCGCCGGCCTATTCAACGATCAGGCCGAAAGCCAAAGCGAGCGATCATCTGCGCAGCCTGCTGGACGCCGCACCGATTGATTTGGTCACGTTCACCAGCCCGAGCACCGTCAAGAATTGGATCGAGTTAGCGGGTAGCGCGGGCAAAAAATTCAAGGCGGCGGTGATTGGACCAATTACTGCGGAGGCGGCACGCGCGCATGGACTCGATGTAGCCGTGGAAGCGTTAACTTACACAGTTGATGGCTTGGTTGCGGCGATTGAGAAGCATTACATTGACGGGAAGATGAATGCGCCAGTGCCAAAATCGGGTTTGCCGCAGTGAAGTTGTCCGTCCTCGATCAGTCGCCGGTGCCGGAAGGCTCGACGCCTGCCGACGCGCTGCAGAATACCATCGAACTGGCGCGGCTGGCGGATCGGCTGGGCTTCGAGCGCTACTGGATCGCGGAGCATCACGCAATTAACGCATTGGCGAGTCCGGCGCCGGAGATTCTTTTGGCGCGGGTCGGCGCGGAGACTCGCGGCATTCGCATTGGATCGGGTGCGGTGTTGCTGCCTCATTACAGTCCGCTCAAGGTGGTCGAATGCTTTCGCGTACTGCACGCACTTTATCCCGGGCGGATCGATTTGGGTGTCGGGCGGGCGCCCGGAGGCACCGGGCTAGATGCCTACGCGTTGCGGCGCGATCGCGACCATCCGATGCCCGAC
>DATJUF010000373.1:0-7350 GCA_035502655.1 Binataceae bacterium (SeqCode)
ATGCTGTCCGGCGATGCAGTGATGCGGCTGACTCAGGGCGGAACTCCGCTGGCGGGATTTGCCGCTGGCGCCCGTGCGCTCAATTGGGAACTCGCGCCGCTGCACTTCATCTTCCCCGGCCTGGCGGGGCAGCCGACCGACGAAGCGCACGCCTGGGCGAAAGCTCAATTTGTCGAAAGCCTGCGCAAGGCAGGAAGGATCGACGGTATCTTCCTTCAAGTTCATGGAACCGCCGCGACCAGTTCTATCGACGACTGCGAGGGCGATCTGCTCCGGGCGTTGCGCGAAGTTGTTGGCTCCAATACGCCAATTATAGTTTCGCTCGACGGGCATGCGAATGTCACGCCTCTGATGGTGCGCCATTCGAGCATGCTGATTGGCGTTAAAACCAATCCCCATTACGATTTCGTTGAAACCGGACAGCTTGGCGCGCGTGTTATGGCCGGGATGTTCGACAATTCGCTAAGGCCGGTTCAGGCCTGGGCGCAGCCAGCAATGGCGCCCGCGCTGCAGAAGCTTTACATCGCGCCCGGATGGCCGATGGAACATCTGATGCGTATCGCGCAGAACTATAAACGGCGTGATTCGCGTGTGCTCGACGTCTCGCTGCTTGGAGGATTTTTCTGCTCAGAACGTCCCGAAACCGGCATCAGTGTAGTAGTCACGACCGATCGTGAGCCGCAACTAGCTGCCGATATCGCCGAAGAAATCAAGGAAGCCTGCTGGGCCAAGCGCCACGCCTTTCTCACTGAGATGGTCTCAGTTGAAGATGCGGTGCGTGAGGCAGTCGAAGCCGCCGAGACGCCGGTGGTGCTAGGTGACCTGGCCGACAGTGGCGGTGCGGGGACTCCCGGGGACGGTACGGCAATCCTTGCCGAGTTGATCAAGCAGAAGGCGAAAGGTGCCGTGATCGGCAATATCGCGGACCCTGCCGCAGTGCGCGAAGCGGTACAGGCTGGCATTGGCAAGGACATTACACTTACGGCTGGAGGAAAAGTTGATCGCTTTCACGGTGAACCGGTGACGATCAGCGGCCGGGTCCGGGTTATCCACGACGGCGTATTCGCCGCATCAACCAGGTTCAACGCTGGAACGGTACGGCGTGGCACGACGGCCGTAATCGATTGCGGCGGCATCGAAGTAATCCTGACCTCGCATCCAGTCCTCGTCTTCGAGCCTAATCATTTCCGGAGCCTCGGTATCGAACCAACTCAGCGCAAGATTCTAGTCTGCAAAGCCGAAATGCAGCATCGTGCCGGGCTTGCTGATGTTGGCCGCACATTCATCGACGTTGACGCACCCGGTTTGGCAACCCAGGACCTGAGCAGGCTACCGTACACGAAGATTCGCCGCCCGGTATTCCCGCTTGATGACATATAAACCAGGCGTATTATATGATCGAAACAGTTTAGATAACGGTACTATAAATGAAATTAGGCCTGACTATTGGCTATTCGGGTGCTAACCTCCGCTTACCGCTGAAGCGCATCATGCGGGCTGAAGAACTTGGCTATGATTCAGTCTGGACGGCTGAAAGTTATGGCTCCGATGCGTTCAGCCCGCTCGCCTATCTCGCTGCGGTGACCAAGCGTATCCGTTTGGGGAGCGGCATAATTCAACTCGCTGCGCGGACTCCTGCGAACGCTGCGATGACAGCCGGGACTATCGACGCTCTGGCTGGCGGCAACCGCGTAATCGTCGGAGTTGGCGTGTCGGGTCCGCAGATTGTCGAGGGCTGGTACGGACAGCCGTGGGGCAAGCCGTATTATCGCCTGCGCGACTATATAACGATCATGCGCAAGATTTTTCAGCGCGAGGGGCCGGTCACGCATAGCGGCAAGGAAATCTCACTTCCCTACGACGGGCCGGGATCGAGCGGACTGGGTAAGCCGCTCCGATCTATTCTGCATATGAATCCGAATATTCCCATCATGCTTGGCGCGGAAAACGAAGCGACGGTCAAACTATGCGCCGAATTGTGTGACGGGTTTCTACCCCTCGGCTTTGTGCCGGGCTCGATGCCGCATTATCGGCCCTGGCTCGAAGCGGGATTTAGCCGCGCGGGTAACGGCAAGTCGCTCGGCAAGTTCGAGATCTATCCATTGCTGCCGGTCATAATTGAAAAGGATGTGCGGGCCGCGATGGCGAGGATTAAGCCCGACATCGCTCTCTATGCAGGCGGTATGGGAGCTCGTAACAAGAACTTTCATAATGAACTGATGATTCGCCAGGGCTTCCCCGAAGCGGCTGCGCGAATCCAGGAGCTTTATCTGGCTGGACGCAAAGAAGAAGCTGCAGCGGCAGTTCCGGATGATCTGATTGACTTGCGCGCCTTGATCGGGCCGCCCGATCGGATTCGCACGCGCTATCGTGAATGGGAAAAATCCGGTGCCACGGGTTTCCTTATTCAAACCGGCCAAGACGAAGCGATAGATCTGATGGCGGAAGTCGCAGGCACGCGAGCCTAGGCAGACGCGGCTGCAATCAAAGCCGAGTAGGGGAGGGCGCTACAGCAGGAGTTTGTGAAATGTTTGAGGACGAAACGATCACCATCGGATGTCCGCAATGTAGCCATATAATCCCAATTCTGGTGCGCGACCTTGAGGATAGTTCCGAAGCGCATGTGACCTGCAGAAGTTGCGGAGCCGCGGTGAAAGTCGAAGCCCGCGAATTTCAACAACGCCTTGAGGTTGTGCGCAAAGAACTAGACGAAATCCAATTTGAAGCAAAGCGCGGAAGCAAAAAGTTTGCTCGGCGTCCGCGCAAAGGTGACTTTCAGATCTGACCTGGCGTAGATTCACAAGGCGGTTCCAAGACCGGGCGCCTACATTACCCAGCCGGTTATCAATAGTCTTGGGAGCGACTCGCTCCATTTCCAGATTCCATGTTAAGGTAGGGGTGGCTGAAGCCCCGCGGCCACAGGTAAAATGGCAGACCCTACGCTTCAAACATTGGACATCATTAACCCCGACCTTTATGTGCAGCGGGGTTACCCACATAAGGAATGGGCTTTACTTAGGCGTGAGGCTCCTGTCTTCCGCTATGAGCGGCCTGATGTGGTGCCTTTTTGGGCTGTCACCCGGCACGCGGACATCATAACGGTCTCGCGCGATCCGGGCCTTTTCCGCAGCACCAAGTATCTCTTTGTAACCGTCGATCAAGAAGGCGCGCCTGATGATGACGCAGTTATCTTGCGCCAACTGCTGAACATGAATCCGCCCGAGCATGGCGCCTATCGAAAAGTTGTGAATGCCCGTTTCACGCCGCGCGCAGTGCAAAAGCTGGCGGCGCAGGTTGAAGAGGTCACAGCCGAGGTTCTTGATAGCCTGGCGGGCCGGGAAGAATGCGACTTTGTCACTGAAGTTTCAGCAAAGCTGCCGTTAGCGGTGATTGCTGAGATGTTCGGTATCCCGCGCTCGGATTGGAGCCTGATGTTCCGCCTGAGTAACTCGATGATTGCGCCGTCCGATCCGGAATATGCCGGGACACGATCGATCAAGGAGATGGTCGAGCAGGCGCGCCTCGAGTTCTTCCAGTATTTTTCGCAGTTGGTTGAGGATCGGCGCAAAACGCCGCGCGACGACGTTGCCAGCGCACTTGCTAATGGCACGGTCAATGGCGAGCCGCTGCCTCAGTTCGAAATGCTTTCGTATTTTGCCTTGCTTATAATCGCCGGCAACGAAACGACGCGCAACGCGATCACCGGCGGCCTTTACGCGCTAATCGATCATCCGGATCAGATGCGGCTCTTCAAACAGAATCCTTCCGCGATGGTCAAGCCGGCTGTTGAGGAAATCCTCCGATGGACCTCACCGGTAATCCAATTCACGCGTGTTGCAAACGCTGATACCGAGTTGCACGGGCGAAAGATCCAGAAGGACGATATCCTGGCTCTATTTTATCCATCGGCTAACCGTGACGAAGAGATCTTCGAGGATTCCGGCCGGTTCGATATTCAGCGCGATCCGAACAACCATCTAGCTTTTGGCATTGGTGAGCATTTCTGCCTTGGCGCTAGTCTGGCGCGGCTGGAGTTACAGTCGATGTTCCGGCAACTGGCCGAACGGTTTGACTACGCCGAATTGGCCGGGCCAATCCAGCGGATGCGCTCGAGCCTGGTCGGCGGAATCAAGCATATGCCGATACGTTATCGCATTCGGCCGAGCACGGATTGATCATCTGGATCGCCGCGGCTCGCGAGAAACGGGCAAACACCGGCCGCGATATAATCGCTTCGGCGGATCAGAAGCTTTGCGCCCGCAGGGAACCATCTCTACTTGTCTTCGGCAAGACTAATAGCCTGCTTGGGGCAGACGCGCGCAGCTTGCAAAACTCGCTCTCGCGCCGACTCCGGCGGATGCTCGTTCAACACGTATAGTTTGTCATCATCCCGGACTTCGAAAATATCGGGAGCAACCTGCATGCATCGCGCATTGCTCTCGCATCGGTTGTAGTCGATAACGATCTTCGTCGGCATAGCTCCACAGTGAGATCCTTGTTTAATTTAGGCCAAAAGCGCACCAGTCCGCCACCCCTTCGACTAAGGTCCAATTACGGGATTGTTACTCACCGCTGGCTCAGGGTGGTTATGCTAAGGGTGGCGCGTTGACGGCTCGACGAGGTTGCATGAGTAGGTTTTGATTACTGCCCAGACTGCTGTTCCAGCTTCCAGTTTTAAGTCGTCAATCGCGCCCGGCGTCATGTGAACCTCGAAAGCCGAGGGCGTTTCGACCATCACGATAACCGTCACGCCTTCGCGGCGAATCGATTGGACTCGTCCCTGCAAAGTGTTGCGCGCGCTGAGACCATGCGGCTGCTCGGTGGCGAGGATAATGTCGCCGGCGCGGATTGCGATGCGCACGGCCGCGCCCGGCTCCACGCGGCCTAGCGGCACTTCCAGTTGAGTCGGGCTGCCGTCCAATCGGCAAAACATCGTGCCTCGGGCTTCGTCGATCGAGCTCACGGCCGCGTCGAAAACGTTTTCGAAACCGACTATCTGGGCGATCGTTTCGTGGCGTGGGGTCGAAAGTACCTCATGCGGCGTTCCCTGCGCCAGGATTCGTCCTGCTTGGAGTATCACTACACGTTCGCCGACAGCGAAAGCTTCTTCAGGCGAATGCGTAACGTACAGAATCGGAATTCGATGGGCTGCATTCCAGGCGCGCAGGTCATCCAGAATCTTCGATTTGCTGAGTGGGTCAAGCGCCGAGAGCGGTTCGTCGAGCAGCAGTATCGCAGGATTGGTCACCAATGATCGCGCCAGCGCGGCGCGTTGGCGCTCGCCTCCGGAGATCTGGCTTGGCTTGCGCCGTGCAAGGTGTGGGATTCGAAGCGATTCGAGCATCGCCATCGTACGGATGCTGCGTTCCTCGGCAGGCAGTTGAGCTAGTCCATATTGAACATTTTGCGCGACCGTCATATGCGGAAACAGTGCGAGGCTCTGAAATACGTACCCCACCCGGCGCGCCGGCACCGGCAGGTCGATGGAGCAACGTGAATCGAAGAACGGATCTGCTCCGAGCGCGATTCGCCCGGCATCGGGCCGGACGAGTCCGGCGATGCAGTTTAAGAGGGTCGTCTTTCCACTGCCCGATGGACCGAGCAGCATCGTAAACCCGGCTGGGGCGTCAAATTCTGCCTCGAGCGCGAACACGTCGGAGAGCCGGCGCGTAATGCGGACCGATAAAACCGCATTGCGCATCCCCCCCTTGGCCAAATGACCTTGTTTCACAAAGCGCGCTAATTCTGCATCGGCGAGATCACCCAAACCCGGCGGTTGAGGGAATACGTGATCGACAGGGTGATGAACGAAAACGCCATCAGCAGCAATGCCAGGTGATTGGCTCCAGCATAATCGAATTCTTGCACATGATCGAAAATCGCGATCGAGACAGTCCGGGTGGCCCCCGGAATGTTGCCACCGACCATCAACACGACTCCGAACTCGCCAAGGGTGTGTGCAAAGCTCAGGACCAAGCCTGTCACTACGCCGGTGATCGAAAGCGGGAAGACCACGCGCAGAAAGGTCCGAACCCGCGAGGCGCCCAGGATCAAAGAAGCGTTGATCAGATTGCGATCAACCTGGGAGAACGCTGCCGTCATGGGCTGAACCGCGAATGGCAAACTATAGATGACCGATGCAATCACCAGGCCCTCGAACGTGAACGGCAACCGATGGCCGGTCAGGGACTCACAAACTCGCCCAAGCGGGCTGTTCGAGCCCAGGGCGACCAGTACATAAAAGCCGAGTACAGTCGGCGGCAATACCAGCGGCAACGCGACGATAGACTCGGCGAAGAATTTCCATCGCCAACGGGTGAAACCCAGCCAAATTGCGATCGGCGTCCCGATTATCAGCTCAGTTATGCAGACCACCAGGGCGAGGCGCAACGTCAGGAAAATCGCGCTCCAGTCCATCTCTATCTATGGCAATGGTGACATTTTTTCGTTTGCCGCGGCGTTCTCAGTCAGGCACCACGAAACCGTATTGTTTCATCACTGCTACCGTCCCGGGCTCTTTGAGAAAACTCAGAAACTGCTTCGCTAATGCCTTTTCATGCGACGATTTTATAATTACGGCCGCCTGAATAATTGGTGGATAGTCCTCTTGTGGAATTATGACATAGCGCCCGGCGCGCTTCATCGGCGGCGAAAGCGCAAGGGACAGTGCTACAATACCAACGCCGGCGTTGCCGGATTGAACGAATTGAGCAGTCTGCGAGATGTTTTCGCCCATCACAAACTTGGCTTTGACCCGGTCGTAAATTCCTGCGTGTTTCAATGCCGCAACTGCCGCGGCACCGTAGGGTGCATGCAGCGGATTGGCGATCGCGATCTTTTGGATACTCGGATTCAGGAGTACCGCCAAGCCTTTGCGCAGGTCGAGTTTGGACGAGCTTGGCACCCAGATGACGATCTGACCCTTGGCATATTCGTACATCGTGCCGGGCTCTGTGAGGCCCGCCGCCTCGAGTTTTCGGGGATAACTAATGTCGGCGGAAAAAAACAGGTCGAACGGTGCGCCATTTTGAATCTGAGAATAAAAATTCCCTGACGAACCGTATGCGAGCAGGACCGTGTTCCCTGTCTGCGTTTCGAAGCGGGCGACAACGCGTTTAAAAGCAAATGTCAGGTCCGACGCCGCGGCAATCTTGATTTGGCCTGCGCTCGCCTGCACTGGGAAAGACAAGCAGACGCATACCAACAAGCCGAATAATGACAATATAAACCGCGGCGCGCGCCCCGCCTCATGTATTTGCCTCACTGACTGACTCCCGTCTCCTCGCGGCGTTCAAGTGTTTAGGCTGCTATAATTGTTACCAATCCGCCAGATTAATGGCATAAAATTGC
>DATJUF010000374.1:0-16936 GCA_035502655.1 Binataceae bacterium (SeqCode)
CCACTTCGCCTAATGGCTGGCATGATAGCGGATGCCGGAAGCCCCCGGCCAATCGCCAGCGCGCCGTAACATGCGCGGATCAATTAGATCACGGCATTGACGGCTTCTTGCGGCGCCCAGGGCGCGGCCGCCGCGCATTGCGGCGCACGGCAATGGTCTTCCTGCGGCTTTTGACCAGGCCGCCCTTGCGGCCGTTCTCCTTGTTGGCGCGCTTTTTGGCTTCGCTGCGCACCAGGCCACCCAAGCGGCCGAGCGCCACCGCATGCGGATTCTTGCGCCGGGGCTTTTTCTTCATGACTCCGCTCCATCTCGCCACCTGCAATTGCATCCCCCGGGCAAAGCTCGCGCCAACTATATAGTAATAATCTTAACTGCTTTGCTTTGTTAAAGCAATGCAGATGTGCGCCGTTCCAGAAGAACCGCTGACAACTGGTAATTTCGTCGCTGCGGTCCGCTAGTGCGATTGGCGTTGCACGTCTATGCGAATGAACACTACGGGAAGAAGGCGCCCTACCCTGCCGTTAGTTTAAGCCGTTTGGGTCCCCTCTCGGCGGCGGGGCACCGCATTACCTGCCAAGAAGGATGTTATGACTGGTTATCGCTGCCAACGCGCTGCACCCGTGATGCGCCTAAAGGCTGGGTTGAGAGAATTGTCAAAACCAGTAATTTTTTGAATTTGAGCTAAAAGAGTTTCCTCATTAATTTCTCATTTAAAATCTTATTAGCTACTATAGGTAAACATACAGACGTAAAGCTTGCGATCTAAACATTTAAAGCTGCTGTTCGCCTGTGGTTGGTTCACATTGGAAGGCTAGCCGTAAGAACTTCATCGCGCTCACCGCCGCCGCTCGGGTATGCAGAGCAACTCGCATTCTCAAGATCGCTTCGAGCGAAGCTGCACACAAAGAGCTCGGGTATGAGAGAATGGAGTCATGCGCAAGACAATAATTAGGCCGGAGTCCGTCAACCCGCGCTCTGATGCTCAAGAAGAATGGCTCGATCTTGAAAAGTCCGCAGCTGTCGAAGTCACATCCGAGGATCCAAAGTTCCCAATTGAGTCTGCTTTAGCCGGACGCGAAGGCTCCGGCTGGCGCGCGGCCGAAAAAGGCAAGCAGGTGATCCGTCTTGTTCTGGATAAACCAAGAGCATTGCGGCGGATCAGGCTCGAGTTTTCGGAGACCGAAAATTCGCGAACCCAGGAATTCACGCTCCAATGGTCTCGCGCAGACGGACCAATGACAGAGATTGTTCGTCAGCAATGGACCTTCAGCCCGCAAGGCTCAACCAGCGAAGTTGAAGATTATCAAGTCAATTTGGATAGCGTCTCGATCTTGGAGCTAGCGCTGAAACCGGACCTGACACCAGAAACCGCTTTCGCAACTTTGGCCGCGTGGCGCATATCATAGAGTACAGTGGCATGCGCCGAGCACTCTCTCCTCCAACACAGCCACCGCCTCCGGCGCCATTTACCAACTGCCTAGCCGCGCTTTTGTTCCACACGCGCGTAAAGCGTCAAGTCCAATCCCGGTATGTCCTCGAAGTCTCGGCGGTTCCGCGTCAACAGTCCGAAGCCGTGCTGAACGGCACTGGTTCAGTTTGACTACACAGGGAATCCGGCACCGTTTTCTTAGGTTCTCTCGACGATAGAGAGTCTTCACGCCATAAATTGGCATACCAAAAGAGAGGCCTATTCGAGTGACGGTTTGTATTTCGGCAATCGGGCAGGGAAGCATCTTTGCGGCATCGGATCGCATGGTTGCTTCGGGAGACATTGAGTTCGAGCCTGAGCAAGCCAAAGTTTGGCAATTAACCAATTCAATCACCCACGCTAAGGGACATTATCATGCGTGAGATCGGAACAAAGAACCGCTGCGCAGTCTCACTCTTCGAATTATTTGCCGTAGAACCTTACCCGTTATTTGGCGCCCAAGTTTTGCTCTTGAGCCGGGAACACACAAGACGGTACAGAAGTCCTCTGGCCGAATTGCGTAGATTGTTCCCGTCAGTACCCCGGCGGAGGTTCGCTTTAAGTCATCTAAACGCTCGTCGATAGAGTTGGATCAGGCGGCGGCGCGAGTCTGGCTAAAACGCACTGGCATATGCTTGATCCCGGCGATCAAGTTCGACTTGAGCCGCTCGACTTTGCCCGTCAACTCAATCTGTTCGACGCGTTGAAAGAGATCAGCCAGCGTCAGCCGCAGTTCGAGGCGGGCCAGATGAGCGCCCGCGCAGAAATGCTCGCCCTTGCCAAATGCGATGTGCTCATTAGGCGAACGACGCAGATCGAATTTGTAAGGATTCTCGAAGATCGTTTCATCGCGATTAGCCGAGGGCAGCCAAAGCGCGACCCAGTCACCCTCACGCAGGCGTTTGCCGCCCAATTCGATATCGTCCGTAACCACGCGAGCGATATGCGTGATCGGGCTCGACCAACGCAGAATCTCCTCGATAGCGGTCGGCATCAGCTCAGGATGAGCCGCGAGATCAGCCCATTGTTGCGGATTTTGAATCAAAGCTAGAAGTCCGGCGGAAATTGCATTACGAGTGGTCTCAAGCCCGCCAACGATATACAGAAAGCCGTTATGCATTAGTTCCGATTCGGTAAGCTTGCGGCCGTTAATCTCGGCGTTGCCCAGAACGGTCAGTAGATCCTCGCCGTTGCTGCCCCGGCGCTCCATCGCGAGCTGCGCGGTGTAGCGGCCGAGCGCCATCACGCCATGCCGTCGGGTTTCGAGAGCAGAGTGGGACTCGGCCTGATACTCGGCATCCTCAAAGCCGATCGCCATGTTTCCCCACTTGAACATGTCCGGCCAGTCCTTGCGAGGAATACCCATGATTGCGCAGATAAACGCCATCGGAAGCTTGGCCGCGACGTCCACCACGAAATCGCAAGAGCCCATCGTCATCGCTTCGTCGAGAATCTCAGCAACTATCTGATGTCCCGGAGTTTCATATTTACCCACCGGACGCGGCAAAAAGAGCCGGTTGAATCCGCGCCGCATCGCGCCATGGAGCGGAGGATCCGTCATGATCATCATTTCGCCCGCGCCCATCATCTCGGGTGTCAGTTGCTCCATTTCCGGGCTCGAAGGGATAATCAGTCCGCGTTGCGAGCTAAAGCTCGTCGGTTCGGCAAAGATATCAACGATATCTTCGTAGCGCGTAATCGACCAGAAGGGTTTGACGAGACCTTGAGTCCAATGAACCGGATCTTCGGCGCGCAACTGCTTCCATATCGGATGCGGATCGCTGTCGACAAAAAAGCCCGGATCCGTTAGTGCCTGATCAATATTCATAAGACTGTCCGCTGTAGCCGTATTCTTCGAAGTTTATAGCACATTAGCCCCTTGTGCATGGAAGGACGTTCGGACGCGTAGAGTAAGTGCGGCTGCTTTACGCAGGTCGCTTATTTAGGGTGCCTGATATCCTGCTTCTTGCGAAAGTGCATTGATGGCCGCCGTGATGCAGCGAATGGACACAAAGGCCGTTCATTTTGGTCCTAATGCCGCTCGCGGTACACCGCTGGGGGCAGGTTGCCCAGGGCGTGGTGAGGGCGTTCCTTGTTGTAGCTGACGATCCATTGAGGAGTGATTTCGCGGACCTCATCGAGCGAGGGACGATATCACTCGGGCTTGAAAGAGCGCACAAATCCCTCTATGGACTTTTCTCGACTAACTGGTCGGTCTAGCGCCGAAAACAGATGAATGCGATGAACGCATCGGACGTATCTCCGGCTTCGACTCTCGGGCCGGCCGAGCTCACCCCGCGCGGCGGCCCGATCGTGCGGCCTGGGCGAGCCGCTCCTGGACCGCGTGGCCGGTACTCAGCCCTCCGGGTCATGCGTAACCCACTACAGACAATCGGTCGCGACTGGCCGCGCTATGGCGACGTGACCCGTTACCGGTTCGGAGCGATGCAAGTGTTCCTGGTCGTACACCCCGATGGCGTCAAGCGGGTGCTGCAGGAGAACCATCGAAACTATGTGAAATCGTTCGACTACCAGATTCTGAAGCGGCTGCTAGGCGAAGGATTGCTCACCAGCGAGGGTCGCTTGTGGCTGCGTCAGCGGCGCCTGATGGCGCCAATGTTTCATCGCCAGCGCATCGCGGAATTTGGTGCCACGATGGTGGATTGCACACTCAAGATGCTTGATCAGTGGAATTCGCTCGCCAGCACCGGCAACACCTTCGATGCTTGCAGCGAGATGATGCGCCTTACGCTGGAGATCGTCGCGCGGGTGCTGTTTAAGGTCGAAATTGGCGGCGAGCTGGCGCATGAAATCGGCCGGGACGTCACCATCGCCAACGAACGGTTCGGCCAGTTCGACTTGGGCACGCTGCTTCCTTGGTTACCGACTCTGCGCAACCTCCAGTTCCGCCGTGCCACCCGTTCTCTCAACGCGATCGTCGGCGGCATCATCGCCAGCCGCCGGCGCATTGGCCAGGACCGCGGCGACTTGCTTTCATTGCTGCTGAGTGCGCGCGACGAGGACACCGGCGAGGCGATGAGTGATCAGCAGATTCGCGACGAGGTGGTCACCCTGATCCTTGCAGGTCATGAGACTACTGCCAACGCGCTCGCGTGGACTTGGTATTTGCTCTCGCAAAATCCCGAAGTGGAGCTAAAGCTGCATGCTGAACTCGCAGAAGTGCTCGGCGGCCGGACTCCTGCGGTCGCCGATCTGCCCAATCTGCGCTATACCTCGAAGGTGATTGACGAGTCGATGCGGCTCTATCCGCCAGCGTGGTCAGTCGGCCGTTCGCCGATCGCAGACGATGAAATCCTCGGCTTTCACATCCCCAAGGGCTCCACAGTAATGCTGAGCCAGTGGCTGACTCATCGCCATCCTGATTTTTGGGAAGATCCCGAGCGGTTTGATCCCGAGCGCTTCAAGCCTGCGCGAGCGGATAACCGCCCACGCTACGCATACTTCCCATTCGGGGGCGGCCCGCGCCAGTGCATCGGAAATGCCTTTGCACTGACCGAAGCGAATTTAATCCTTGCTGCCGTCGCGCAGAAATATCGCTTGCGCCTGGTGCCGGGACAGCGCGTCGAACCGCTCGCTTTAGTCACGCTGCGCTCACGCTACGGCTTGAAGATGACTCTTGAGCCCACCCGGTCCTGAACGAGGCCGTGTAAAGAGATGCCAAGCCTCGAGGTAAGTAACGAGCGCCGCCAGCAGATCCTCGATGCAGCTGAGAAGGTCTTCGCACGCAATGGGTTCGCAGAATCGCGGATGGACCAGATCGTCGAGGAGTCACAACTTAGCAAGGGCACCATCTACTGGTACTTCAAGAGCAAGGACGAAATAATCGGCGCGTCGCTCGGGCGAATGTTCGAACGCTCGTTGCAAGACGTTGCTGAGCAGATCGAATCAAAGTGCTCTGTCGTCGAGCGCATCATGACGGTCGCGCGATGCGCCATCGAACAGGTGCGGAACGCGCGCCAGCTTGCCGGCGTGGAACTCGAAGCTTATGCGATGGCGGCACGGAATCCGTCGATGCGGCGGCGCGTGAAGGGCTACTTCGACGCCTACATCGGCGCGTTTGCCAGGCTCATCGCGGACGGAGTGGAGAAAGGCGAGTTGCGTCCAGTCGATCCGCGCAAAGCGGCAATCAGCGGCGTTGCTCTCTTTGAGGGCCTCACGATGCTTTGGGTAGTCGACCCAGACTTCGACTTCGAAGAGGTCCTCAACCACGCCGCGGGACTGATGCTCGCGCCACTGCTGCCAAACGCGAGATCTCACCCGGCCAAATTGAACGCATTCGATTCTGAAGTACAATGTCAAAATTCCGAATCGAAATAGGCCAGGCTTCCTGTCACCTTTATGTGTTTGCGCTTGAAACGGCCGCCGCCAGCTCACCGGCGAGATCGCTGACGCGCACCGCATCGCCGAGGCCACCGACAGCGATCATGCTAATCCGATATCTCCTAATCTGGCCGCCGCCTTCAGTCCCGCAGGACCTGCCGAGTTGTGGGCCGCCGATCTGACTTACATGGCAATTGCCGTACGCTTCGTTATTGATTGCATGGATAGGCGTTAACTATCCTGCGTACTTGATTATAGTAAAACGATTATCAGCGATAAGACCTGCGATCTCTCTTGATCTTTTCGCTGCTATCACTGCACGGCCTGATAAGTTGGCCGAGCTGCGGCTCACGAATGAGGTATTCGTTCAAATTTCACTTCCGGCCTATCTCGTCCGCAGAGAGTCAGAACATTGCCACAGGATTGGCCGGCGAACCCGTGCCACGTTCCAGAATCAATGGCAGCAGGCTGAACATGAATTCGTACCGCCCTTCGGCTGCACATTTCTCCGCCAGTGGTTCGAGATCGGCATTGTCGATCAGGTGTACGCCCATCATCACCAATGTCCCCGAATGAATCGGCATCTTGAGCGGCGCATCGTATGGTGTCGGCAGCACGTCACTGACCGCATCGGAGCCGAGTACCGCGATCTTCCGCTGATGCAGCCACGGCAGGCATGACGCGTGTAACCCTGGCATCGCGCCAATCGATAATGCACGCGCTCCCTTGACCCGGCGCATCCGAAATCGCCCCGTCCTGATCAATAAAATGTCGCCTTCCCCGGCTTTGACTTTGTCCGCCCGCTCCGCAGCCTCTAGCTCATCGGGATAGATCGCCTCGCCCGGCTCGATCCATTCGACGTTTCGAGCCTTGGCCATGTCCAACAGCACGCCGCGTCCGATTATTCCTTCACGCGCAACATCGATTGCACATTTATGCGCGCCCTGGAAATCCACTTCCGCCGCGTCGAAGCCGTTGTACATCTTGCCGCGGTAAAAGTGATGACACAGGGCGTCGAGATGGGTCGTCGCCAATCCATGCGGCTCGATTGCGAAATAGTCAGCGCATCCGGCTGACCCCAGCGGATGGCCTGGGAAGCCCGAGCGTATCATCAGATGCGTCACTGGCACCGGATTATCGCGCGCAGGCCGTGTCGCCAGCGGCAGTGCCATCGAGACCGTCTCGCCGTTATGGACCAGGCGCGCCGCCGCCTCGCGTTTTTCTTTTGTGATGAAGTTCAACGCGCCGCGCTGATCATCCTTGCCCCAGCGTCCCCAATTGCTCACCTGTTCGAGTAATCCGGCAATCTCCGCGGTCGTATAGCTGATAGTCATGACGATTCTCCATTGAGTCCGTCGCGGTATTTGGTTCAGCCGCGGCAAAAAAAGACGGAGGCCGGCGATCGCCGGCCCCCGCCGATAGTCAGTTCAAGTCCAGAAGCTATCAGCCGCCGTGACGCAGCAGACGTCCCGGCGTATTCCCGGTCTCCTGGTCGTTCTCGATGATCGTCTCGCCATTGACCATGACGGCCTGGTAACCCTCGGCACGCTGCACGCGGCGCCATTCGCCACCCGGGAAATCGTGCACGATTTCCATCGGCAGGATCTTCAGGTTGTCAAAGTCGTAGACTACGACATCGGCAGCTGCGCCTTCGACCAGCGTGCCGCGATTCTTGAAGCCTGCGCACATCGCCGGCTGCGCACTCAGGCGGAAATGCGCCTCTTCGAGCGACATCACATCGCTCTCGCGCACGAACTTGATCAGCGCCTCGCTCGGATAACGGCCGCCGGTAAAGAACTTCGTATGCGCGCCGCCATCGGAAACGCCGAAGATTGGCTGCGAGTTCGAGTGGATCATCTCCGCCATGTTCTTCATGTTCATGTTGAGTGGCGGAGTATAGAAGTCCGTATTCAGTCCGTCGGCGGTAGCGATATCCAGCATCGCATCGACCGGATGCTTGTTCTCCATCCTGGCGACTTCGCCAACCGTCATGTTCTCGTACTTCTTTAGATCGGGCCGTTTGGTCTCGAGTATGATGATATCGGCAATGTTATTCGTGATGAGTCCGGTCTGTTCGACCTTGCGCAGTTCAGGCCGGCGTTCCGGATCGGAAAGCTTCATCAGGCGGTCTTCGATTGGCCCGGTCGTGCAGTCACGCCACGCTGGCATATCGTCCCAGAGATTCCAGTCTTTGAACGTGAACGCGAAGTTCAGTTCCAGCGTCGCGCTCTGCCCGAGCACTCGGATACCCCGTTTGGCGCAGCTTTCCAGCCACGACAGTTGCCGCTTGTAACGTTCCGGATAAGCGTCGTTCACGGCGATCGCGTTGTAAAGAATCGGGCGCCCAGCAATTTGCGCCAACTCCTCGTAATGTTTCTCGGCGTGCTCCTGCATGTCGCCTTCGTACTTGCTGGCATCCGGGATGTACGACATTTGGATGAAGCCTTCGTTCCGCTCGCCCAACACTCTGCCGAACTCCAGGGCGGTCTCGTCAGCCATCAAGTCAGTGACCATCGGAGTGCCGTCATAATCTGCCTGTACGCTGTTCTGGCCAAAGCGCTGCGCTGACCATCCGCACGCACCGTGATCCATCGCCTCGTTTAGAAGGCGCTTCATCTCGGCCATTTCTGCAGCGGTCGGCATACGGCCCGACTTCGCATCTTCGAGCCCCATGACCCACACCAGCAGCGGCGCGAGCGGCATGAAGGGCAGCAGATTCACGCCCTTCGGCCGCCGGTCGACGCTATCGAGAAACTCAGGGTAAGTGACCCAGTCCCACGGTAATCCGGCCTTCATTGAGACGTAAGGGATCGCCTCAGTGCGGGTCATCGTAAGCATCGCGCGGTCACGCATTTCCGGCTTGACCGGGGCGAAACCGAATCCGCAATTCCCAATCACGACAGACGTGACGCCATGCCAGCTCGAGATCGAGCAATAAGGATCCCAGAAAAGCTGCGCATCGTAATGCGTATGGAGATCGACAAAGCCGGGCGCGACAATCTTGCCCGCCGCGTCGATAACCTTTTGCGCGGAATGCTTTTTCAGATTGCCGATCTTGGCGATCTTGCCGTCCTTGATCCCGACATCGGCCATATAGCGCGGCAGCCGCGTCCCATCGACCACGATGCCTCCCTGGATGATAGTATCAAACTCTGCCATAACGTCTTCCCTCTTGCGGCGTTACCTCGCGCATTCTCCCCAAGCGGCGAGGGTCGCCACGGTTGCTTGTTTAGATTTTCAGCTCAACTAATGCTGTGGGGATCCTCCACTGATGTACCCTTACAACTCTCGCTTATAGCGAATCGCGTGACCCCCGAACAGTAAAATCGCTTACCTTTTTGAGCATGGAGCGAACGAAAGATCGTTCGCCGGCAGTTTTGCCGAAAAGTGACCTATTTTCCCTTAAATTCTGCACCGCGCTTCGCCAGAAATGCGCCCATCCCCTCGGCCCGATCCTCAGTTCCGAAGAGGAACGCCATCGCCAGCCGCTCCGCCTCGACCCCGGTTTTCTGATCCGCATTGATTCCAGCATGCACCAGCATCTTGGCCGCGCGCACCGCCAGCGGTGGTTGCTTGAGCAGGCGCCGCGCCCATTCCATCGCTGTTTCGAGCACCTGTGCGGACGGCACGACTGCATTAACCAGTCCGAACGACAGAGCCTGCGAACTTTTCAACGGCTCGCCGAAATAGATCATCTGTTTTGCGATCGCCGGCGGCAGCATCTTCGATAGGCGCTGCGTCCCTCCTGCTCCCGGCAGCACGCCAATCAGAATCTCCGGCACGCCGATAGAGGCGTCTTCCGCCATAATCCGAAAGTCGCACGATAGCGCGAGCTCGCATCCGCCACCCAGCGCAAGGCCGTTGACCGCCGCGATCGTCGGACGGTCCAGGTCCTCCAACAGGTTAAAGGTCACCTGCAGCGCCTCAATAAAGCTCATGAATTCGCCGCCTGACGAAAACCTATTGAGGTTCGCGATATCCGCGCCCGCGCAAAACGCTCGTCCATTGCCGGTGAAAACAAGCACCCGCACGTTGCGGTCCGCCCGCACGGCAGCTACCAGCTCGCCGAATTCCCGCACCATCACCGCGTCAATCGCATTGAGCTTGTTGGGCCGATTCAGCCGCACTAATCCGACACCATCCTGCAAGCCGTATTCAAATGTTTGATACATGGTTCACTCCTGCGCTTACCGTTTTCGCGCGAGCCTGCCATGTTTTCCGTGAACCTGCCAATCATCGGGGTAATGCCATGCGCGAGCGTTTCGTCTTACGACCTAGCGCTATTACTGAGCGCAACTTGTCTCTCCGCCGCCGCCGATAGATACTGCGGCGCATGGAAGTGCCCGAGGACCGGCCCCCGCGGGCCCCCGATCAAACGCAGTTCCCATGGCGTGGCGCAGTCTTCGCTGCTCTTACCGTCGCGTTGGTTGCCGCGGCGATTGCGCTTTATAACACCGGCCATCAAATCCCCGGCCTCGCCGCACTCGGCTTCGGCTTCACGCTCCCGATGGTCTGGATCATTCTCGCTGCCCGTGACGCCACTGATCCCAACTCGAACGTCCGCCGCTTTGTTCCGCGCCTGGTGGTCTGGCTGGTGGTCGGTTCGGCTTTCCTCGGTATCTTCTGGTGGAATATCAATCGTAAGGTCAGTCTGATGGAGGCGGGGTTCGCCGCTTTTTACGTTGTCTCCGGATGGGCCGCCATCCGCATTTTCAACGCCAAGGGCCGCCGTCCTATGCTGCAGGCTGTCGGAGGCCGCAATCAGCCTCGCCGGCCGAATCGCCCTGGCGGACGCAATCCCGGGCGCCGCCCGCCGCCACCCAAACGCTGACGCGCCGGCTTGCCCGACGCGCGTCCGTGGAATGGAGGAATCGATCATGAAGCTCTACGAAATCGCCGAACCCAAGGGTATTGAGAGTCTCAAACTAAGCGAACGTCCAACGCCCAGGCCCGGCCCTGGCGAAGTGCTGATGCGCGTGCGCGCGGTCTCGCTCAATTACCGCGATCTCGCGATAGCTAAGGGCGGCCTTGCGCGCATGATGAAGATGCCGCTCGTGCCCGTTTCCGACGGCGCCGGCGAGATTGTCGAGACCGGTCCCGGCTGTCTACGCCTGAAAAAAGGTGACCGCGCCGCCGCCATCTTCACCCAGGGATGGCTCTCCGGGCGGCCCTACGCCGGCATGTACAATACCTCGCTCGGCGGTGGTATCGATGGGATGCTCGCGGAATACGTCGTCCTGCGTGAGGACGGCTTTGTCCGCATCCCCGATTACATGACCTTTGAAGACGCCGCGGCGCTGCCATGCGCTGCTGTCACCTCGTGGAATGCACTGGTGGCCGAGGGCCATCTGCGCTCTGGCGATAGCGTGCTGGTAATGGGCACCGGCGGCGTCTCAATCTTTGCGCTGCAAATCGCTCTGATTCACGGCGCCCGCGTGATCGCGACCTCCAGCAGCGATACCAAGCTCAAGCGGCTCAAGGAACTCGGCGCGTACGAGGTAATCAACTACAAAACCACGCCCGCCTGGGATAAGCGCGCCCTCGAACTCACCGGCGGCCTCGGCGTCGATCATGTCGTGGAAATTGGCGGTGCCGGCACGCTCCCTCAGTCGATTAACGCAGTGAAGACCGGCGGTGTCGTCAGCCTCATCGGTATTCTCTCCGGGGCGGGCTCCGTCGATCCGATGCCGCTGTTGTTCAAGAATGCTCGTGTGCAGGGCATCATGGTCGGCTCGCGCGAGATGTTCGAGGAGATGAATCGCGCATTCGAGGTGAATCGCGTCCGCCCGATTATCGACAAGGTTTTCCCGTTCGATCAGGCGCGCGACGCCTACCGTCATCTGGAGAGCGGCGCCCATTTCGGCAAGGTTGTCATCAGCATCTGAGTTTTTATGAAGATAGGCCAAGCTTGCGAGGCCGTGCGGCTGTGAGCCTGCGAGCCAGCTGCCTAAAACTCTAATGGAGCGCTGCTTATGAACTTCGTCGATGGCGATAGTCATTTCATGGAGCCGCTCGATCTGTTCGAGCGCTATATTGATCCCGCTTACCGCGAGCGCACGGTCCGCATCGCCGATGATCCGGTTACCGGCAGGCGTGCGATGCTGTGCGACAATCGCCCGCTGAAGCTGCGTGACGTTGACGAGGTGCTTGGCCTGCTTTGCGGCTACGGGCAGAAGGAACACGGACGCAACGCCAGCAACTTCGATCGCTACACCGCCTTCACCGGGCAATGGCAGGACATGGACGCGCGTGTGCGTTTCATGGACGCGGAGGAAATCGCCAGTCAGGTGATCTATCCGAGCCTCGGCATCATATGGGAGGGTGAGCTTGACGACCCGCTGCTGGCCGATGCTTTATGCCGTGCCTACAATCGCTGGGCCTTCGAACTGGTTGCGGGACATCGCGATCGCCTCTTTCCGGCGGCACACATTTCGATGCGCGATCCGAAGCTCGCCGTCGCCGAATTGAATCGCGTGGCCAAGCTCGGCGCGCGCACCGCTTTCATCTCCGCCGCTCCAATCAATGGCCGTAGCTTCGGCCATCCCGATTACGATCCGGTTTGGGCGGCCGCCCAGGATCTCGGCCTCGCCATCGGATTACATCTAGTCTCGCACCGCCATTACACCGGCAGCGCATGGCATCACGATCCCAAGCCCAGCCTGATGTATTTCTCTATGAACCTGATTCAGGACCCGCGTCAGGCGCTTACCACGATGGTGCTTGGGGGTGTTTTCGAACGCTTTCCACGCCTGCGCGCGGGCACTATTGAGGCGATGGCCGGATGGGTTGGCGAATGGCTTGAGCGCATCGATTATCGTTATCGCTACATGGGTCATACATCGGAAATGAAGCGGCCGCTCGCCGAATACTTCGCGCGTAATATCTGGGTCAGTGCCGATCCCGAAGAAAAGATGTTCAAGTACATTGTCCAATTTGCCGGCGACGACAAGTTTTTTATCGGTTCTGATTATCCGCACGCCGAAGGCTTCGTCCATCCTATCGCCAAGGCGCGCGAACATCTGGCGGCATTACCCGCTGCCTCGGTGGAAAAGATTCTCAGTACCAACGCCCGCAATTTCTACTGCATCTGACGAGACCGCTCGGCCGCTTGAAATATCTGAACTAATCTACCGAAGCGCTTGGTCCCGGCCAGTCTTAATGCAGCACGGCGTTGGCGATCTCCTCCGCAACCTTGCGCTTCGCTTCATTCATATCTTCGCCCGGATTCACTACTGCGACGACTGTTATCTCCTGGTTTGACCCGCTCGCGCTGGCACGCGCCACCACCACTGACACATATTGGCCCGAATTATCTTGGTGGAAAAAATGCGGAATCGCACTGCCTTGCGCCATATAAGCCTGAGTGTCACCCGTGTAGCCAGCGTCGCCCGGGTGTGCGCGCGGCGTCGCCATTGCATTCGGATCGGCGCATGGCAGCCCCATCGGACATCCATTGGGGTCCGCCATCGGCGGTCCCAAATCGCCCTCTGAGTGAATCGCACTCAGTGTCGATTCCATCGGCGTATCGTGCGGCAGCCCCATTGCGCTTTCCGCTCGCGCCTGCGCCAATGCCGCCTGATCAATCTGGTCGCCTGTATCACCTAAGGGCGGCGGCGTCGCGCCCGCCGCTTTCATCAGCCGTGCGACGTCCGGGTCACCCAGAGCTATCTGATTCAGCGTCACGCCGGGTTTGAGTGGGCTTTCCGCCACCTCGACGGTGATCGTTATCGGCGTTGGCGTATTCCCACTCGCGCCGCGCCGCGCCAGATCGATATCTTCTGACAAGACCTGCATGATTGTTGGATCTGTTGAGAAAACCGCCAGCGGTGTCGTGAGTGGCACATCGAGTTGGCCCGCTTGCCTGATTTCGACCGCTACCGCGCTCGGCGCCACGCACGCGATGCTACTTATCATCGTTGCTGCGATAACCGCCGCGGTCACCCACCCGCTTTGCATATGCTTCAGTAGAGGCTCGCGTTTCTACCGTGAAGGCTCACGCCGATGAAATCGCGCCGCTCCCCTTTCATCCATGCTGCGGCAGTTTCTCTTCGAGCAGTTGCCGGACCCGCGCCGCGCGCCATTTGCCTAGCCGGTCGCTCAGCGCCACGTCGTTCAGCCCGATAATCGACGCCGCCAACAGTCCTGCGTTGGCAGCGCCCGCCTTGCCGATCGCCATCGTCGCGACCGGTACGCCTTTCGGCATCTGCACGATGGAAAGCAGCGAATCCATTCCGTTGAGGCTGGTCGTCGGCATCGGCACGCCTATTACTGGCAGCAAGGTCTTGGCCGCGACCACGCCCGCCAGATGTGCCGCGCCTCCGGCCCCCGCGATAATCACGCGCATTCCGCGCGCCGCCGCCTCCGCCGCATACTCGATAGTCAGGTCCGGCGTTCGATGGGCCGACAGGATCCTGACTTCATGCGCTATTTGCAATTCGCCCATTACTTCCGCCGCGGCCGACATATATTCCCAGTCGCTCTTGCTACCCATGATCACGCCGACCAGCGGACTCTGTACCGATGCCATCCTGAATGCTCTCCTGTTTCATCTTAGCGGCTTTGCGCCGCTCAATCGCGCTTCCAGACAATCGCCGCTTCAATCATCACCGTAATTTTTCGAGGCTGATGCGGTAGCGCGCCCTTGTCAAGTTCAAGTCCGTAGCTGAGATGCTATCCTTCAGCTAAATCAGGCAGAAGATCGGCGCGAGAATGGGGCAGGCTGGATGGCGACACCAATACCAGATAATCAATGCAAATTCAGTGTGGCGGAAATCGTCGAAGCGGCCAGTGCTATCTTCCACGGCGATCCCAGCCTGAGGATTGACGGGGTCAGCGTTGATTCACGTAAGATCAGGCCGCACCAGCTTTTTGTGGCGCTGCGCGGCGTCCACGACGGCCACGATTTCATCGACGAGGCGGCCAGGCTTGAAGCCTCAGCCGCCATCGTTGAACGGGGTCGCAGCAGTCCCAAACTGCCTTGCTTCGAGGTTGACGATACGCTCATCGCGCTCGGCCAGCTTGCTGCGTATCATCTCGAACGCACTCGCAAACACCACCAGCTCCCGGTGATCGCGATCGGCGGCGCTGCCGGCAAGACCACCACCAAAGAGTTGACCGCCGCTATTGCGCGCGCGCTGTTCGGTGAGGTGCTCGCCACCACAGGGAATTTGAATAATCTGATCGGCGTGCCGATGACTCTCTTGACGCTGACCGACGCCGATCGCGCCGCGGTCATCGAATGCGGCACTAATCGCCCTGGCGAAATCGCTCGGCTAGCCCGGATTGTCCGGCCTGATGTGTCGCTGGTGCTCAATGTCGATATCGAGCACACGGAAGGCCTGGGTTCGCTCGAAGGCGTCGCCGACGAAGAGGCCGCCCTCTTTACGACCGCCAAAATCGCCGTGACCGGGGCCGGTGAGGCGATGCTGCGTGAGCGGATTCCCGCAGGCCTGCCGACGGTCACCTTCGGTGATTCCCCGCTCGCCGCCGTCCGCCTGCTCAACCGTAAGCTGATTGCGCCCGGACGCCAGCGGATATCAATCGGGCTCCCGCCCACGATGATCGAGCCTGATCTCCGCCTCGATACCGCGGTATCTGGCCCCTGCGACGATCCCGAGCCGCTTTTCGAGTTTCCCTTGAATCTGATCGGTAACGCCTCCGCACTTAACGCCGCCGCCGCGATCGCCGCAGTAGTCGCCGCCGCAGAGCGCCCACTATCCCATGCCCAGCTTATCGTGATTGACGCCGCGCTTGAGACCGTCAAGCCGGTGCCGGGACGCCTTGCTACGCGCGAACTGCACGACCTCGTCGTTATCGATGATACCTACAACGCGAATCCGCGCTCCGTTCGTGCCGCCCTCGACGCTGCGCGCGAAACCGCCGACGCACTCAGCGCCCGCCTTCTGATTGTCTTGGGCGATATGCTCGAACTAGGCGAGCTTTCCGCCGCGATGCATATCGGTGTCCTGCGCGGCTTACTACATGATATTCATCCCGATCTCAGCTTGCTGGTTGGCTCCGAATTCGCCGCCGCCGCAAAGACCGTCGCCTCGATTCCTGATTCCGGTTATGACCCCAACCGCATCGCCTTCGCCGCCGATAGCGCTACGGCTGCCCGCGCCGTCCGCAGCCTGGTCAAACCGGGTGACGTACTCCTGGTCAAAGGCTCGCGCGGCATTGCGATGGAAAAAGTTATCGATGCCCTCGAATAACGTCTACGCTGGCGTATAGCTAGCACGCCTCCTTTAACGCCAGCGTCTCGAACCAAGGCAGGACCAGCCGTTCATTGATCGAGTAGGGGAACGCATGCCCCCAGTCGGGTAGCTCCTCGTAACGGACGTTATAGCCAAGGTCCTTGAGCAGTTGGCAGGTCTGGCGCGTGAATGTCACCGGAAAGATGAAGTCGTGGACGCCGTGAATCACCAGCAGCGGCAATTCCTTGCCGCGTCCCTCGCGCAGCATAGGATCAGCTCCCAGGTGCAGAGCGCCCGCGACTGGCGCTAGTCCGGCAAACAATTGATGCTGCTCGAGTCCCATGATGTAAGTAAAAATACCGCCGTCTGACAGCCCAGTCAGATAGACCCGCGCCGGATCGATTGAGTATTGCTGCCCAACTTCCCGCATCATCGCCAGCACCGATCGCGTGTCGGGGCTTTGCATCGTCATCTCCCACGTCACGCCAAGCGACTTGGGCGCCAGCAAGATATAGCCATGACTCCGGCCCGGCCGCAGCCACGTCCAGATATACTCGAAGCCCTCCCCATATCCTCCGTGCAGGCACACGATCAGCGGCCATTGCTTAGCCGCCGTATAATCATCCGGCACGAACAATGTGTATTCGCCATGCTCCTGCGTACGCGCATGCTGGCTGAAGCCCGTCGGCGCGCCGCCAGCCGAGGCCTCGCGGCGTGTGGGCGATTGCGCTCCCGCCATCAGAAAATGGCCATTCACGAGCGGCAGCGTGTCGCGCAATTCGTAGAGCGCGTAGAGTCCGCGGCAGAATGATCGCCGGCTGTAGAGAAACGCTACTGTCCATTGCTGATTCGGCGCACTCATGAAGAGGTTATAGGCGCGGCAGAGCTCCGTGACCGCAGCACATACCTGCCCGTGCAATGCTTTTTTCTCCAC
>DATJUF010000375.1:0-8219 GCA_035502655.1 Binataceae bacterium (SeqCode)
GTTACGCCGCGAATTGGACGAACGGGCCGCGAAAGAGCGCAAGCCTAGGTCGTTCAACCGCCTTCTCTGTGCGATTGATTTCGAATCTAACTCGCTAAAGGCGCTGGCTCTTGCGAAGCAGATTGCATCTGAAAATGACGCGGAGCTTTACGTTATTCACGTCTGTCCCGCGATCGCCATTCCGCTCACCACCATCTCCGTGGCAGAGGACGCTGCTCGAGGCAGGCTTCAAGAGGTAGCTACCAGACAGCTTGGTACCGTGCCCTATGAACTTTTGGTTACGACCGGCGACGCGGCCGAAAGAGTGACTACGGTCCAATCGGCACTAGGTGCCGATCTCATCGTGATGGGTACCCATGGCCGGCACGGGGTTCCGCGCTTCTTTCTGGGCAGTGTAGCGGACAGGGTGGTAAGGACAGCTTCCTGTCCGGTACTGACGTTGCGAGAGGAATGATCGCTACGCAACTCGGCGATCGCTCTAATTGATGTGTAGAGCCATTAGTCTTTGTACTGGAAGATGACGTTAACGGAACCAGAGGGGTGTGAGATTTTTCAAGTGGAACTCTTGCTCCGGATTAAGATGGAACAATGCGAGGTGTTTAATCATCGGGTGACCCACTTGGCGGCGACGCCGTTATGATCCCGCTCATAAAAGTTGGGAATGACTTCGCGTCACAGATTTGCGCAGACCTGCAGAACGCTACGGGAATCCGCTGCCCGAATAGCAGATAGCGCGGTTCATCGAGGGTCGCTTCGGCGTCAAGGCTCACAGGCCGCGTGACATACCGGTTGGGTATGCGTTTCACTGCCAAAGCGCGGACCAGCGTCCATTCAAGCGCGTGATTGTTCGGCTGGTCGCATATCTGCTGCCGATTCGGACGAGGATGCCTATCGTATTATCATCAGTAATTAAAAGCTAGAAAGGCGACTGGATCGCCATGACTCCAGCTATTCCCTAATGCTTTCCCTTCATAGCTTCGGCGCCGCCAATGATTTCGAGTATCTCGGCCGTCACGGCCTCCTGGCGCATCCACCGCGCCAATCGGTTTAGTTCTTCGCTCTTTGTCCGGATGTTTTCGTGCGCGGCCTCCATCGTATGGAAGCGCGCTGTGTTCTCACTCGCGAACGATTCCATGGCGGCTGCCTCAAGCAGCGCAAACACGTACTCAGAGGCTAGTTCATCGCGCAACCGCCGCGGTTTCATGTTGGTCAGTGGTGCAATTCTTGCCCTATGTCTGATCGTTCCCTGCATTTCGATTGGCAGCAGCAGCAGTTTCTTCAGGTTGTTTGCGCTTCCGCTGACGCGCATGTAAAGCACGCTGATCGTGCTGATAATTTCGGATGTGATTAGCCGGTATACCTCCGCGGCGACGCGCCTCGCAGCCGCGCTGACTCCACCGCCGTGAGTTGCCGCGCGAAATATCACATCTGGATGGAGTCCTTGCTCGGACGAGCGCTGAGCGCAACGGGTTCCGGCGAAAATAAGATACGGCTTCGGCTGCGTGCGCGACGCACCTGCGGCCTCTCTGATCAGCGGTTCGTTAAACGCGCCGCAAAACCCATGTTCGGCACCAAAGACCACGAGGCCAGACCGGCGCGCGACGTGCGGGATAGCGTCCGTGGCCTTCTCAGGCAGAAGAGCAGTAGCTTCGGCGACGGTGTTGCGAATTATAGTTACATAGTTACGAATCCCTTCGAGATAGCGTTGGCTCTCTTGCATCTGGGCGGCGGCAACAACGCGGATCGCCGCGACTATTTCGCCTAATTCTTTGAGCGAGCCGGTCTGCGCCGCGATCTCCTGTGCCCGTGCCACAGATCTAATTCGCCGGAACAGGCCCCGCAGAAGCCGCCGTGCTGACTTCAGCAATCAACTCAGACATGAGGCGGCGAAGGGCTATGCGCGCCGAATCGTCGAGTTCGCCGCCTGATTTGATCTGCGCGATCAGGGCAGCACCCTTTCCATCGAGCCACTGCGGCAGCGCCTTACGGACCTCTGCAACTTGAGGTAGCGGCAGCGAATCCAATATCCCCTCGTTGAGAGCAAGCAACAGCGCGACCTGATATGGCATCGCCAGACCTGAGTATTGTGGTTGACTCAGGACCGCGCGGATGCGATTGCCGTGCTGGATCAGGTGTCGTGTCCGATCATCAATCATCCCGCCGAAACGCGTGAAGATCTCCAACTCAAGGAACTGCGCATATTCAAGACGCAGATTCTCCGCCAGTTTTCGCAGCGCAGGCGGCTGCGTTTTTCCTCCGACGCGGGAAACGCTCTTGCCTACGTTAATAGCGGGCTTCTGGCCCTCTTGAAAAAGTCGAGGCTCAAGCACGATCTGGCCATCAGTAATCGAGATCAGGTTGGTCGGAATATAGGCTGAAATATTGCCATCTTCAGTTGCTGCGATTGGCAGCACCGTCAGCGAGCCGCCGCCACGTTCGTGGCGCAGCCGGGCGGCGCGTTCCAAGAGCCGCGAATGAATGTAAAAGATGTCGCCGGGGTAGGCTTCGCGTCCCGGTGGATTCCTGAGCAGCAATGAGAGCTGGCGATAGATACCGGCATGGCTGGTGAGATCATCGATGACCAGTAGCACATCAGCGCCCCGGTCGCTGAAATACTCTGCCATGGTGCATGCCGCATATGGAGCGAGAAATTGTAATCCCGGAGGATCATCTGATGCGGCGACTACGAAAATCGATCGCTCGGGAGCACCGTAGCGCTTAACGGCGTCTATCACCTGGGTCACGGAAGAGGTCTTCTGGCCGACCGCACAGTAAACGCAGATGATGCCCGAGTTGCGCTGATTGACGATTGCGTCCACCGCAATCGCGGTCTTGCCGGTCTCGCGATCGCCGATAATCAGCTCGCGTTGGCCTCGCCCCAGCGCCAGCATTGCATCTATGACGGTAAGACCGGTTTCGAGCGCCTGGCTTACCAGCTCTCGTTCGACAATGCCTGGCGCTGGCCTCTCGACTGGTTCGAACATATTGACATCTAGTTTTGGGCCACCGTCGAGCGGAATCCCTAGAGCGTTGACTACTCGGCCCAGCAGCATCTTGCCAACCGGTACGCCAGCAACCGAACCAGTTCCGTGTACACGGTTACCTGCTTGGATTCCCTCGCTTCGGCCAAGCATTGCACAACCAATCAGTTCGGGATCGAGCGCGAGAGCTATCCCGGCGACCGACTGGCCACCGCCCTTGCAGTCGAAACGCAGCAGTTCGTTAAGTTGCGTTTGTGGCAGTCCGGAGACTAGCGCGATGTCATCGCCAATACTTTCGACCCGCCCGACCAGATCCAGCGCTGGTTTGAAGGAAAGAGCCGCGATCCGGCTTTGCGCATCGCTCAATCGCTGCCTCACGCTTTCAGCCAGTGTGCTCATGCTGATTCAACTCCCGTTGTGCATCGGCAAGATTGTCACGCCAGCTAAAGCGGAGCGTTGCATGAGAAAACTTTAGTTCGGCTCCCGCGATGAGGTTGCTATCGACGGCAAATATGATCGGCTGTGATCCTGCAACACGTTTGCTCAGCGCCGCGCGCCACTGAGCTTCAGCGCCGGCCCCGAGCGGATAAGCGGTTGTAACGACCACTTCGCCGCCGTCACGTCCTGCTTGGCCAAGCAAGGCCGCACGTTCCGTTTCATTCAGATGGTCGAATTGATCGAGTACGCGGTCAAGAAACAGCTCATCCAGCCGCGGCGCCGCGACCTGTTTCAACAGGCGCTCGGCGAGCCCCACCGCTACTTGCAGCGACCGCTCGAACAGTTCGCGGGCGGCATTTTCTCGTTCCTCGTCAAGCCGCTTGCCACCGGCCGTTTTCATTTTTTCGATATCGGCGCGCGCTGCTTCGATCATCTTCGACCGTTCGACGGCCATCGCCGCTTGCGCCTGATCAATAATGTTTCGTTGCTGTGCTTCGATCTCTAGTTGGCGAGCCTCAAAACTCTTACGGGCTTCGTCTGCGCTTTGGCGAGCGGCCTCCGCTTCCGCCTGAGCACGGGCGATTTCCGCCTTGCGCCGACTGACAATGGCCCTGACTGGCTTGAAGAGGAAGCGTGTGAGCAGCCATACGAGAACAAGAAAATTGACCGCTTGCAGCGCAAACGTCGTCCAACTGAAGGACATTAGTGCGAGGCGAAGGGATTTGCAAAAAGCAGGAGCAGCGCTACCACGAGGCAGTAGATCGCCATCGTCTCGATCATCGCGAGCCCGACGAAAAGCGTGCGCGATAAGGCGCCTGCGGACTCGGGTTGTCTGGCGATCCCCTCCATGGCCGCGGCAATGGCGCGTCCCTCCGCCAAAGCGGGACTGATCGATCCCACTGCAACCGCGAGTGCGGCCCCAATTATACTAATCATCTGCACAGTCATTGTGCTTTCTCCATTACTACTTCGCGATCGCGCCAGCGGCGCCACCTATATAGACGGCGGCTAAAACTGAAAATATGTAGGCTTGGACGAGGCCGACCAGAATTTCGAACGCCATGAATGGAATCGGGACCAGCAGGCCTGCCAGCGCGACGACAATCGCGATTACCAGTTCGTCACTCATGATGTTGCCAAACAACCGCATCATCAGCGAGAACGAACGCGTGAATTCTGACAGGATATTAAGTGGCAGAAGTAGCGGATTTGGCTTCAGATAGCCCTCGAGATAACCGCCCAATCCGTGTTGCTTGATTCCGAAATAATGCACCGAGAAAAAGACAATGAAGGCGAGCGCGGCCGGGGTTTCGATCGCAGCGGTGGGCGCACGTACTCCGGGAAGCAATCCGGAGAGATTAGCCAATACAAGAAATATAAATAGGGTCCCTAGAAGGGGCAGAAATTCGAAAGGGTCACGATTGACTGTTTCCCAGATCTGATCTTCGATCGCGCTGACTAGCGTTTCGATCATGGCCTGCAAGCCGCCAGGACTAACGCTAAGCCGCCTCGTCGCGAAGCGGCAAGCGATAACCAGCGTAGCCATCAGCATCCAAGTCGTGACCACCGTTCCTGTAATCCCAATTAGACCGATATGAAACACGATCGTCGCTTCGAGTGGAGAATGGCTCATGAAGCCCCCTCAAACAACAACTTGCGCTCACGCATGACGAAGATTCTAGTTAATTGAAAGCCAGCTAAGGCAAAAAGCAATGGTCCAGCGCCGGTTCGTGCGATTAAAACAAATATCGCGCTCACGCCGAGCAATCGCAGAACATGAAACGAGCACGCAACAAGAGCTCGGGAACTGACGCAGTACAAACTAACGTTCCATTTGAGAGCAAGAAGATGTGCGATACTGACAACTGCACCGATGACGAGAAAAATGAGTACCCTTGAACCTTCGACGTTCACGATTCCGCATTCATCCTTTTCCAGACCATATAAAAGCCCGCTGTCACACCAACCAAAACCAGCGTCGCACTCCAAAAAACGCCCGAATGGAAATGCCCATCGAGCCAGCGGCCAATAAAAGCTCCGAGCAGCGTTGGACCGACTATCGTCCAGCCGAACCGGCCCATCATGCCGAGTGTTCGGCTGAGTGGCAATTCACCAGTCCGATCCCGGTGCTCGCATCTTTGCCGCACTTGCTCGACGACTCGCTCGAGCCGCGTTTCTTCTTCATCGGAAGACCCGCTGCCCTTAGCATCGCTCATCGGCGTTGGCGAACCAGCGGATCCCGTGAAGGCTCGCCCGGACGCAAATAGCGGTAAATCTGCTGAACGGCGGCTTGCTGAAGACCGAGCACGCCAACTCGTGCGGCCTTTTCGATCTCAGCATTGCTAGCCATCTGCGCCAGAACGATCTCCCGAAGATGCTTGAGGTTTGTTCCAATTATGGCCTCGCGAGTTGCAACCTCCACGGACTTGCCATCACGCACGCGGAGAACTCCGCCACGGATCGCCGCATAGTGCTCCGCTCCGGAGGCGTCACGCCAGATCAGTACGCTGATCGCCAGCGCAGTTAGAAAATCCGCATGGCCGGGCTGTATGCCGAAAGTCCCGGTCAAATCCTCGGCCCGAATGTAGCGAATATCGTCCTCGCTCACGACAATCGCAGTAGGCGTGGTAATTACCAAGTTCATTGGCATGGCTTAACTCGGGGCTTCATTCAACCGGGCTTCCTTTGTACGCGCATCCTCGAACGTTCCAATCATGTAGAAGGAGCCCTCGGCCCACTTGTCGCCGTCACCGGCCAAGATCGCGCGGCAACCTTTGAGTGTTTCCTCGAGCGGAACGGATTTGCCTGCAATCCCCGTAAACTGCTCAGTAACGAGGAAGGGCTGGGTCAGAAAGCGTTGCAGCCGCCGGGCTCGTCCGACGACCAGCCGGTCCTCGCTGCTCAATTCATCAACCCCGAGTAACGCGATGATCTCCTGCAGTTCACGATACCGTGCGATGGTCTTGCGCACTTCTTCGGCCAATACGTAATGTTGCTCGCCGACGACTCGCGGATCGAGCAGTATCGAGGTCGAATTCAAGGGATCGATCGAGGGGTACAAACCTTGGGCGGCCATGTCACGTGACAACACTATCGACGAGTCCAGATGACGAAAGGTCTCGACCACGGCGGGATCGGTAAAATCGTCAGCCGGAACATATACCGCTTGAATGGCAGTTATAGCGGCACCAGCCACCGAGGTGATTCGCTCCTGAAGCGCGGAAATTTCCGTCGCAAGGGTTGGTTGATACCCGACACGCGAGGGCAGGCGTCCCAGCATCCCGGACACTTCCGCCCCGGCCTGGACAAAGCGGAAGATATTGTCCATCAACAGCAAAACGTTGCGGCCCATGACGTCCCGGAAGTATTCCGCAACCGTTAGCGCAGTCATTCCTACGCGCCAGCGCGCGCCCGGCGGTTCATTCATTTGCCCAAATATCAAAGCGGTGCGGGTGAGAACGCCCGAGTTCCGCAAGTCACCCAGCAACTCGTGTCCCTCTCGCGAGCGCTCGCCAATTCCCGCAAAAACCGATATACCCGCATACTTCTCAACCGTAGTATGAATCAATTCCGTAATAAGAACGGTCTTTCCAACGCCTGCGCCCCCGAACATGCCGGCTTTGCCGCCTCTGGCCAATGGCGCAAGCAGATCGATGACTTTAATTCCCGTCTGAAACACTTCGCGCGAAGGGTCTTGCCGGTTGAACATCGGCGCGTCCCGATGAATAGGCGATCGCGGAACCCCGGCTGCGAAGCCCCCCAGTTCGTCGATCGGCTCTCCAACCACGTTGATCAGGCGTCCAAGCAACTTCTCACCAACGGGAACCAGTATTGGTCCTCCGCTCTTGCGAACTGGGGCTCCGCGGCGGAGGCCAGCGGTGCTTTGCATCGCGATCGCCCGTATGGTGTGGCGATCCACGTGATCTTGCACCTCCATGAGCAAGGAAACCCCGTCATCTTCGACGATCAGCGCTTCGTTAAGCGAGGGCAACCCGCCATCAGTAAACTCCACGTCTACCACCGACCCACGCACCCGAACGACGACGCCCTCGATGGCAGTTTCCGAGTTTGGCGCAGGGGCGGATCCGGCTTGCTCGCCAGAATTCTCTACCTTTTTACTGGCCGCGAGCGCCATGATCATATTTGCCTAGCGTTATCACGCGTATGAACTGTGACGAAGGACGTTATGAGCGAACAATTGCATGTTCAAGACAGGAGACGCTATGCAGTCTATTCGGCATCCCCGCCAGCCTCAGGCTTTTCATCTGTAATGTTTCTTTGACAAGTCATTTAAAGCCCTGCCGGTAAAGGGACATTCAAACAGCCTAAGCCAACGGCAGGGCAGGGCGCTATCACTACGGAGCCAATGCATCCTGGATACACCTCGAATTGATCCGCACGCTGAAGAGACCGCCGTGGCGATGGCGATGAACCGGGCCTTCGATCACGACCTGGCATCCGCTAAGCCCTTCATAGTATCGCTTGAGGGCCTGAGCGCGTTCCTCGATAAGCGCCCGCATGGCATCGGTCAGCGCGAAGTTATCTGAAGTGGCCGTTCAATAATGTTTATCCCTGTGTTTTGCACTTGCGGCTCAGTAGCGACACCGCGTGGCATGTAATGCATGCGTATCGCTTTTTCCAGGGCAGTTCATCCGCCCTCGGCCGTCCGAGCACGCGCTCGACTTCGGCGACAACCGATTCCGCTTCAACGAGGAGCTCGCTGCGCCCCAATTCCTGATAGAGCGAAACCAGCAGAACAATCCCAAAGGCATCGGTCCATAGGTACCGCAGGCCGTTGGG
>DATJUF010000376.1:0-4745 GCA_035502655.1 Binataceae bacterium (SeqCode)
AGGCGGAAACTGACGTGGACCGCCGCTTCTGTGACGGCTGACGAATCGGTGGATTCGGGCTGAGTAATCGCAACAGACTGGATAAAACCGAGGCTGGCGATGGATTCGTCGAGTTCGGGATCGGTGACGGTATGGATGGCCTGCCAGACCTGTTCGCGCGCATCGCCGAGCGTGAAGGGATGTTGCACTGGTTTCAACACTGTTTAATTTCTCACAAGCTTCAGGTTCACTTTTAGAAATAGCATTGGCGGACTCGCGTATGCACGCTTTGCAAGCTCAGGCTAGAGATCGTTGAAACTGAGCATCGCCGCTTGCGCCTGAATCATCCCGTAGACCATTCCGAGGCCCTGCTTTTGACCGGTTATCAACTGTGGCAGGTAGTTGAAGGCCGTCGAGCCAGGCGTGGGCTGGCCAAGGTTGCTGAGGCGCCAAGCGTCGAAGACCGAGAAATGATTGACCAAGTAGGCCTGATGGACCTGCTCGAGGCTGACGAGCTTGTTGGTCAGATAGGCGATACCGACGGCGGCGGCGTTGTTGCGCATCATGTTATAGAGACTGGCCGCGAAGCCAACCAGCCACTTATGCGTCTTGTGCTCGGACGGACCGGAGCGGGTAATCAATGGAGCAGTGGCCATAGGTAGAGATTTTGTGGATGCGATTATGGCCAGCGCGCCTGTAATCGCATCCTCAAATCTTAATAGCCAGCGAAGCCCATGTCGGTGGTCGCCTGCGCGTTCGGATCGGTGCAGACGTTGACCAGCGAAGGGACGCCGCTCTTCAGCGCGCGTTCGATGGCGGGCCGGATGCCGTCGGGCTTCTCGACGAACTCACCGTAGCCGCCTAGCGCCTCGACCATCTTATCGTAGCGCTGATAGCCGAGGTCGCGGCCGACGTTGCCGCCGGTCTGGCGCGAAGTGAAGCCAGCGTTATTGGAAACGACCACGACGATCGGGAGCTTGTGGCGGATGGCGGTGTCCATTTCCATGCCGTTCCAGCCGAAGGCGCCGTCACCGCTTAAAACCACGACTGGGCGATCTGGAGCGGCAGCCTGGGCTCCGACGCCGAAGGGAATGCCGACACCCATGCATCCGTGAGGACCGGCGTTGAGGCTCGCGCGGGCCTGATAGATGGGAATCGACTGGCGGGCGAAGTTGAGGATTTCGTGGCCGTCGACGACGAGGATCGTGTCGCGAGAAATCACCTCCTTCACTTCGTTGCACAGGCGCAGCGGATGAATCGGAACCTTGTCGGAATGAAGCAGCGGCGCGTTACGTTCCATATTGGTGCGATGCTTGGCGGCGAGCTGGGAAACCCATGGGGTCTCCTCACGTGGATTGAACCGGCCTTTGGCTTCATCAGTGAGCTGCTCAAGGACGAGACGGGCATCACCGATGATACCAACGTCGGCGGCGCGGTTGTGGCCAATCTCGCGGCCATCGAGGTTAACGTTGATAAACTTGGCGTCGGGCGAGAAACGCGGCGCGCGCAAGAAGGAGAGCATCGAATTGGCGCGGGCGCCAATGACGAGGACCGTGTCGGCCTCGCGAAAGGCGGTCGAGCGGGCGGCGGGGAACGACCGCTGATGGTCCTCGGGAACAACGCCGCGGCCTTGAGGCGTCGTGAAGAAAGGGATACCGGTAGTGGCGATGAATCTCTGTAAGGCCTCTTCGGCGCGCGACCACAAGACACCGCTGCCGGTGAGAATCAGGGGCTTGCGTGCGTTGGCCAGGAGATCGATAGCTTGCGTGATCAGCTTGGGATCGCCGGCTGGGCGCGCGTCGGTGCGATAATTACCGTTGACCCAGTGGATTTTTTCTTCTTCAACTTTGCCGGATAGGATATCGCCTGGAAGGTCTAAATAGACCGGGCCGCGCTTGCCGTCGAGGGCGTCACGGAAGGCGATACTGATGTATTCGGGGATGCGATAGCCGAGATCGATACGGTAGGCCGACTTGACGATCGGCTTCATCATCGGGATTTGGTCCATCTCCTGGAAGGTATCGAGGGTGGTCCCACGCATCGGGGAAGCGCCGCCAATCGCGATTACCGGGGCGGCGTCGGCCTGGGCGTTGGCGAGGCCGGTGACGAGGTTAGCGACGCCGGGGCCCATCGGGGCGATGCAGATACCAGGCTTGCCGGTGACGCGCGAGTACGCGTGCGCCATCATCGCAGCGGCCTGCTCGTGGCGAACGTAGATGCCCTTCATGCCGAGCTCGAGGCATGCGCCCGCGGTCCCGCCGGTTGGGCCGCCCATCATAAAGAAAAAGGTATCGACACCTTCGCGCTGGAAGCAGCGCGCAATGATCTCTTCGCCGCGTAATGTCGCCATCGGAAACCAACCTCCTGCAAGCGGATGGAAGCCCACGTGATGATCATGAAACGGATCCGCGTGGACTGCCGAGACTAAGTTATGATTCGCACCTATAGCAGACTCGGGAGAAAGCCGTGAAGCCTGATCGCGCCTGGCGAATGGTGCCGCTGGTTTCAGGCGCGTTTTGCGGCAAGAGCGTCGGGATTGACCACGTTGATTGGCTCGCCGCGGGCGTAGGCGAGCACTTGATCGAAGCTGACGCCGAACATCCCGTCGAGAGTTGCCATCTCGACGTAGCCGATATGCGGAGTGCAGACCACATTGTCTATCGCTAGCAAAGGGTCGCTGGCGCCGGTCACCGGCTCATCGTCGAAGACATCGAGGGCTGCCATCCCGGGACGTCCGTTGCGGAGGGCGGCGGCGAGAGCGCCGGGGACAATCAGGCCAGCGCGGCTGGTGTTGACGATCAGCGCATAGGGTTTCATTAGTGAGAGATCGGCCGCGGTGATGATGCCGCGGGTGGCGTCGTTGAGGGCGAGATGAATCGAGAGCACGTCGGAGCCGGCGAACAGGGCGTCCCTGCTTGCAGCGGCGGTGAAACCGTCGGCGCGGGCCTTGGCGAGTGAGGCCTCGCGGCTCCAGACGACAACGTTCATGCCGAAGGCTTTGCCATAGCCCGCGATAACCGGGCCGATACGGCCATAACCATAAATGCCGAGGGTCTTGCCGCGCAAGACGCTGCCGGGGGGAAACGCTTGCCAGCGGCCGGCGCGCATCGCGGCGTCTTCCTGCGGAATGCGGCGGACCGCGGCGATAATCAGGCCCCAGTTCAATTCGGCGGTGGCATAAGAAGGACGGCCAGGCATCATATGGGAAGAGACGATGATGCCGCGGCGCGTGCAGGCATCGACGTCGATATGGGGATACCATCCGACCTGGCTGATGATGCGCAGGTGATCGAGGCGATCGATTAGCGGGACGCGAATCGGAGTGCGCTCGCGGAAGAGCACGAGGGCATCGGTGTCGTGAAGGCGATCAGCGAGGGTGTCCACGTCCTTGGTGTGATCGGTCCAGATAGCAACATCGTGGCCGGCGAGCTTGGCGAAGGACGGAAGGGTGCGGATGGTGTTCTGGTAATCGTCGAGAATGCTGATTTTCATGCGATCCTCGTTTCCCTAACGGAAGGTCGTAAGAACTTCGCGCGTAGTGGGGAGATTGTCAAAGAGGATGGGGGCGAACGGGGCTAGCGGCGATTAGAGAAGCGGTGGGGTGGCAGTTTGGGGCGGACGAGACTAGGATCGCGGCAGAAAGAAGCTGTCAACAATTCTGCGCATGCAGAAAGCGCGCAAAGGACTCATAGCGAGAAGCAAAGGAATAAGGAGGAACTGTCATGGCTAAATATACATTCGTGGTTCTGACCAATCCCACCGAAGGCAAGGAAACGGAGTACAACGAGTGGTACAACAAGGTTCATATTCCTGACGTGCTGAACGTGCAGGGGATGGTCGGGGCGCAGCGTTTCAAGCTGGCGGATACCCAGATGGGCGGCGCGGCGCCGGTCCATCGATATCTCGCGCTCTACGAAATCGAGACTGACAATCTGCAGGCGACCTTCGATGATCTAAAGTCGCGCAGCGGCACTGCCGATATGATGATGACCGACGCGATTGATCTGAAGGGCGTGGTGGCATCGGTCTTCACCCCGGTGGCGGACAAGGTATGGGCGAAAGACGTGCGGCGTCCACGGCGCGCGAAGGCAGCTTAAACCCAGAGTCAAAAGATCCGATGGGAAGGGTGCGGTTATCCGCGCCCTTTTCTTTGGCGATACCGGACCTGTAGCTTCTGACGAAACGGCAGCGGGCTGGAGGCAGAATCGGCGCGCGGAACTTACACTCGCCGACAGCGACAGCTAAGCAAGCGTCCACAACGGGTATGATGATGCGGCTCGGTTATCGCTTAACTTGTGTATTCGACGCGCTGTGTGTGCGAGTCATACTCTGTCCGTGGCCGGCAAATGAACCAGAAGCCGTGAGCCTCTGCCTCAGCGCCGGCAGCGCAAGCTTGAGAGCGTGCAATGTTTGTCGCGCCTCAATCACTAAGGAAGTTCTCCGATGGTCAAATATATTATTTGCGCGACGCGCAAGTCCGGTCTCAGCCGTGAAGAATTCAGCGAATACTGGCGCAATCATCACGGGCCATTGGTCCGCAGTGTTCCTGAGTTTGCACGGCACGTCAGGAAGTACGTGCAATGCCATCTCATCAGCGGTGATGTGCCGCTCGGGGCTGCGGGCTCGCATGATGGCGTTGCAGAGTTATGGTTCGACAGCATCGAGGATTTGGTGCGCGCCTTCAACGAACCGCGCTATCTGGAAGTCATCCGGCCCGACGAGCAGAAATTCGTCGACGCTACCAGATGCATCTCGTTTATCACCGA
>DATJUF010000377.1:0-6175 GCA_035502655.1 Binataceae bacterium (SeqCode)
GGAGGGCTGGCAGGTCCGGGGATGGCCTGTGACGACGATTCTGCGGGGTAAGGTAATCGTAGAAGACAGGGAACTGCGAGGCCAGTTGGGTGATGGGCAATTGATTCCACGAAAAATCGATCCCGTGATGTTACGGCGTCCGGTTGTCTGAGCCGTGCGACGAATAGGTAAGCGCGCTGTGTTCAAAGTCCGATAGCTCAAGCACCTCAGCTTTAGCTGTAAATTCTTATACGACTCCTTACTCACTTTTATTATGAGCTTAGTAGCGATCTGCTCTAATCGTATGCAGAATTTCTCGGATTTAGGATGCTATGCCTGTAGATAGGTACTGAGCAACGTGCTAAAGACTGCACTACCGGACTTCCGGGAATAGGTCGCGACTCTTGTGTGCATTACAGGGCTAGATTGAAACCGCGAAAACTTCCGCTTGACTCTCTTGCAAATGCAGTGATAATCGAGTGCCGAAGCTCTCCAGAGCTCAGCCCTACGGTAGCCCTCGTTAGCCGAGACCATGAGAATTGACTTTTCTGCGGCTGAAAAGGGCTTCGTTAATGGAGCTAAGCATGGGAGAAAAAGGCCGGTTACGCTACCCAATCGAACGTCGGGAGTATCGGCCTAGCGGACGCGTGGACAGTTGTTGAAGGCCCAGTATGGTAATGAGGGAAGGAGAATTTAATGAGGCGTAAGGCAGTCGTAGTGCTTTCCACAATTCTCGCTATAGGTTTGCCCGCAAGCCAAGCGATGAGCGCTGCAATTTGCGGTACTGCCGATAATGCGCAGGGTAACCCTGCTCAGGGTGTATCAGTCGTTGCCAAGTCGCCCTCGGGCCAGATCGAAGGCCAGGGAACGACTGATGCCAACGGCAATTATCGGATCGACGGCCTCAATGTGGGAACCTTGGACCTTTTCCTTGAGCCTGGAAGTTCGGGGCTGCAGGCTGGTTCCGGTGTGCTCGATCTGAACGATAAGAGCAAGAGGGTCAACTGGCAGCTCTCAAGCGCGTCGAGCGCGGTAGCCTCGCAGGCGGGACCTTGCGATGACGCCGCCGCGGCGTTAACTCCACTCGAATGGGGAGCAATCGGAGTGCTGGGGTTAGCGGTCGGCGGGGGAATAGCGGCGATTGTTTGGGATCAAACTGGTAATCGGGAAGACCACGAGTCGGCTTCGCCGAACCTATAGATACGCGAATTTCAGGAACCTGCGATCTTTCAAGTGATGGCTTGAACGCCCAAGTGGCGTTCAGGTCGTTGCTTTTGTGCAGCGTCTCCATCACTCTATGGAGGCTCAAAACCTTCGCCTGACGCGTGCGCGAATCGCGCGGTAATCAATGACAAAGCGGGTGCAAAGGGCGCTTCGCGTTAATGCTTACGCACTGGCTGGGCATGTGCGTGTTATCGCAATAGTAGGCTTGCTGCTGGCTTTGGTGATCGGCTGCTCCGACACTCAACCGATGCGTGTGAGCGGAGCTGATGCTAACGCAATTTCCAACACGGCTCCGTCGGCTGAGACGAACAGTGCTAACGGCCCACAGGGATCGGCTATTGCCTACAAGCCAAGTACCGCAGACATGCAGGAACTCCAGCAGTTGTGGCGGCAGCGCACGGCTCAAACTTCCTCGATCGAAGACTATCCGATCGGTCCCGGCGACGTGCTGGAAGTCTCGGTGCCGGAGGTAGATGAACTGCAACTACGAAAGGTTCGGGTCTCGACGCAGGGGTTAATCGAATTGCCGCTGGTGGGTAATGTGCAGGCTGGCGGGCTGACGGAAGCGCAGTTGCAGATGGAGCTCGACCAGAAGTTGAGCAAGTTCATGTACAATCCGCAAGCTTCGATTTTTGTGGACCAGTACCATAATCGCCAGGTAGCGGTGATTGGGGCTGTGAGTCACCCAGGGCTGGTGCTGCTCGATACGCCGTCCGAGACGGTACTTGATGTCCTGTCACAGGCAGGCGGGCTGACTGGAACCGCGGCAGACGAGATAATTCTGATCCCGGCCGAACAAACAGATGCGGACATGGCTCGGCGGCTATCAACAGTGGCTTATGCCGACTCCGGAGAAGCTGGCGGTGCTAAATCAGCGGATGAAGCGGCAACTTCAGCAGATGATGGGAGCGTATCCCCGGATGAGTCTAACGCGGCCCTAGGGACTGCCCGGATGCGAACTCGTGGCCAACCGATCGCGCCGGGTAACGCAAGTCTGTCGCTCAAGTCGGAAAGAATCCAGCAAGATCCGAGCAACGAGATTGCGACTACGGCATTGCGCATGTTGCCGACGAATGCGCGGCCAGTCTCGATCCCGGTCAGGAGCACCACACTTACCGGAGCTGGGCGCTACGTCAATTTGCCGGTGAGGCCAGGTGACGTGATCGTGGTTCCCGGGGGCGGCAATGTGATGGTGGTTGGATGGGTCGAACAGCCGGGCTATTTCCAGGTGGGATCAGGCCTGACAGTACTCGGTGCAATTGGGGCGGCGGGTGGGCCGATGTACGCCGCAGATACGCATGATGTGACGCTGATTCGCAGCAACCCTATGGGTGGCAAGTCCACGATCGTAATCGATCTGGACAAAGTTACGCGCGGCGAGGAGCCGGATATTCCGGTCAAAGCCAATGATGTGATCGACATTCCGTATTCGAGCCTGCGGATCGGTCCATACGTCTTCTATTCGATCATATCCAAAATCGGCGCAGGGGCGGCCATACCATATTAACGAATGGAACCTGCACGCTATTTCATTCGGCGCAACGGCGGCCAGCTTTTGGAAGCACCGATTGAGACCGAGGCGTCTCCGGTATTCTTCGATGATGAACAGCCGTTGGTCGATGTTTGGCGTTATTGGCGGACGATACGCAAGCATCTGCGGCTGATTATCGCGATTATGGTCGGAGTCACGGCTTTGACTGCGGTTAAAGTCATGACGCAAACCCCGATCTATACGGCTGAGACCACTATTATGGTCCAGCCGCAAGCCAGCGAGGGCGGGTCCGATGCGCTGGAGAACCTGGTGTCGATTGAAGCGGCAGCCGAGGACTCAGACCAATACTATAAGACCCAGTGCGCGATTCTGAAGAGCAGAGGGCTGGCCGCAAGTGTGATTAGGACCCTTGGCCTGGAGCATAATCCCGTTTTTGCGGGTAAAGCTGCGGCGACGGGTACGCTCGATCAATTGGGTGCGAATGTCAAAGGAAGCCTGCAGGATCTAATCGCGCCAGGCGACGATCATACCGTGATTCTCCCGCAATCATACGACGACCATCGCGGTGTACCGCCGTGGATGGTGCATGGCTACGTGGCCAATCTGACGGTCAAGCCGGTCGAGGACACGAACCTGGTCAAAATCACCTTCAGCTCGCCCGACCCGGGTCTGGCGGCGCAAATTGCCAACGCTCATGTCATTGCGTATGAGCGGCAGCAGATCGAGATGCACTCGCAGCAAGACGAAGAGGCTCAGCGTTTTCTGCAAAACAAGCTTGTCGATATCAAGGAGCAGTTAGAGAAGTCGGAAGCGGCGCTGAATGATTACCGGCGGCGCAAGGGCATCATACCTGGCCTGATGTCGCTTGACGGCAAGGACGCAGTGGTGCTTGACCGTCTGGCTGATCTGAGCAAGGACCTGACTCAGGCGCAGGTCGCGCGGATTTCGCTTGAGTCACAGGTCACGCTGATACGGAAGCATCAGTACGATGCGCTGCCCGTCATAGCGGCGGATCCTGCGGTGCAGGATATGGAAAAGGAGCTCAATTCGCTTTATTCACAAGAAGCCGCGCTGTCGAGTCAATTCAAGGCTGATTACCCGCCGCTGGCCAAGCTTCAGGCACAAATTCGTGAGCTTCAGTCCCGCGTGGCCGAGGCGATGCAGAAGGCCATAAGCGGTGTCGAGTCGGAATTCGCTGAAGCACAGGAAAAAGAGAATGAGCTGCAAGCCGAGATGCAGCGCCAGCGCGCGGAGACGCTTAATCTGAACGACTCGGCGGCGCAGTACGCGATTTTGCAGCGCGACGTCGATACGAATCGCGAGCTCTACAACGCAATCATGACGCGGATGAAGGACATCGCGGTTTCCAGTGACATCCAGTCGACCAACGTTTCAGTGATCAATTCAGCAGAAGTTCCGTCATCGCCTTCTTCGCCGAACAAGGGACGCGACCTTCTCTTGGCCCTGATTGCTGGCCTGGGAGGCGGGATCGCGCTCGCCTTTACGATGGAGTTCCTGGACAACACGCTCAAGAATCCGGAAGAGGCCGAGAACTATCTGCGGCTGCCGAATTTGGGGATCGTGCCTGAATTTTCTAGCGTCAATGGCAAGACCGCCTATGCGCCGCGTGAGCTGATGAACGGACGGGAGTCGACCGTGCTGCCACCAGGCCGCGAGCTGGTGACAACGCACGGATCATACTCGCGGGTGGGCGAGGCTTATCGTAATCTGCGGACGGCGCTGCTGCTCTCTCGTGCTGGCGGTCCGCCTAAGGTCACGCTGATCACCAGTGCGATGAGCCGCGAAGGCAAGACAGTTACCGCAGTGAATACCGCGGTGATGCTCGCGCAGCTCGGCGCGCCGGTACTACTGATCGACGCCGACCTGCGTCGTGCACGATGCCATCGCGTCCTGGCCGTGGATAATCATCTGGGGCTGACCGAAGTGCTCGCGGGTTCGCGTCCGCTACGCGAGATGATTCGCATTACCGAGATCGAAAATCTGCATTTTTTGGGCTCCGGATCAGTGCCGCCGAATCCAACTGAATTGCTCGGTTCGGCTAAAATGATCGAGACGCTGCTAGAACTGCGGGAACATTATGAACACGTGGTGATCGATTCGGCGCCAGTGTTGCCGGTCAGTGATTCGCTGGTGCTGGCCAAACTCACTGACGGCGTGATGCTTGTAGCCAACGGTTCTGCGACCCCGCGCCAGCAGGTCAAGACCGCATGCGCGCGGCTCGAATATGCGCGGGCCAAGATCCTCGGCGTAGTGCTCAACAAGGTCAAGATTCATAGCGCCGATTACCATTACTACTATCATCAGGATTACTACTCGTTCGAGGCTGATTCGCTGCAGGACGAAGAACCGTCCTGAACAAGCTTCATCGGTGAAGCTGGCTGCCGCGAAACCTTAGGCCAATCAATATCGGATGCGCGAAGGGATGAGACCGGGCCAGGGCCTGAATTGGTTCGACCACGTCGTAACAGGTGGAATCGCGCTACTGGTTGTAGGCCCGCCGCTTGCCTTCGGCGCCGTGCATTGGTGGGCCTACACCATCATGGAGGCGGTGATCTTCGCCCTCGCAGCCATATGGATGGTGCGGGTGTGGCTGGAAGGTTCCACGCCAGCGCGAATGAGTATTTCGCCGAAGGCGCTGCGCAGGCTGCTACTGCCACTCGGATTGATCATCGCGTGGGTGGGGTTGCAGGTAGTGCCTCTGCCCCCGCGCGTGATTGGCCTGCTTTCGCCGGGCGCCTACCGTGTCTACTCAGTCGGGATGCCGGGCTGGCCCGTCGTTTCGCCTTATCGAGCGTTGATTGCGGCTTGGCAGGCGAGTTTGAAGGAGCATCCGCAGCCGCAAATTCAGGTGGTGCTGCCGCCCGTAGGGCTGTCGCGAACAGCGCGTGCGCAGGCGGCAGCGCCCGATGCAGTCGCCAAACGCATACCGCCGAAGACTCTCAAGGAGACACAGCCGGCCGCGCCGGGGATGTTCGGCCGGATGTATTGGCGGCCGCTCGCGATTGCACCGCTCGCGGCTTGGTCAGCTTTGATCGAGATCGCCGCGTGTACGGCATTGTTCTTCCTGGTGCTGCTCTATCCCTTCGGCCTTGCGGGAGCCGGAATGGATGCGCAAAAGCGCTTCTTCCGCACTTTGATCATTGCCGTGCTGGCGTCAGGCACGCTGGTCGCGATGCTGGGGATTGCCGAGCATGGATGGTGGAACGGCAAAATCCTCTGGTTCTTTGTACCAAACGACTGGCCCGGGCCCTTGATGAATAACCCGCGAGCGAGTGGCCCGTTTGTCAACCCCGACCATTTTGCTAACTATCTGGCGATGATACTGCCGCTGGCAGCCGCTGGAGCGCTGTTTCCAATCCTGCCTGGATTTCGCCACAAGCGATCGTCTGACATTCAGCTAATATGTGCCGTAGCGGCATTCGTGATGGCGTCCGCAATCATGATGAGCCTTTCACGCGG
>DATJUF010000378.1:0-6057 GCA_035502655.1 Binataceae bacterium (SeqCode)
TTATCTGGTCACTACGGTCGCGCAGCTTCGCTCGATTATCGGGGAGCCGAGCCCGCTGGTCCACCACAAACTATTGCCTGCGCTGGACCAGCAGGCGATCAGCTTCATCCGCCGCTCGCCATTCCTCGTGCTCGCGACCGCAGATTCGGCCGGCAATCAGGACGCCTCGCCCAAGGGCGACGGGCCTGGCTTCGTCATAATCGAAAACCCAACCTCGATACTGATTCCGGACCGCAAGGGCAACAAGCTGGTCTTCACCCTTCAGAATATCCTGGCCAATCCGCGCGTCGGCGCGCTCTTCATGGTGCCCGGCACAGACGAAACGTTACGCGTGAATGGAACCGCGGAACTCACAGTCGAACCCGCAGTACTCGAGCGTTTGACCGCGCGCGGTGCGCCCGCTCATCTCGCAATCCGGCTGACCGTACGCGAATGTTTCTTCCACTGTGGCAAGGCCTTCATCAGATCCCAGTTGTGGCATCCGGAGAGCTGGCCGGCGCAAGCCAGGATTTCGTGGGGCGATTACCTGGCGGCGAAGATGGGCGCTGGCAACGACACTGCGCAGCAAATCGATAAGTTCGTCGAGCAGGATTACAAGACCAATCTGTAGAATCCACTCGGCTGTCTGCGCTTCCCCCCAGCAGGCGTCGCGTCAAAGTGGCGATAACTTACCTGAGGTCTTGCCTGGAAAGTTCAAAACTCGCCGCCGACACGATCAGGAGCAGGGCGACTCGCGGCGGGACGCCGCAAGTCGCCCTGCTCGCACACATATAATGGGCAAGGGGGCGTGAGGTTCCCTCACGCTACTCACGCCTCTTGCCCTGGTTCAGGGCGGAGCGTGCTGTCCGTTAATACGGACCCGGCCCGCTCCGCCGATACTCCTCAGGCGCTCGCCAGTGCCTCCGCATTCCCCACCGGCTGATAACTCGATTCACGCGCCAGCGGGCGCGAACCGGGCGCAACCTGGAAAGGACTGACCAGTTCGAGCTTATGGCCATACTCGCGCAGCGCCGGAATAACTTCATTATTCAGCAGTGTCAGGCAGCGCACGCGGTCCTTATGCGATACCGGCCCGTCGAGCCAAAACGAGAAAATTCCGGGACGCAGCACGTCGAGAATCTTCTTGAGCTTCGGAATCACGCTCGACGGCGTACCGGCGATCATCTGCATATCTTCCAGCATCCGCGGATAGGTCGCGTAAACCTCGCGTTTGACTGCCTCTATCTGTTCCTCGGTCTCGTCGCCACCAGTGCCGTGCGCCGGACGGCCTGCGACATTGCCACCTGCGTCGAGACGCGCGAGGCGGCGCGTCGCTTCCTTGGAATTATAGCCCGGAGGGAACATCCATTCGGGACGGGCGAAATGTGCGAACGAGCCGCCGAACAGGATGCGCTTGCCCAATTCCTCAGCGCGCTCCTGATTGTCGTTGACCATGACTGGCTGCAGATAGCCGAAATTCTCCGGCCCGGCCTGATAACCCGCGCGCGCCGCCGCTTTGCCATAGATGTCCCACAGCTCCATCGTGGGTTCGAGCTTGGTCGCGAGCGCGACGTATGGATAACGGTTACGAGCGCACCAATCCGCCGTGTCGGGGCTGATCAAGCCGGGTATCCAGAAGGGAGGATGGGGCTTCTGCAGCGGCAATACCCATGGATTCACCTGCCGGAAGTGGAAACGCTTGCCTTCGTAACGGAACGGTCCCGGCGTGGTCCAGGCCTTGACGATAAACTCAACGCCTTCCTCGAACAGTTCGCGATTAAGCGCCGGATTAGTGTTATTCGCGAACTGCTCACTGCCGGCTCCACGGACCCATCCAGAGACCAGGCGCCCGCCCGAAATCAAATCAATCATCGCGAGCTCTTCGGACAGCCGCAGCGGATTCGCGACCGTCGCAACTGGATTCCCGAGCAGCACGATTCGCACACGCTTGGTCTTGGCCGCCAGCACCGCGGCCTCCACGTCCATCACCGAGCCAAGGCAGAAGGGCGTACCGTGATGCTCGTTGAGCATCACACCGTCGAAATTAAGCAATTCCTGATCGGTGTAAACTTTCTCGTCGAGGTATTGATTAAGGACTTTCGCACCGTGCTGCGGATCGAAGAAACGATTGGGTGTGCCGTAGAAGCTGCGCAGCTTCAGTATTTGATTTTCAAGTTCGCGGTACTTCTCCGGCTCGACCTCGGGATCATAGTGATAAGCGCGCTCGGTAAACCACATCATGTGCATGGCGATGACTCCTAATGCCACTCAGGCGGCCAGAAATTGTTTGACTACATTAACGAATTGTTCGGTTTTTTCGATTTCAGGCCGATGGCCGCAGTCATCGAATTCCACCAACTTGGAACCAGCGAACGACTTATGATATGCCTCCACGACTGCACGCGGGATTACGCGATCCTGGCGCCCCCACAGCAGCAGGACTTTCTGGTCTCCGATGCCTTCGAGCAAATGGGGCAGGCTCGGATTGTGGAAGTACGGCTGCCACGCCAGCCGCGCGAATTCGGCGCGTGCGTCTTCCAGGGCTTCGTAGCGTTCAGGTGTCGGCTCGCCGTAAAGTTTTCCGAACTCGGGCGTCGCGGAGGCGTTTGCGACACTGGCGTCGATATACTTCTGCGCGGGTACCTGGAAGATGTCCATGATCTCGCCTTCGGACGCCCTGATGCCGCCGGGCGCGACTAGCACGCTGCGGCGAAACTGACCCGGATTGCTTGCGATCATCTCCGCCGCCAGCCATCCGCCGAAAGAAAACCCGATAACGTCGATATCGCTGAGGCGCTCTTCACGCAGGATTCGGGCGTAGACTGCGCCGAGGTCGCGCACGCCGTCAACCCAGTCAATCCGCGGGGAACGGCCGAAACCAGGGGCGAGCGGGATCAGGAGGGTGCGCTCTTTGGCGAGCAACCGCTGCCATTCGAGCCATCCGGCATAGCCCAGTTCGTCGTGGAGAATCAGCAGTGGGCGGCCTGAACCAGCCGTCACCAGCGTGATATCGTTGCCGCCCGCGCGAATCGTTTTCTCACTCCATTCGTTTGCCACTAATCATCACACTCCTCAAAAATGACTCAGATCGTCTGCGGCGGCCGATTCTCCCCGCGCGTTTTCGGCGATCGCTGGACAAGAGCCCATCAGTAAAGCACAAAAATAGAACGAGCAGCTAGCGGAATCATGCGGTCTTGTACTATTTCAAGCGGAGACGCGCGCGGTACGTGGCTGATGGGTTAGCGGGTGCGGCAACGTACGTTAAACACATTAAGGCGTTTTGGCCTCCACATATCCCAAAAGGAGTCCTGAGGCGCGCCACGCTGATCGGGTTTGCGGCGGCCAATCCAGTCTGAATACCTATTCGCGATGCGTATCGAGCGCGTGCGCCGCCGATTTGAAATGGCCGATCGCAGCCCCCGCACGCAGCTCGATCGCGACGAATACTGCCTCTGCGATTTCTTCGTCGGTCGCACCAGCCAGTTTGGCGTTGCGCGTATGCAGCGCGATACATGCATCGCATTGGGTAACGTGCGTTACACCAACGGCAATAAGTTCCTTGATCTTGGTCGAGAGGCTGCCGGGCCGATAGACCGCTTGTTCGAATTCGACAAACTTTTCGAAGAGTTCGGGTTGCAACTCCTTGAGCTTCTGGACGCTCTTCGCTCTTACCCAGTCATGCGGATCGGCCATAGGAATCCTCCGGCAGATGCTTGCTCGATCAACTTTAGCGCCTTGAGCCATCTGGAAAAAACTGGCGCTCGCGAGAGCGAATCATTTATCGCCGGCCGGCGGAGCCTGCACGGCGATTCCGTCGGTAATTAATCGTTCAATTGCAGCTTCCTTAAGACCGGCCTCAGCGAGGATTTCCCGGCTGTGCTGTCCCAGCAGCGGCGGCGGCAGCGTAATCGCGAGCGGTGTTTCCGCGAATCGGATAAACGGCGCGACGGTCTGGAACGTCCCGGCGGTAGGATGATCAATCGTTGCGAGCGCGCCGATTGCCGCGGCCTGCGGATGCGCCACTAACGAAGGATAGTCGAGGATCGGAACCGCGTCACCGCCGATGCTATGAATCAACGCGATGATTTCGGCGCGCGTCTTGTTCTTGAACGCCTCCTCCCAAATCGGCTTAACCTCCGGCGCGTAGCGTCCGATACTCGTGGCTTGCCGGCCGAAATCATCGAAACGCGGGTCGTCCAGCACGTGTTCCATCCCGAGTTCAATCAGCAGCCGGTCCCAATCTTCAGAAGTGCCGCGGCGCAGGATGAAATACAGTGGGCCGTCCTTGGCCTGATAGCCATATTCTGGAGGATTGGTGTAATGGTCGAGATGAAAGCCGAACCAATCATCGGGATTACTCATCGCGTGCCACATGATCCCGCGCAGATGAAGCAGCGCGCCAAACTGATTAACCGTAACGCGCTGCCCCGCGCCGTTGCGCTCACGATGAAACAGGGCTCCGAAAACCGCCTGCGCAGCAAAGATACCAGTATTAAGACTTGCTACGTCGGCGCCCAAACGTACTGGCGGATCGCCGATTCTACCGAGTGACGCGGCATATTCAGCCATCGCCTGAATTACTAATTCAGCGCCGGGTAGATCTTTCAGTGGACCATCCTCGCCGAAAGCACTAATCGACGCGTAGACCAGGCGAGGATTGTCCTGTTTTATATCCTCGTAAGCGAAACCTAGTTTCGATGCCATGCCGGGGCCCAGGTCCTCGACTAGAACGTCAGCACTGAGTGCGAGCCGCTTGATCAAGTCGCGTCCGGCTGGATTAGCATAGTCAATTGCCAGACTGCGCTTGTTGCGATTGAGGCTCAGGAACACTGCACTCTCGCCGCCGATAAACGGCGGGCCATAGCTGCGTGCGCTGTCGCCTGCCAGCGGCTCAATTTTGACCACGCTGGCGCCCGCGTCACCGAGTTGCATCGAACAGAAAGGCCCGCACATTCCTTGCGTCAAATCAATTACGCGCATGCCCGCGAGACTGCCCTGCCCCACCATCTGCTAACGCGCCTCCGCAGATGTAATACCCAGTTCGGCGAGAATTTCTGCCGCATGCTCGCCCGGCAGTCCACCCGCCCGAATCGGTCCGGCCGGTGTGCGCTCGAATTGCCAGGGCAGGCCGTCGATACTAAGATGCCCCCAATGCGGCGTATCTAGTTCGGTAATCCCGCCGCTGGCGAGCGCCTGCGGATGGTAGCGAAGCTCCTGAAAATCGAGGAAAGGTCCGTTGGGCACGCATTCATGAGTGAACCGCAGAATCCACCAGGCGGCCGGCTTCGAGCGGAAACGTTCGGCGAGAATCGGCACTAGTTCAGCGCGATTAGCTACTCTTTCGGAGTTGGAAGCGAAGCGGGGATCGCCTATCAGCGAGTCCAATTTCAGGGCGCGGCAGAAGCGTGGCCATTGATCCTCAGTGACTACGCCAACTGCCACATACTTGCTATCCGAACAGAGAAACGCCTGATGCGGCACCGTAGTCGATGAAGCGCTGCCCATCGGCAACGGTTGCGATCCGGAAGCGAAATACTCCGCCAGCCGCGTCGTCTGAATAGCCATTGCCGCGCGCAGCATCTCGACCTCAATCAACTGGCCCTTGCCAGTGCGCTCGCGCGCGAGCAATCCTTGCAGCGCGGCCTGCGCCACGACTGTCGCAGTGGTTAGATCGATATGCGCCAGATGGCGAAACATCTCGCCACGGCCATGCTCAGGCCCCGTGATACTGCACCATCCGCTGAAAGCCTGAACGGTCGGATCGATGCCGGCCTCCTGCGCCATCGGGCCGACGCGGCCATACGCGCACGCGAGGATATAAACGATACGGGGATTGACGCGGGCGGCGGCAGCATAACCGAGTCCCAGCCGATCAACCGCACCCGGCCGCATGTTATTCACGAACACGTCGCTGCGCTCGATTAGCGCGAGCGCGATCGCGCGGTCCGATTCCTGCTTAAGATCAAGCTCGATCATGCGCTTGTTGTGATTGGCAGAAATATACAGTACCGAACTTCCGTGGATGCGCGGAGGCACGGCATGAGATAGTGCGTCGCCGCCGGGCGCCTCGACTTTGAT
>DATJUF010000379.1:0-8289 GCA_035502655.1 Binataceae bacterium (SeqCode)
AGCCACGCCTTTCGCATTGGCGACGAAGCGCCCTAGTTCGGAATAGGCGATGGGAGCGTGCGCAAGGAGTTGGAGCTTATGCGCGGTATGGAAGGCGACCAGTCTGCCGATAGTCCAACGGCTCGCGAAAAACGTCCGCAGCCGCCTATATGCAAACACGCGCTCGATAAAATTCTCGCGCAGGCGCGGATCGTTGAGACGCCCTTCTTCCTCGACCGGCAGATTCGGGTAACGGTTAAGCAGGCTCGCGGCGTAAAGCCCACGGCCGTCACGCGATGGTGTTCCCCGCAGCCCGTAAACCTTGACGCGTTCCATCCCACAGCTCGGTGAATCCTTTTTGAGCAGATAACCGCTAAGGTCCTCACCTGCGAGGCTAGCCGTGCGCCGATCGGCAAAGGCACGCATCGCCATCGTATGGTCGATTCCGCTCTCGTTCGCGATGAGCGAAACCTTGCCGTCTTGACCTTTGACCAAGCGCAAGGTTTCGCGTGGGACGCCCAGGCCCAGCTCAAACTCAGGGCATACCGGCACGAACTCGACGAAACGTCCGAAGATCTCAGTGATAAATTCGTTGCGCTTATGACCGCCGTCGAAACGAACCTCCTGGCCGATCAGGCAGGCCGAAACGCCAATTCGAATCGGCGGATCGTCAGGGGCTGGGATCGCCCTGGATACAGTCATAATTGGATGGCACGGGTTCAGCGCCTGCATCCAAGTATGACGCTTGCAAAGCCGAGGTGGAATTTCAATCGATCATGCCCTCAGCTCGATCAACCGATGGATATGTATCCGAGGAAAATCGCCAGACAATAATCACGCGAGCGTGTGCGGATACTCGCGAGTGAGTTCAGGCATCGCGAGACCGGCCTGCACAACGCGGCGTTCGAGGATGGTCAGGAAGAGATCTGCAAGTTCGCCATTGTCGCGCTGCTTCAGACCAAACCTCAGACAATCGAAAGTGAAGCCGCTGCCGGGAGGACCGAAGAAATTCACCGCACGCGGAAGCCATTCACCTAGAGCTGCATTAACCTGAGCGGCGCCAAACCATGTAACCGCGTCGCGCAGGCAATTGGCGGCGAAGTCCTCGTGGCCGGCCTCTTCTTCGAGAATCAGGTCAGCGGCGCGCGCATGCGGGGCGTAACTAGAATCGCGATAATTGACGCCGATCATCAAGTAGCCGGTCATGTCGAGGCTGACGGAACCCATCACGAGTTCGAGTGCGCCCTCGGCATGCTCGGCGAAGTAGCGCGGTGCAGCAAACGATGGCCCTTTGAGCGCGGCGATCAGCGAGCGATCCGCAGCGGCCTCCGAAAGGCCAAGCGGTTCGAGTAGCTGATAGACGAGGCGGGCGTGTTTGCGTTCCTCCGCATAATTTTGTCTGATCGCAGGACGAAGCCGCGGGTCGGCGATGGTCTCAAGCGCCCGCTGATACCCGATTGCCGTGAATTTCTCCGCCAGCGCATGGGCCGCCAGCAGCCGCGTCAGAATCTTTAGGTAGTGCGGCTCGACGCGTCCAGCGGCAACATCCTTGGCGTCAACCGAATGCGGTGGGTATTGTGAAGCCGGCATCGCCCCAGGATTCAGGCTGCGCGCGCCGGTAGCATCACCGTAGCGCTGCCAGGAGTGGTTTTTTCGCCTTTGGCATTTTCGAGCCAGATTTCACAATCCACCAGATGCTCGCCATTACTGACGTACTTCTTGACCACCTTGCCCTTACAGACGACTTTTGCGCCCGGCTGATCCATCCCGCGGTACTGGACCGAAAGCTTGCGCAGCCAGCCGAGTTCGCCCGCGAAGCCGGTCATCAGTTGGCCAAGGAAAGCATTTTTCAAGGCGCCATGCAGAATCACACCGGGCAGCTTGTTCTTAATGGCGAAATCCTTGTCGTAATGGATTTGGTAGAAGTCGCCAGACGCCCCCGCATATTTGACCAATTGCTGAGTGGTCGGATTCTTCTCCAAGGGCGGAATCTCCTGCCCGGGTTCCACGTCTTCAAAATAGATTTGCTTGGACGGCATCGTATGGCTCCCCTGAGAAGTGTGCGCTGGCCTCAGCCTTCAGGCTAGTAGCGAATTCCAGTTGATCGCTGAAGGGCGCAAAGTTCGCCGAACTGATTCGTGTAACTGGTTTCGGTGGTGATGAAGACCATCGGACCGAGGCGTCCGTCGCTTTCCCTCAGGTCTGCGATTTTGGTTTGCACAGTGATGCGATCACCGGGACGAACAGGACGGAAGTATTCCCAATCCGAGCCGCCATCAAGGCCGCCTGACGATTCCATCCCGAGACTTACCTCGGGAATCGGCGCCATTAGCGAGCGGTAAAAGGTCGGTGGCGCAATTATGCCGCCGAAGCGGGTCCCGCGGGCCTCGCGTTCGCTATTGAAGAGGGGATTGTCGTCGCCAATTGCCTCTGCAAAACGGCGGATTGCTCCCCGCTCCACCTCATACGTACGCGACTCGCCGGTCTTGCCAATCTGCTTGCGGGCTTCCTCCGTCACGTATTTGTTAGCCATCCCAATGCCTCTTTTGTAGTCGGCTTGAACTTATAGTCGAAATTTTTGATTTTGGGTATGCGGGTGCTTAGTTCCGGCGGCGCTCAATAAGTTCCGGCCGGCAGTTTGGAATGGTCCCAGCTCGCATATTTCTCTGGATGGATCCGAATCACTACCCGTTTTTCGGCCTGCCGCCGCGCAGTTGCGCTAGGCATGACTTGCGCCGCCTGCGGTGATCCGCTGATGCGCGCGGCCTTCTCGCCGATCAAACGCATTACATTCAGAACGGCTTCGGCCCCTTCGATTATTTCTGCGCGCCCTCGCACCATCACGCCTTTCAATTGATTGTAGGCTCGTCCGCTTTCGACCATCACACCGGCGCGCGGATTGCGCTTGAGATTTAGCACCTTCTGCGCTTTACCGTAGCTGGTCATGACAATATCCCCGTTATCCATCGCGAAGGTCATCGCGACCAGATGCGGATAGCCGTCGCGGTCAAGGCTCGCCAATGAGAGATTCTGGTTATTTTGCAGCCAGTTGACTATCTCGGGCATGCTCATTTTGACGATATTTCTTCTTTCCATCGCAGGTACAGGCTCCGCGCTTAATGCGCTGACGGCTCGGTTAATGTGGTCTAATATAAGCGTATCGGCAACAAGCCAAAACTGGAGGGTCGATGATGGCCAAGCTGGAAGCAAAAGAAATCGAACAACGACTCAGGTCGCTACCTGGATGGGAATATAAGGATAATGCGATACATAAGCTGTTCCGGTTCAAGGAATTCATGGAGGGGATTCACTTCATCAACAGCGTAGCAGGCACGGCCGAGGCCATGGACCATCATCCCGATATCAGCATCAATTACACGCGGATTACGTTCGTTTGCACCAGCCACGACTCTGGTGGTGTAACGGAGCGGGATTTTAAGCTGGCCCAGGCGATTGAAGAGGCGTATACGGCACGATCGATTAATTGATCTGAGGCAGGCGGAACCTCTGAAGCCGTGCACGCATTAGCGGAATGAGCAAGCAAGCCTGAGGCTAGAGGTTCGCTCGCGAATCTGTGCGGCTCGCGAGGACGCCGCTGTGAACTCTGAGGTGCCTTCAAAACAGAAACTTTGAACTGAACGCCTGAAGAATTTGAGGCAGGCCGCCGGGACAAGATAGTGGACCTACGCCTCGGCAGGCCGGGGGAGCGGAAAATGAATCCGCTCCTCTTTTATTTTCAACAGCTCAACGCTCGCGCCGCGGGCCGCGAAGGCCCCGATGATCTCCTCGACCAGCCACTCGGGTGACGAGGCGCTGGCAGTCAGGCCAAGAGCACGCACGCCTTCGAGCATCGCCGGTTCGACGTCGGCAATAGAGTCAATCAGAAACGCGCGGCCACCGCGCATCCGCGCAACTTCGACCATCCGATTGGCGTTCGAGCTTTGCTTGGATCCCACGACGAGAATCACATCGCTGGCTTCGACCAATTCTTTGACCGCGTTCTGTCGGTTTTGCGTCGCATAGCAGATATCATCCGTTTTGGGTGTCGCGATTAATGGAAAGCGCGCCTTAAGCGTATCCATGATCTCTCGGGTGTCATCAACGCTCAGCGTGGTTTGGGTCACGGCGGCGACGCGTGAGGGGTCAGGAACCTCGATCGCGCGTGCTTCCTCTACTGTACCGACCAGCAATACCTGGCCGGGGGCGACTCCCAGCGTACCTTTGACTTCCTCATGGCCTGCGTGGCCGACGAGGATTACGGTGCGGCCTTCCGCGGCGTACCGCTGAACCTCCGAATGAACCTTGGTGACGAGCGGGCAGGTCGCGTCGATAACGCGAAGGCCGCGTGCCGCCGCGTGATCCCACTCGCTGGGGGCGACACCGTGGGCGCTGAAGATAACGCGCTGGCCTTCTGGTACGTCGTCGAGCGCCTCGACAAAGACCGCACCTTCCCTTTCCAGTGCCTCGAGCACGAAACGATTGTGAACTATCTGATGACGAACATAGAGCGGGCGGCCGTATTCCTCGAGCGCGCTGCGCACGCCCTCGACCGCACGGTCGACCCCAGCGCAAAAGCCGCGAGGTTCGGCCAGGATAATCTTTTCAACCATGGTTTCGTCAGGAAGCATTAGTATTGCCAATTACTTGAACCTGTCCGCTCGGTCAATGATTAGGGCGCCATTCACTAAGCCGTTAGTTGCAGGAGAAATCAATGCGAGTGGCTGACATCTGCCGGATGTGACGTCTGGCATCCAACCCAGACTTCGCCACCTTCGAAATGTTCTTTTTTCCAGATTGGGACCACTTCCTTGAGGCGGTCGATCGCAAAATGGCAGGCCTCAAAGGCCTCTCCGCGATGGGCCGCTGAGACCGCGATCCCGACGGAGATTTCTCCGATCTCCACGACCCCAATACGATGCTGGATGGCGATTCGCACTATCCCGTAGCGCCGGCCCGCCTCTTGAGCCAGCTTGCGCATCTCGCTCAGCGCCATCGGCTCGTAGGCCTCATATTCAAGCCGCAGCACTTTGCGCCCGGCATTGTCACAGCGCGTAGTGCCAACGAAAGTGACAGTTGCACCCGCCGCAGGGTCGGCCACCGCCGTATCGAGGGCGGGCACGTCGACTGGCGCGAAGCCGATCGAGATAGGGCCGACCCAAGGCGCATCAGCGCCGCCACTTACCGGTGGGATGAATGCCACCTCGTCGCGGTCAAGCGGGCGAAAATCAGCCTCGACGTATTCGTGGTTGACGGCGAAGCCGACGCCACTTGTGTGTCCGCCGAGCGCCGGAAATTCGCGCAGCAAGTCCTGCCAGATTTCGCTGACCGACACGCCTTCGGGAAATTCACGCGAGAGTTCGGCGGTTTGCGCGCGCTCACGTAAAGTTGCGAATAATTTGATCCTGAGCCGGTTCATCCACGCCGTGCCTTGCTACGCAAATTCTTCAACCCTTGAGCAAGCTGCCGATATGGCCGAGTTCGGGAATCAACAACCGTTCCAACGCCAAGCGGCAAGCTGCCGGTGATCCTGGCAGCGCGACAACCAAGCGCCGATTTACGATTCCGGCGAGCGCACGGCTCATAATCGCCGCCGATCCGATCTCTTGAAAGGAAAGCATCCTGAACAGTTCGCCAAAGCCCTCGAGTTCCTTATCGATCAGTGGCCGAATCGCTTCGATAGTCACGTCGCGCGGGCCGATACCCGTGCCACCCGTGATAATGATGCCGTCGAGTCGCGGCAAATGCTCGCGCACCGCGGCCCGAAGTTCTTCCAGATCGTCACGCAGGATTGCGCTGAAGGCCACCTCATGCCCTGCCTCCGCAAGCGCTTTCCGGATCAAATCTCCACTGGTATCGGTCGCCGCGGTGCGGGAGTCACTGGCTGTCAGTACCCCAAACTTGAGATGGAGATGCGCGCCATGGCCGCGATGTTGTTCATGCACGCTCATCGGTGTCACACTTTCATAATCGAGATTCCATTATAAGCCATTTTGGCGAGCAGGAGCGAATCACGATGGGAATAATGGTCGCCGGCGAATGGCATGAAGATGACCGCCGCTTTCCGACTGCGGATGGTCATTTCAAGCGGCCGCAAAGCAGCTTTCGCAATTGGGTGACACCCAGCGGCGAAGCCGGTCCCTCCGGTGAGGCTGGCTTCAAGGCAGCCCCCGGCCGCTATCATCTCTACGTCTCGCTCGCGTGTCCGTGGGCCCATCGCACGCTGATCTTCTGCAAGCTGAAACGGCTCGAAAAGGTGATTGATGTATCGGTGGTTGATCCGTACATGGGGCCGCGCGGATGGACCTTTAGCGCAGAGGACGGTTCGCTCTCGCCGGGTTCTACTACCGACGCAATCAACGGTGCGCACTACCTCTACGAGATCTACGCAAGGGCGCTGCCGGATTTCAGCGGACGAGCGACGGTTCCAGTGTTGTGGGACAAGCAGCGGCGGACCATCGTCAACAATGAATCGTCCGAGATTATCCGGATGCTCAACAGTGCTTTCGACGAATGGGCTGATCATTCGCATGATTTCTACCCCGAAGATCTGCGTGCCGAGATCGATCGTCTCAACCCAATCGTCTACGAGAACATCAACAATGGAGTTTACAAATGCGGCTTTGCGGCTACGCAGGAGGCCTATGACGGGGCTTTCGACGCGCTGTTCCGCACGCTTGATGAGGTCGAGGATTTATTAGGCAGGCGGCGCTATCTGGCGGGTGATCACATCACCGAGGCGGATTGGCGGCTGTTCACGACCCTGGTGCGGTTCGACTCGGTCTACTACGTCCATTTCAAGTGCAACCTGCACTTGATTAGCTCCTACGCGAACCTTTGGAATTACACTCGCGAGCTTTACCAGGTGCCCGGAGTGGCGGAAACAGTGAACCTTACGCAGATTAAGCGGCACTATTATACCAGCCATCCGGGAATTAACCCGTCACGCATTATCGCACGCGGGCCGCTGATTGATTTCACCGCGCCGCATGATCGCGCACGCCGGTTTTCCTAACGGTGCCTCTGAGTTCAGCGGGGCTTGAGATTAAAGGCTTGGCGTCCTTTCTCGCCGGGACGGACCTCGAATTGGACTTCGGTGCCGTCGCGCAGATCCTCGAAATAAATCTTCGGCGCAAGCCGCGAGCGATGAAAAAAGATTTCCTCGCTGCCATCGTCCGGAATGATGAAGCCGAATCCTTTGTCCTTCATTATTTTTTTGATCGTACCGTACACAGTTGCGTTCGCGGGCGCACCCCGCGCTCCTTCCTTTAGAGCGGCCGGTTCGCAGACTCTCGGCCGCACGGGCTCTCAAGTTCGCCCTATCTGCTATTGAGCTTAAGCCGCCCGCATCTTATGTAAATAGCCAGCGGCGGACCCGCGCAGAAAACTCAAACTGAACCAGTATCAGAATTTTTCGATAGGACGTACACCCGATGCTCAAGGCGCTGACCCTGAAAGAAATCGAGCGCATCCTCGCGATTACCGACGCGCTTGGCATCTCACGCGAAGCCCTGGTGATTCCGCTTAGAACCGAATCACCGGGACGCCTCAAGATCGGCAAGGGCGGCAAGCTTGAGATCGTGGTGGATCGCGATACTGAGTTTGAAGATTGGCTTACGCGCCTGGAGCCTGCGATTCGCTCGCTGATGAACCTGCCGCCGGGCTGAGTTCGATCAAAACAGTGCCGTGATCGACCATCTGGTTAGCCTCGGCGTGTATCTTTTGGATAACCGCGGCCCCCTCGGCAAAGAGCGTCGTCTCCATCTTCATCGCTTCGAGGACAATTAGCGGATCTCCTGCTGCGACCGCCTGCCCCTCGCTGACGAGAATTTTGAGCACTTTGCCCGGCATCGGCGCCGCCACTTCCGGCGTGGCAGACCCGCGGCGTGCGCCTGACATGCGCGCCTCAGCCTCGGCGAAGGTGAAGCTAGACGGTCCTACGGCAACCATCAGGGAGTTGCGCGAGCGCGACGCGCGGACACGCAGGCGGCGTTCGCCAATTGTTACTATTGAGACACCGCCGGCCGCTGGCTCAATTACTGTCTCGAATTCCTCATCGTCGATTTTAATTCGCAGTACTCCGTGAGCGCGGCCGATAATCGCAATCTCGAACTCGCGAGCGTCGCTGGGCCGCTTGAGCTTCATCGCTTGCCTCCGATCGCGAGTCCTGCCAGTTCACTCCATGGCGAACGCGATAAGGCCTTTTCCTGTCCGGCTGCGCCGTCGCGGCGGGAATCGATTCCGCCGTTATCGCCAATCAGTCCCTCCGCCAGCAGGAATGCCGCAATGGCAGCGTCTTTCAAGTCCTGATCG
>DATJUF010000380.1:0-5300 GCA_035502655.1 Binataceae bacterium (SeqCode)
TTTGACGATCTTCTCTTGGCCATCCAAGACGTAACGAATTGACAAAAGGCACCACCATGATAATACTCATAGTCTGTTATGCATGAACAAACAGACTCACAGTACTGGCATCCCATTTTTGGCGGAAAAGCCGCTCTATGCGACTGCTCTCGGGGCGGCATATGTTGGCGACTCACGTCTTCTCCTTCGCGAACTTCCTGATACGAGCGTAAACTTGGTGGTTACATCGCCGCCTTTTGCACTCCATTTCAAAAAGGAATACGGGAACAAGGACCAGCCCGATTACATACCTTGGTTTCTTGAATTCGCGCGAGAAGTGAAGAGAGTGCTCGCGGAGGATGGAAGCTTTGTCATCGATCTTGGCGGAGCGTATGAACCAGGCCGGCCAACAAGGTCACTTTATCACTTCAAACTTTTGATTTCGCTGGTGGAAAACCTCGGGTTCTTTTTGGCGCAGGAGCTTTACTGGCATAACCCTGGCAAAATGCCCGCGCCTGCTGAATGGGTTACCGTTCGACGCATTCGCATCAAGGATTCCGTCAATTGCCTTTGGTGGCTTTCGAAAACGCCTAACCCCAAGGCCGACAATCGACGAATTCTAGTTCCGTACAGCAAGGACATGGAAAGGCTTATTCAGAAAGGCTACCGAGCAAAGGAGCGGCCTTCAGGGCACAATATCACGCAAAAGTGGGGGCGTGATCAGGGAGGGGCAATCTGTTCGAACCTAATTGTCCAGGGCAACAATGATTCGAACGGCACGTACCTAAAGCTTTGCGAACAGGCCGGGCTCAAGCCGCATCCGGCTCGTTTTCCGCCGCAGCTTCCGGAATTTTTTATCAACTTTCTGACAGATGAAGGTGATCTGGTCGTAGACATTTTTGCGGGTTCAAACACGACCGGAGCAGTGAGCGATCACCTCAGAAGGCGATGGCTCGCGTTCGAACTAGAGTCTCGCTATCTTGACGCAGGAAGGCTGCGCTTTCCGAAACTCAGGGCCGGGCTCGAAGTTGAGCATCCCAAAGAATCGGCACCCAGCGGCCAGTTTACTCTTCCCTTGCGCCGCAATTGAACTGCTGCGCCAAAGCTTCAAGAGCTGTCACGATCGGTGAATCCGCTTTGAGGGCATCAAGGGTGAAAGCCTTCGCTTTCTTTCCAATCGACCTTCAAACTTGTGGATTGCAGAGGATGTTTCACGTGAAACATCCCTTGCAGCTCTGCCAGCCATCGGCTCAACCCTTTCCAATCAGCCCAGCCTCTTGTCGGCGGCCCCAGACCTTGCCTATGTAATGGTGAATTCAACCCGCATTGATCGCGATCCGCCTCATCGCGGGCGCGCACCCATGCACTAAGGAGCTAAACATGGCTGGAATATTGGATGGCAAAGTCGCGCTGATCACCGGCGCCGGGTCCGGAATCGGACGCGCCACCTCACGAATTTTCGCTAGGGAAGGGGCACGCCTCGTGCTCGCGGACGTCGTCGAAGCCGGCGGCAAAGATACCCTCAAGCTGGTGCAGGACCTCGGCGCCGAAGCAGTCTTCATTCGCACCGACGTTTCCAAGGATGATGACGTTAGGGCTGCCGTCGCGAAGGCCGTCGGCACTTATGGCCGCCTCGATTGTGCCTTCAACAACGCAGGTATCGAGGGCGATTTCGCTAATACGGACCGCTGCGCTCGCGAAAATTGGGACCGCGTCATCGCGATCAACCTGACTGGCGTCTTCCTTTGCATGAAGGCCGAACTCGAGCAGATGCTTAAGCAGGGGTCCGGGGCTATTGTTAATACCTCGTCGGGCGCCGGGCTCGCAGGCGTCAAAGGGATGCCTGCCTACGTCGCTGCCAAACATGGAGTGGCTGGCCTCACCCGCGCAGCGGCGCTCGAATACGGCCGCAACGGCATCCGCATCAACGCAGTCTGCCCCGGGCCAATCCGTACTCCGATGATGGGCCGGATTACCCACGAACGCCCCGAAACCGAAAAACGTTTCGCCGGCGCCGCCCCAATCAAGCGCTTGGGCGAGCCGGAAGAGATCGGCGAAGCGGTCGCATGGCTATGCTCTGACCGCGCCTCCTACGTCACCGGCCTGCCAATGCCAGTTGACGGCGGCTTCATGGCGGCATAGCCCTCGAGGGTAAAGGTGTGCGCTCCGAGGATGAGAGCATAATGCCTCCAGAATTGAAGTGACTTAACTCTGACGATATGTGAGCGTTCTGATGCCGGGCTTGGGCTATCCGTGATAGCCCAAGCCTTAGATCTCAGGCAAACTGACTATGGTCAGCCAATGGCTTGAGCCGTCCGGGAGAATGGAAGTTGCCGTACCACTCCTCTTCGAGCAGTCTTCCGTCCCTCGATCCGTTCCTTTACCACGCCTAGCGTTTCGAGATTGTATGGCAAGCCGACATGGGTGCTACTCACCTCAATAGCCTCGACGTTTGGCCCCTGCTCGATGCAGCTCCGCCAATCGACGATACCATCGTTTTTCGAATAGATTAGGGTCTCCCGAATACCGGGCGGTGGAGCGTCGCCATTGATACCGCAGATCGTGCTGAGATCGCAGGTGCTATGATGACGTAAGCGCCGCGTCAGCCGAGCGACCATCACCACGTACGGATTGGCATGTTCGAGAGGCTGATGAATCGGAGCACCCAACAGGATTATCTGCTCGACTTTATCCGGGAATCGCCGCGCCAGTTCTCGGGCGTAAATCCCGCCGAGGCTATGGCCGATGATTACCAGTTTGCTGCCTGCCTTCTCGTATTGTTCGCTCAAGATTCGCCCAAGCCGGTCTACGGCTCGTCGCGGACAGTCAGCGTTAGCTATGATTCCCGAAAAAAATACACGATGGCCTCGCGATCGGAGCCAATTCGCGAACGGATAGAGGGTCGAGTCACCCGCCAGAAATCCAGGGATCAGCAGAATCGGCTTGGGATGGTCGGCTCGCTCCCCCAAACCCCAACTCCAAGCTTGGTTCGCGAATCCAGCAAATTCGCCCATCGCACGAAACTCTTGTAGTAAATTGATGAACGATAGGTTATTTTTCACGGTTGCGTTACCTATCTTTAATGTAACCACAAACCGTGCCGAATTATAAGCTTAATTCTGCTTAGCGTTGCTCGTCCAATCCGCAAGGACTTCGTCTTAATTTCGCCTACTGTCAATCAAGCGGCGGCATTCTTTATCCCAGTGTCAAGCGTCTGGCTCATTATGATCAGGTCGCGAGGCCGCCCATTTCGATCCACCACCCAACTCTGCAACAGTGCTTCGATCTGAAAACCCAGCTTCTCGAATGCAGCCCGCGCCCCCGCCTGGTCCGGCGTCATCATCGCTGCCATCTTGCGCAAACCCCGCTCCTGACCTGCGCGGAGAATCTCCGCTCCCAGCAGTCGTCCAAGTCCCCGCCCGCGGAAGGGCTGCCCGACCTGCATCCGAATCTCGCCGAGTGTCCGTGTCCATAGCGCCTGATTCGCATGCACGCTCGCATAGCCAACCAGACTATCGCTAATTTCTGCTAACACCGTCACAGTCGCGCCTTCCTGGATGTTCCGTATCCAGTCATCGACGTTAGAGGACTGTGTGATATCGCTACGCAGAAACAGCAGGTCGTCCGGCGGCAACGACCGCGCAAATACGAGCATCTTTTCGCGATCGTCCGGTCCCATAAGCCGCAATGTCACTGACTGCCCATCACTCAGGGTAGCCAGCCTCGCCTGCCGCTGAACACCAGTTGCTGGTGCGCTGTTAGCCGCACTCGCTAGACTTGAACCCGCTCGCCTCATTGCCAATCCCATCCGTACCGAAAGTCGGAACAAAATGGACTAAAGCGGCGCAATTAGCAAATTGCCCGAAGCGCCAGTCGGTTATCACCGCATCATAGGATTGTTACCGGCGCTTAAAATGGCGAGATATGGACGGATCCTATATCGAACCGCACATGCCGCTATGCTTCGCCTAATTAAGCTTGACAGCGGTGCCGTTTGCTTAAAGCCTGACACGATTGCCCAAGATGATTCTATGCTAAATTCAGACTGGCTATCCTGATTATTTTGTAATCAGGCCTTAACTTTTCGTTGAGGCTGCCGCAACTCGTATCGCCTACCGTCTCATTCTGCGCCTTCAGTCGCGTTGGCGCGATTTAATAACTTTCGCTCGCTCACTGTGGGAGGAACTATGCGCAAGGGACTTAAGCTCCTGCTATGTCAGGGGGTTGCAGCCTCAACGGCCTTGGGAATGGTCGTCATGCAGGCGGGAATAGCTGGAGCCAGCGGCTACGGCCCTAGTGACCCGAACTCATTTTCGACGACCACGCCGATCAAGCATCTAGTGGTGATCTTTGGGGAGAATATCTCCTTCGATCACTACTACGGCGTCTATCCAAACGCTGCCAATCCGCCCGGCGAACCTTCATTCACCCCGTCCCCGTGGACGCCCAACGTTAACGGTCTCAACGGCGCTCTGCTGACTGCCAATCCTAATTTTCTGAACACCGCAAACGGAGCTGGTGCGGCAAATCCGTTCCGCCTGGATCGCTCTCAGGCTCTCACGGCGGACCAGGACCACGACTACACGGCCGAACAGCTAGCCTTCGATCATGGCCTGATGGACGCTTTTCCAGAATCCACGGGTTCCGCTGGTCCGCCACCAGGCACGCCGCCCTCTACGGTTGATACAACCGGCCTTGTGATGGGCTACTACGATGGCAACACTGTGACTGCATTATGGAACTACGCGCAGCATTGCGCCCTAAACGATAACGCCTATGGCACCGACTTTGGCCCCTCGACCGATGGCGCGCTGAACCTTGTCTCCGGCCAGCTCAACGGGGTTGCACCCGGCGGCGTTGGCGAGGATGGCAGTGTAATCAGCGACGGCAATGGGGGACTAACGCTAATCAGTGATATCGACCCTTCCGGCGATCTCTGCTCGAGTCCATCCAGCAACCTATCGATGAGCGGGACAAATATTGGCGATCTGCTTAACGCGGCCGGCATCACCTGGGGATGGTTCGAGGGCGGCTTCAATCTTTCGATTGTCAACCCCAACGACACCACCGGCTGCCAGCGCAGCACCGTTTCGCCGTTCACGGGAGCGACCAAGGCCGATTACATTCCTCATCACGAGCCGTTTCAGTATTACGCTTCGACCGCCAATCCGCAGCATCTCCGGCCGACGGCTCCGATCGGCCAAACCGATCAGGCTAACCATCAGTATGACACCCTGGACTTCTTCGCCGCGCTCAAGGCCGGCAATCTGCCCGCGGTTTCGTTCTTGAAGGCCCCCGGTATCCAGGATGCGCACCCGGGT
>DATJUF010000381.1:0-4207 GCA_035502655.1 Binataceae bacterium (SeqCode)
CAAATCGGGATTGTCGCTGCGGCGATCTCGGGCATTTCTGGAGCTACCGCCGAGGCGGCTACTGCATGCGCTGCGACTCTGTTGCTGGTCACGTTCCTGGCTATAGTGCCTGTGGGCTTGATTTGGGCTCGGGTAGAGGGCGTCTCCCTCAAAAAGGTGTCAGAAGAGAGCGAACACGCAGGCGTCGAGGCCCTCGCTGCCCCGGAGACGGCGCAGGAGACAGCCACCTAGATCTAAAGACTGCGCCGGACTACCCGCCGCACCGAGTCCGTAAATATCCCATAGACAGCGTGTGTCACCCATTCGCTGATGCGCTCCTGAGTAGGTTGCGCTTCTTTCGGTTCCGACAGACCCATACGAGGAAGAATGGACTCATGGGTCAGCCTGTTGAGCGTGAGCCCGAAGGCCGCGCCCTTCCACGCTCCGAGCGACGGCTCAACCTCGACGAGCGCGCCATAAATGGCTCCTGCAGCCGCGCCAAAACCCCAGTGGATACTCTGCATGACTGCCTGCTTTTGGGCATGCGGCAAAGGGCGCCCCGCGACCTGCTCAGCCAGGACGACCGGCGGGGGTGTCTGCCCCTGCACACGCGGTGGGAAAATCTGTTCCGCCAGCATCTTCGCGCCGGCGCCGGCAAGCCCACCTATCAGCCCGGCGAGTGCGCCCTTCATGATCGAACGTTCTCTCTTGGTCATGGTGATGAGATGCGCAAAGGATGAAAGTAACAGTTGAGGCTGGCCTCAAATGCGAACAGAGTAGACCCCACTGCTAAAATCAATCAAGAAATGAAGTGTCCTTACTGCGGGTTTGCGCAAGACCGGGTGGTTGACTCGCGCGAGAGCAAAGAAGCCGATTCCATACGTCGACGCCGGGAATGCGAGCGTTGCAACAAGCGCTTTACCACCTACGAACGCATCGATGAGATTCCTTACATGGTTGTAAAGAAAGACGGTCGCCGCGAGAAGTTCGAGCGGCAGAAGGTGCTCAGCGGACTGTTGCACGCCTGCGAAAAGCGACCCGTTTCCGCGAGCAAGCTCGAAGCTCTGGTTGACGAAACAGAATCCTTCCTCACCGAATCGCCAGAGCGCGAGCGCACCACCAGCGAAATCGGAGAGTTGCTGATGAACCGGCTCAAAGCGCTGGATACCGTCGCCTACATCCGGTTTGCCAGCGTATATCGCGATTTCAAGGATGTGCGGGAATTCAAGGAAGAGCTTGAACAATTACTCACCGCGCGCGAGCCGGGCAAGAAGAGCAAATCGGCAGGATGACAAAGATTATGAGCAAAACGAAGACACATGCAGTCACTCTGATTCCCGGTGATGGAATTGGCCCGGAGGTCACCGACGCGGTCGTACGCATCATCGATGCGACTGGCGTAAAGTTCGCCTGGGAGCGTTACGCGGCCGGCGCTGAGGCATTTGAAAAGTATGAGGAATACGTCCCGAAGGATCTTTACGAGTCGATCGAGAGAACCAAACTCGCACTCAAAGGTCCGGTAACCACACCAATCGGGGGAGGGTTCACCTCCATCAACGTAACTCTCCGGAAGAAATTCGATCTCTACGTCAACTTCCGCCCCATCCGCAATCTGCCCGGTCTCGAAACCCGCTATCCGAGCGTCGATCTGGTCATCGTCCGTGAGAACACCGAAGGCGAGTATGTGGGCCTGGAGCACGAGGTGGTCCCGGGCGTGATGACCTCGCTCAAAGTCATCACTGAAAAGGGCTCAACCCGCATTGCCAAATGGGCATTTGAGTACGCCCACAAGCATGGACGCCGCAAGATTCACGCCATTCACAAGGCAAACATCATGAAGTTGTCCGATGGCATGTTTCTAAAGTGCGCGCGCGAGATCGCCAAGGGCTATCCGGATATCACCTATGGCGAGCACATTATCGACAACGCCTGCATGCAGCTGGTGATGAATCCCTACCAGTACGATGCCTTGCTGCTCCCCAATCTCTACGGAGATATCGTCAGCGATCTGTGCGCCGCGTTCGTGGGTGGACTGGGCCTCGTGCCCGGAGCAAATATCGGTGCGGATGCTGCGATCTTCGAGGCTGTCCACGGCTCGGCCCCCGATATCGCCGGAAAGGATATTGCAAATCCGACGGCGCTACTACAGTCGGCGATCCTGATGCTTCGCCACGTCGACGAAACTGAGGCTGCAGATAAAGTTCAGAAAGCGCTCGAGCACGTCTATTTGGAAAAGAAGACCCTCACCCGCGATGTGCACGGAACGGCGGGAACCAAAGCATTCGCCGACGCCGTAATCGCGGCACTTGAGATCGGACAACCGGCCAGGCAATAAGAAGAAAGTGAGCCCGCAATGCAAATACGAAGAATGATGGCAGTAGCGGTCTGTGCGCTGCTGCTTGCAGCTTCGGGATGCAAAAAGAAAACCGAGGAGACAGCTTCGAAGGGTGTTTACACTACCGTCGACCAAAACACCGCCGGAGCCATCAGCGGGACGGTTCACTTTACTGGGAAGGCGCCGGAGAGAATCCAGATCGACATGGCTCAGGACCCGGTCTGCTCGGTAGCCCCTCCAAACTATACCGAGCAGTATGTGGTTCACGACGGTGGCCTGGAGAACGTCTTCATCTACGTGAAGGACGGACTGGGCAACAAGCTGTTCGCGCCTTCGCCTGATCCTGTGGTTATCGATCAGAAGGGCTGCCGCTTCACTCCGCATGTCGTGGGTATCATGGCGGGTCAGCCCGTCAAATTCACTAACAGTGATCCCACAATGCACAACGTCCACATGACGCCGCAGCTCAGCACCAATCAGTCGGTGGATATATCTCAGCCGCCCAATGGCGCGGGCGAGATGCGCATATTGCCCGCCCCCGAGTTAATGATTCCCGTTCGCTGCAACAACCATCCGTGGATGGAAGCCTTCATCAATGTCGCAGCGAATCCCTTTTTCGCGGTATCGGACGCTGATGGCCACTTCACCATCAAAGGGCTGCCACCCGGCACATACACGATCGTGGCTGTCCACGAAAAGCTGGGTGAGAAGACAGCGACTGTAACCGTAAGCTCAAAGCAGACAACCGCGCAGGACTTTACCTACCAGGCTCCGGCCGGGAACGGAAAGAGCTAGCGCCAGCAATCCTCCGCTCTATCGCTTGCCCTTTGATCCGGCGCTCAGGTAAGTGCATGCCATGGCCAGGGCATGCACCAGGAGCCACCAGCCAAATCCGCGATCTTCAAAAATCAGAACCAATATCAATGCCCGCGGTATTAGCACAGCCAGGGTTGGCGGTATCCAGCCTGAAAGCGAGAACGGTGTCAACTCGCCCCGGAGGTAACCAATCACCAGCGAGACGCGCGGTAGAAGCAGGCTGAGAAGGAGAAACCATAGGGGCAGGATGTGCATCATGCACCTCTCAGTTCAGAGGCTCGGTCTCGAGACGTACGAGCGAGAGAGATCGGGTCCGATGCGCCGAGCCGCTGGGCCAGTTCATTTTGAGATTCCGATAACCTTCGCCCGCTACTCAAGATTCATCTCGATGTAAGAAAACGATACACTGTCTTCACCACCCAAAATGGGAAGTACCGGGATCATCTCCGGAGAAAATGCCAGTAAGGCAGGCTCACATAGAGATATGCGGCAGAAGGTTGGAATATTAGGCGCGACCGGAATGGTCGGCCAGCGGTTCATTCAGTTACTTGAGCATCATCCATGGTTCGAAGTGGCATGGCTTGCCGCCAGCGATCGCTCCAGCGGGAAAAAATACGGCGAAGCAGTAAAGTGGAAGCTCGATTCCGCTCTTCCCGAACGAATTGCGCGGATGCCCGTATCGCCGGCGACACCCGACGACGCGCCGAAAGTGATCTTTGCTGCACTCGACGCCGACATAGCCCGTGACCTGGAGCCTGCATTCGCGGCGGCGGGTTGCGCTGTGATCTCCAATTCCAGTGCCTTCCGCATGCACGAGGACGTGCCGCTGGTCATTCCCGAAGTCAATGCCGACCATCTGCCGCTACTCGACAATCAGTCCTGGCGCAGAGAAGCCGGCGGTTATATCGTCACCAATCCAAACTGCTCGGCGATAGGCTTGGTTCTCGCCTTGAAGCCTCTGGCTGAGCGTTTCGGCATCGAGTCGATCTTCGTGAGCACCATGCAGGCAGTCAGCGGAGCAGGATACCCCGGTGTGGCCTCAATGGACATACTTGGCAACGTCGTGCCCTTTATCAA
>DATJUF010000382.1:0-6051 GCA_035502655.1 Binataceae bacterium (SeqCode)
GTTACTCGAACGTCTCGCCGAGCGCTACCGGCTCGGTGTCGTTTCGAATTTTTACGGCAATCTCGACCGTATCCTTGCTGAGTGCGGCTTGTTGCCACTCCTGGCTTTCGTCGCCGATTCTTCACGTCTTGGCATTTTCAAGCCCGACCCGAGGATTTTCACCACCGCTCTAAATGCTTTGGGTGCCCGCCCTGCCGCCACAATGATGGTTGGCGATTCGCTCAGCAAGGATTGTGCGCCTGCGCGTGCCCTCGGGATGCGCACCGCGCGGCTGCGTCATCGCATTCCCGGCCCGGATGCGAGTCCTCAAGCAGAAACTGTGGTGGATTTCACAATCGATAGGCTCGCGGAGTTACAGCATCTTAAATGGATAGAGGGCTGAGCGGCGCGATTCTCGCCGCGGGTAAGGGCGAACGGTTGCGGGGTGCCGCTAACGGCGTGCCGAAGCCGCTTGTACGCATTGGCGGCGAGACGCTGCTTGAGCACCAGGCGCGCCTGCTGGCAATTGCAGGGGCCGAACCTATCAACGCTATCGTGAACTCCGAGACTGCTCGCTTGATTCAGGAGGCCCGGCTTAACCTGCCGTCAGGGGTTGGTATAATAGTGCGCGACACGCCCAATTCGATGGAGTCGCTTCTGGTTTTAAGCGAACGAATACCATCAGGCCGCTTTCTGTTGACCACCGTCGACGCGGTTCTGGGTGTCGCAGAACTCCAGCGTTTCGTCAAGGTCGCGCTCGGGCATTATCCGCCCAGTGCCGTCTCACCTGATGGTGTACTTGGCGTGGTGGCTTGGCGCGGCGATAAGCATCCGCTGTTCGCCGAAGTGGCAGCGAACGGAGAACTGACGCGGCTTGGGGGTAGCGAAGGCAAGCTCGTTACCGCGGGCGTTTATGTTTTTTCGACTCGAATCTTTGAATTTGCGGCAGAGGCTCGCAGCCTTGGCTTGAACGCTCTGCGACACTATCTGGGATTTCTTATCGAAAAGGGCATGAAGCTTGCTGCGGTGGAGTTGAGCGAGGTGGTTGACGTGGACGAAGGGGATGATCTACTCGCCGCCCAAGCGCTGGTCTGCCGCGATTAACTGCTGGACAAATCTTAAAATCCTGAATCTGGGGGCGAAAGCCTTATTTCCGAGGTAATTGAACTACCGGTCTTGATGTTTATTTTGAGTCAATGCTCCGAACGGACGAACCGGAGGGCATGATGAATCTGACTGTCTTAGGAGTTTATCGCGAAGCCGAGTTTTCTCCCGGCAAGGTTGCTGCCGACACAGCGATTATCGACGCGGCGCTAGCTGAACTGAAACGAGCCGGTGCTGACATCACTGCCATCACCGCCGAGAAATTTGCCGCCGCGGCCCCGCGCTATACCGATGTAGTGCTGGCGATGTGCCAAAGCCATCGGGCTTTGAGCTCTCTTGCCGCAGTCGAAAAGATTGGTGCAGTAGTAATGAACACGGCGCTTGCGATCCGCAACTGCTATCGCGATCTGCTTGGCGCGGGCCTGATGAACGCGGGCGTGCCGGTGCCCGATGGTGCACTCGTCAGCACTGCGCTGCCGCTCGATCCCAAGCCGCTGCGCGCACTAGATCTTAACGCCCCTCTATATGTGAAGCGCGGCGACCTTCACGCACTAGGTCCGGACGATGTTAGCCGCGTTACCGGCTATGACCAGCTCGAGGCGGCGTTGGCCGATTTCGCTCGCCGCGGCGTACATAAAGTCTATGTCCAGCAGGAAGTTCCCGGCGAAGTCGTCAAATTCTACGGGGTTAGCGGGTCGCATTACTTTGCAGCAATACCGGAACGTGGATCGCTCGCCGATGAGCTAAAGAGCGCCCTGCAGCGCTCAGCCTCCGTTGCCGCCGATGCGCTTGGACTCGACGTGTGGGGCGGCGATGCGATCTTTCATGGCAACGAATTCGCCATCATTGATTTCAATGATTGGCCGAGCTTCAGCCGTGTTCGTGAGGAGGCAGCGCGCGCGATCGCACGCCGCTCGCTCCAGCTCCTCGGCCGGGAGGCCGCCACCCGCGACCTTTCGGCCAAGTAGCGGGCCGGCTCGGCGCTGGTCAGGGAGAAGGGATTCGCCAGGTTCTAAGCCTCGTTTTCAAATCCCTCGTCGAATCAGTATCAGGGGGAACTTAGGTTGGCCTCCTGGTGGATTTAGGTTAGTCCCGATCGATTGCTTCCTCTGCACTTGACTTGCGGCCCTTACCCAGACAGGACTTTACGGCTGTATTACTTGATTCAGCTTGGAGCAGCGCGACATTGGCCTGCCCGAGCCGGGGAAGCTGAGGAGATGGCGATAGCACGACCGATCACGTCCGCAAGCACCACCACGAAGCCGAAACTGCCGCGAATTACCACCCCGATTCCGGGGCCAAAATCCAAAGCGATTTTCGACGAGGAGCAACTCTATGTGGCCCCCGGCCGCCAGCGTATCTCGCTGCTGGCCGGCTTCGGCTTCGATTCCGGCGATGGCGCAACGCTCAGCGATGCTGACGGTAACGTTTTCGTCGATTTCTTTGCTGGCGTCGGAGTCGCCAGCCTCGGCCATGGTCATCCAGTGTACGCGGATGCCATCGCGCGCCAGGTCCATCGTCTGAACGTCGGGACGTTTGCGACGCCGGAACGGCTCGAAGCCTTCCGCCTGTTGAGCGAAATTGCCCCCGCCAATCTGAATCGCGCCCATCTGTATAGCGGCGGAGCGGAGGCTGTCGAAGCCGCCCTCCGGCTGGCCCGTTCGGTCACCAAAAAGGACGAAGTCGTAAGCTTCTGGGGCGGCTTCCACGGCAAGACCGGCGGCGTCCTCGGCCTGATTGGCGACCAATCCAAGCAGGGCTATGGTCCATTGCCCGGTGGCCGTCACCAGATCCCTTACGCCGACTGTTACCGCTGCCCCTTCAAGATGACCTATCCCGCCTGCGGCATGTATTGTGTCGAGTTCGGCGCAAAGCAGGTCAAGATGAGCACGTCTGGGGCAGTCGCCGCGGTGCTCGTCGAGCCGTTCCAGGGGACTGCCGGCAACGTGATTCCGCCCGACGATTTTCTTCCGGCGGTCAAGGAACTCGCACGTCAGAACGGCGCGATGCTTATTGCTGATGAAATGATTACGGGGTTTGGCCGCACCGGTACGATGTGGGGTGTAAACCACACTGGCGTAACCCCCGATATCATGACCGTCGGCAAGGGCATGGGTTCCGGCTTTCCGGTTTCTGGCGTGCTACTTAGCGAAGCGATTGGCAATGCTGAGCCGTTCGGCAAGCCCAGCGCCTCATCGTCAAGTTATGGCGGCAATCCGCTCGCCGCAGTCGCCGTGGCTGAGACGATCAAGGCGATCCAGCGCGAAAAGCTGGTCGAGAACTCACGCACCGTCGGCGCGCGCCTGCTCGGGCGGATGCTCGAGCTCAAGGAAAAATACGAATTCGTCGGCGACGTGCGTGGCCGCGGCCTGATGATCGGCCTCGACCTTGTGCGCGATCTTAAGACCAAAGCTGAACTTGGCCGTGGCGTGATGGAAATCGTCTACAAAGAATCTCTCAAGCGTGGCCTGCTGCTGATGGGTTATTTCCCACGCATCCGCATCAACCCGCCGCTCGTGATTACCGAGGAACAGGCCGACGCCGGCGCTGATATTATAGACGAGGTCTTTGCCTACGTTCGCGACCATGTCGACTGGCGGCGGGGCGGCTGAGTTGGCTGAGGATGCAGGCAATATCGCGCTGTTCTGCGATCTCGCTGGCACTCTTGCCGCGATGGACGAAACGCGACAGCTACCGATCGATGCCAACGGCAACATCCACATCACGCTGCTGCCGGGGGTCAAGGAAAAGCTCGCGCCGATGCGCGACCATCTCATCTTCGTCGTCACCAATCAGGCAGGCGTCAAGCGCGGACGTTTCACGCTGGCCCAGGCCGAAGCCGCGCTTAACGAGCTCGATCGTCAGCTCGGCGGTATTTTAACTGGATGGATGATCTGCCCGCACGATGACGCCGACGGCTGCAAATGCCGCAAACCGAAGGGCGGTATGATCACGGAGCTTGCGGCGATCCACGGCGTCGATCTCAAAGCCTCGACCATGATCGGCGATCAGGAAGTCGATCGGCAAGCTGCGATCGCCGCTGGCGTCGGCCACTTCATCTACGCCGCTGATTTCTTTGGCTGGCGCTAAAGGTCACGCGATGGCTAGTTCCCTCAGTTATACTCCTTCGGTCGGCCGTACTCTCAATGGCCATACGAAATATACTATGACTTCCAATCCCTGGACGGCTATTAACACCCACCACAATTTCTCTATCACTGATTGACTGTGAGTTCCTTGAAGGGCTGCCCAATCAGTAACGATTATAAGAACAGAAGTAACAATGCATGATGAAGCGACGATTCTTTGAACGCTATCGCTGGAAACATAAAACGCAATGCCTGTAAGGGCGATCACGAACAATTGAAATTTTAGATTGTAGGATCTCGTACTAGCGAAGGTTCCCGTACCGCTCGGAAATATTTGAAACTTGAAGAATCTTTCTGAACTTGCAATCAATACGCCTAACAGACACGAAAGGGATATTACGGCTATCGCCCGAGTCAGACGTCTATGTCGTTTTTGCATCGCATTCCCTAAGCCGTTTTGACCGATTTAGTCACCACTTGACTAGAAAAATATGGTCAGCATCAGTTGACCGATATAAAAGGGCGGACACCTGAGTTGTCCGCCCTTCACAGCTTCGTTTAGCTAGTTTCGGCTTAGCGCGCCGCGAGGGGGCCGCGCAGCAGACGCCCCGGCAATGCCCCCGTATGCTCGTTGTTGCGGAGCAGCACCTCGCCGTTGACGATCGTCGCCATCATACCGTCGGCCTTCTGCTTCAGGCGACGCGCCCCCGCCGGGAGGTCATGCTCCAGCGATGGCAGCATCGGCCTGATCCGATCGGGATCGAAAACGATCACGTCCGCATGCCATCCTTCCTTCAACATCCCGCGCCCAGTGAGGTTCCAGTTCGAGGCTGGGACCGCCGTCAGCATCCGGATTGCCTCTTCGAGCGTAAACGCCTGCTTGTCGTGCACCCAGTGGCTGAGCATATGGCTTTGCAACGACGAATCCATGATTTGCGAGACGTGCGCGCCCGAGTCCGAGAAGGTTACGACGGAGCGCGGATTGCGCATCATCTCCAGCACGTGGTCCTGATTCTCGTTGGCCAGCGGTTGCAGGAAGAACTGCTTCAGATGCTTGGCCAGCGCCAGGTCGATAATCACGTCGACCGGATCTTTGTTCTGCTCATCAGCAATCGACTGCACCGAACGATACGGCGGCATCGGGCTATCCATAACGAAGAGCCACTTAAAGTTCGCGCGGCGCGCTTCCACGCCGATCCCTCGGCCTTCACGCGGTTGATCATGCGCCGCCGTGACCAGTTTCGCGCGCGTTTCTGGATTGCGCAGCGCCGCTTCCTGCTCGGCTAGCGGCAGCTTACGGATATCGCGCCAGACCGGCAGCTTGTCGAAGGGCAGGGTGCTCTCGAACGACAGCAGAACGTTAAGGGCGCGGCTATGCACCTGGATGAACATCTTGCCGCCCGCTGCGACCGTTTCGTCGGCCAAATCGAAGAATGGCCGCCAGTAGTCGGGCGCCCGATGATTGCTAAACATGCCAACGGTAACGGGCACCCCGCCGAGCGCCAGCGCCTTCAGCCGGTTCTGGAAATCCTTGACCCGCTCGGGGTCCGTTCCAGTGTCCTCGCTCGCGATCTCGAAGACGCCGGCCTTTTCCTCGGCCAATACGTTCGCGAGTTGCCGTACTTCGTCCCAACTCGCCAGGCGGCTCGCAACCGGCTGTCCGTCAGGTGTCTGATGGTTCCGCGTTCGTGATGTCGTAAAGCCCGCCGCACCGGCCCGAATCGCCGCCCGCACTTCCCGCTTCATCGTCTCGATCTCATCAGGCTGAGCCGTATCGGTGAACGCCTTCGCGCCCATCACGTAGGTCCGCAGCGCCGAATGGCCGATATAGGCTGCGTAGTTGATTCCCTTCGGTGTGCGCTCGACCGCGTCGAGATAC
>DATJUF010000383.1:0-14057 GCA_035502655.1 Binataceae bacterium (SeqCode)
AGCGGCGCCTGAATGGCTCATGCGCGAAGGCGGCCTGAAGTCGCTGACGCCCAGCGGCTTCATGACGGCGAAAACCGGCGACTTCGACGAGTTGGCGGCGGCGGAAGAGGCGGTCGAGCAGTTCTTTATACCCAAGACCAAAAAGGAAATCTGGGAGAATATTCTCAAGCGCCGGATGCTGGCCGCGCCGATTAACACGGTCGCTGATATCGCGGCTGATCCGCAGTTGAAAGAGCGGGGCTATTTCGCCGAGATTGAGCATCGCGAACTCGGGCGTACTCTGACCCTGCCCGGATCTTTCGCAAAGCTAAGCGAAACGCCGCTTGGGCCGGCAGGACCGGCGCCGCAACTGGGTGAGCATAATCACGAAATTTACGGCGGCCTGCTCGGCCGCAGTACCGAAGAATTGGTGCGGTTGCGCGCGGCCGGCGCGATCTGATTCGTGGCGGCCGAGAAAGCTGCGGGGACGTTATTATGACGTATGCGTTCGAGGGGGTTCATGTGCTCGACTTCACTTGGTATGCGGTCGGGCCGGTCACGGTGAAATATCTGGCGGACAATGGCGCCGACGTGATTCGGATCGAGTCGTCGGCGCGCCCTGACGGTTTACGGCTCGCGCCGCCATGGAAAGACGCAAAGCCCGGAATCAACAACAGCCAGTTCTTCGCGGACTACAATACCTCGAAACGTGGGATTGCGCTCGATATGTCGAAGCCGACGGCTCGCGAGATTTTCATGCGGATGCTGCCGTGGGCCGATGTCGTGACTGAAAGTTTCACGCCCAAGACGCTGCGGAAATGGCAGATCGATTACGAGCAGTTGCGCGTAATCAAGCCCGGATTGATCATGCTGTCGACCTGCATGATGGGTCAGACTGGGCCGAATCGCGACTATCCGGGCTTCGGCAATCTGATGGCCGCGCTCTCAGGGTTTTACTATGCGGCTGGCTATTCACCGTCGGAGCCGTGTCCGCCCTATGGCGCCTACACCGATTTTATCGCGCCGCGCTTTTCCGCTTGCGCATTGATCGCGGCGCTCGATTATCGCCGCCGTACTGGCAAGGGCCAGTATATCGATATGTCGCAATACGAGGCTTCGTTGCATAACATGGCGCCAGCGCTAGTCGACTACTTCGCGAGCGGCCGCGTGCTCGGACCGTCGGCCAACCGATCGGAACGGTACGCGCCGCACAATGCCTATCAGTGTGCTGATCTCGATGGCCATGAGCGCTGGATCGCGATCGCAGCCGCCAACGATGGCGAATGGGAGGCGATGCTGAAGGTGCTCGGCCATCAGCCTGAACCTGCGTTTGCAACGATGTTCGAGCGGATGCAGCAGCGCGACGCACTCGACCGCCTGATCGGCAACCTGGTGCGTCAGCGCGACGCCGATGAGCTAGCCAATGCGCTGCAAGCGGCAGGGGTATCCGCATATCCGGTGCAGAATTGCCTGGATATTCATCGTGATGAAAACCTGGAGGCGTTCGGCTTCTGGCATTGGCTCGACCATCAGGTGATGGGGCCGTCGCCGTATGAAGGCCAGGAGCATCGGCTGAGCCGCACGCCGGGAGCGCTGCGTAGTCCAGCGCCGGCGCTGGGTCAGCATAACGATGAGGTGTTCAGCGAAATCCTCGGCATGAGCGCGGGGGAGATCGAAGAACTGAAGCGCGAGAAGGTAATCTTCTAAGCATCTGCTAGAATCCGTGGCGGGCGCGAAATCGGCCCGGCGGGAAGCACAAGCAGATTGCGTTACGAACTCCAGATTGCCCTGCGCTACCTGCGCGCGCGACGGCGCGACGCTTTCATATCGATTACAACGCTGTTCACCACGATCGGCGTAACGATCGGCGTGGCCGCGCTGATCATGGTGCTGGCCGTGATGAGCGGCTTCGAGCAGAGCCTGCGGCAGCGTATTCTGACCCTCACGCCACAAGTCGAAGTGCTTGGCCTCGGCGGATCGATTGGCGGCTACACGGAATTGGAAAGGCGAATCGATGCACTGTCCGGGGTGGCTGGCGCAGACCCGTTCGTGATCGGGCAGGCGATGATGAGCTCAAAGCGCGGGTTAAGCGGAGTGCTGGTGCGCGGGATTGAGCCGAATAAAACCGGCATCATCAGCCAGCTATCGCGGTATATCCGGCAAGGGTCAGTCAGGAGCCTGGCTGAGATTCCATCTACGCCGCTCGAAACCGCAGAGCAGCATCGGCAAAGCGGAGCCGGACCACCTCAGCCGCCCGTTCCAGCCTCCGAGGGAGCGCTGGCGATCGGCGTGACGCTAGCTCATAAATTGAAAGTACATGTTGGGGATCTGCTCAACGTGGTGGCGCCTGTCTCAATGGGACCGAATGGAGAATTGACGACCAAGACGGGCCATTTCGTAGTCGGCGCGATCTTCGATTCGGGCGTGGCCTTCCTCGACAAGAATCTCGCCTTCATGGGGCTGCCGAATGCGCAGAGGTTTTTCGGCCGCGAGGGCAAAGCTGACGGGATCGAAGTACAACTAAAAAATCTTGACCAGACAAATACCGTTACGGCGCAGGTTCGCGCGCTACTCGGTGCGAATTACCAGGTGACGAACTGGGAGCAGTTCAACCAGGCGGCCGCAGCCGGATTCGAGATGCTCAAGCGAGTCTACGCCATCGTGCTGCTGCTACTGATCGCAGTGGCGGCCTTTAACCTGGTCGCCACTTTGATCATGGTGGTGATGGAGAAGCGTAAGGATATCGCGGTGCTGATGGCGATGGGGGCGACGCCAGCCGATATCCGGCGGATCTTCGTGATTAAAGGCCTGATCGTCGGCGCGATCGGTACGGCGGCGGGACTGAGCATCGGCGGACTCGGCTGTTTAATCCTGTCGCGTTATCATTTCATCCATATCCAGCGGGAGATTTATGGGATGTCGTCGCTGCCGGTGCATGTGCAACCGCTCAGTTTTCTGCTGGTCGCAATTGCCTCGTTGATTCTGTGCCTGCTGGCGACATTCTATCCGGCGCGGCAGGCGGCGAATGCCCTGCCAGTCGAGATCTTTAGAGCGTAGAGCCGCTGGCGAACCAGTGCACGCGCGATTCTGCGAACGTCATGCCTTGGAACCTGAGTCCAAGTTTAGGAACCAGTGCAGCGTTTATCGGCCCGGCCGAAGAATTTGAATCGGCAGCGGTTGAACCACACTGGCCGATTCACATCGCTTCGTAAACATAGACGTCGGTACGATAGGGTATTTCGATGATTTCCTTGCCGCGGGTCTCCGGATGCCGTTCGAGCAGGCCGTGCACGTTCTCCAGCAACCGTAGACGATTGGCGTCGTCCATGTTGGCGACGAAACTCAGCGACGCGATACGATCGGACACCATCGCAAAATCGCCACGCTGCGCATGCTCGAATGATTTCTCAATCACCGGGCGAAAACCGGCATACTCGGCGAAAGCATTCTTCCAGTTGCCTTTGCGATAGCGCGGCAAATTCCCCTCACCACGTTCGATTAACGCCCACACCTCGCGCATCCAGCCGCTACTGGCGGCGTCGCGATTATTCCAGATCAAGCCTAGACGCCCATGAGGTTTCAACACGCGATGGATTTCCGCGAGCGCCTGCGCGTTGGCGAACCAATGAAAAGCCTGCGCCGCCGTGGCCGCGTCGGCATAGCTGTCAGCCAGCGGCAGTGCTTCGGCAGTGCCATCAAGGATGGGTGTATCCGGCAGGACGTGGCTGAATTGTTCGCGCATCGCCGCCACCGGCTCGACCGCGACTATTCGTGCTCCGGTCCTGATCAACAAACGTGCAAGTTTGCCGGTGCCTGCGCCGATATCGACGACGGTGGCGCTGGCGTTCAGTCCGAGTTGCTCCGCCATGAACGCGATCGCGGCGGCCGGATAGCCGGGGCGGCCGCGCTCATATGCTGCCGCTCCCCTGGTAAATCCTGCCTGTGCAATCTCATGAATCTTCATCGTCACTACCTCGGCGAAACTAATCTGATGCTGTTATTTTAGCTCGATTTGCGAGTCCGCACGCTCGATCAGCCCGGCCGCTCTCATAGTCTTAGGCCGGATGCCGCGCAGCGTCATTTTTTTAAGACCCATCGCGCCGACTCGTCTGTTTACTTCGCCTGCGACTGCGCGAGAACGGCGCGCCTCGGCAAGCTCGGGCTATGGGGATGCTGGTTTGACAGGGCCGCGTGTGACAGTTAGCGTTGATCGTGCACTTTCGATCATTTATCCCCAAATTATCCGAGTGGTGGCAGTGTCGGTCGTAGCCGTTATCCCAGCGCGGTACGGTTCAACGCGGCTGCCCGGCAAGGCGCTGGCGCCAATCGGCGGTGTGCCGATGATCGTGCGAGTGTGGCGTCAGGCCCGTCAAGCTCGCATTGCCGATCGGGTAATCGTGGCGACCGACGACGAGCGGATTCTGCATGCCATGGGCGAGGCGGGCGGCGAAGTGGTGATGACTTCGAGCAGCCATCAGAGCGGCACCGATCGTCTCGCTGAGGTGGCTGAGCGGATAACCGCGGATATTTATCTGAACGTGCAAGGGGACCAGCCGTTTATCGCGCCGGCTGATCTGGAAGCGCTGGCGGCACCGATGATCGCCGATCCGGAACTGGCGATGGCAACGCTGGCCACGCCGATCACGAGCGCGGAAGAATGGGCCAATCCAAACAAAGTCAAAGTCGTCTGTGATGCGCGCGGCGATGCACTGTATTTCTCGCGGAGTCCGATACCGTTCGCACGAGATAGTGGCGGCGTGCCGCCGAACGCGCTGCGCCATATCGGCGTTTACGGGTACCGGCACAGCTTTCTGCTCAAATTCGCAGCGCTGAAGCCGGGAGTATTGGAACAGATCGAAAGGCTCGAACAGTTGCGTGCGCTGGAATGCGGCTATCGGATTCGAGTGGTGGCGTCGGCCGCGCCGTCCCTGGAAGTCGATACGCCGGAAGATCTGGTTCGCGCCAACGAAGCCGCACGTACATCAGGAACTTAAGCTGGGGGGTAGAGGCGAATGGAACAGGGCAAGACCAAATTTATTTTCGTCAGTGGCGGCGTCGTCTCTTCGCTGGGCAAGGGCTTGGCCGCGGCTTCGCTTGGCGCGCTGCTCGAAGCGCGCGGCCTGCGTGTGACGATTCTCAAGATGGACCCATATATCAATATCGATCCGGGCACCATGAGTCCGTTGCAGCATGGCGAGGTCTTCGTCACCGACGATGGCGCCGAGACCGATCTTGACCTAGGACATTACGAGCGCTTCGTGCAAACCACGATGAGCCGCCGCAATAATTGCACGGCCGGCCAGATCTACGACACCGTGATCCAGAAGGAACGCCACGGCGATTATCTGGGCGCGACCGTGCAGGTAATTCCGCATATCACCGACGAGATTAAGCGGCGGATTCTGCTGGCGGCGGAAGGCAACGACCTGTGTATCGTCGAGGTTGGCGGGACGGTCGGCGACATCGAGAGCCTGCCGTTTCTGGAGGCGATACGGGAATTCCGCTGGGACCTTGGCCGCGAAAATGTTGTATATGTGCATCTGACACTGGTGCCGTTCATACCGGCGGCAGGCGAGCTGAAGACCAAGCCGACACAGCATAGCGTGAAGGAGTTGACCGGCCTTGGGATTCAGCCCGATATTTTGCTATGCCGCTGCGATCGTCCACTGGAAAAACGCTTCAGGAACAAGATCGCGCATTTTTGCAACGTCGAGGAAAATTGCGTAATCGCGGCGCAGGATGTCGAATCTATTTATGAAGTGCCGCTCAAGTTCCACGAGGAAGAATTCGATCAGCGGATCGTCGAGAAACTGAATATCTGGACCGGGCAGCCCAATCTGGCGAAGTGGCGGCGGGTGGTTAAAACCACACAGAACCCAAAGGTCTCGATTAATATCGCCGTGGTCGGCAAATACGTCAATCTGGTGGACTCGTACAAGAGCCTGCATGAAGCGATCGCCCACGGCGCGATCGCCAGCGAAGCGCGCGTGCAAATCGATTACGTCGACGCGGAGGAGCTGGAAAAAGACAACGCGGTAGCGGAACGGCTGAAGCATGCGCACGCGATCATCATTCCGGGCGGCTTCGGCGATCGCGGGATCGAGGGGAAGATCACGGCGGTGCGCTATGCGCGTGAAAATCGCGTGCCGATTCTCGGCATCTGCCTCGGGCTGCAGGTGATGGTAATTGAGTACGCGCGGCAGATTTTGGGACTCAAACGCGCCAATTCACAGGAATTCGACGAGAAGACGCCCGATCCCGTAATTCACATGATGGAGCAGCAGAAGGACGTCGCGCAAAAAGGCGGCACGATGCGGCTGGGCGCATATCCGTGCAACCTGCGATCGGGTTCGTTGGCGTCATCACTATATAGGCGATCGAAAATTTCGGAACGGCATCGCCATCGCTACGAGGTCAACAACGACTATCGCGACGCGCTGGAAAAGGCTGGCTTCCGCGCGACCGGCATCTCGCCTGACAACTCGCTGGTCGAGGTGATGGAATTGAAGGGGCATCCGTGGTTCCTCGGCTGCCAGTTCCATCCGGAATTGAAGTCGCATCCGCTCGATTGTCATCCGCTATTTCGCGGACTGATTCGCGCAGCGGTCGAACGGCGGGCATCGGCGGCGCCGGAGCGGTCGAATGTACGCGAACTGCGTACGGCGGCCTCCTGATGGACGCACAAACTACAGTCGCGGAAATCACCGCGGGTAACGTGGTTTTCGGTGGCCCAGGACTCGCCGCGATCGCGGGACCGTGCGTGATCGAGAACGCGGAATCGTCACTGCGCCATGCCGAAAAGATCGCAGCAATTGCGCGCGCAATAGAAGTACCGATTGTCTTCAAATCATCTTTCGATAAGGCGAATCGCACCAGCCTCGGATCATTCCGCGGACCGGGCCTCGAGGAGGGATTGCGTATCCTTGGGCGGGTCAAGGACGCGACCGGGCTCGCGATCCTGACGGATATCCATGAACCGTGGCAGGCGGCGTCCGCGGCAGAAGTCGCCGATATCCTGCAAATTCCAGCGCTGCTCTCGCGCCAGACTGACTTGATTGTGGCGGCGGCGGCCACGGGCCGGGTAGTGAATATTAAGAAAGGCCAGTTTCTCGCGCCATGGGATATGAAGCCCGCGATCGGGAAGGCCGAGGCGGGCGGCAATCACCGGATAATCGTGACCGAGCGGGGCTTTTCATTCGGCTACAATAACCTCGTATCGGATATGCGCTCACTGGTGATCATGAGGAGGTTCGGCTACCCGGTAGTATTCGATGCGACGCATTCGGTGCAGCTACCAGGCGCTGGCGACGAACGGTCAGGCGGCCAGCGGGAATTTATCGCACCGCTGGCGCGCGCCGCGGTCGCTGCGGGAGCGGATGGGGTCTTCATGGAAGTGCACGAAGATCCGGATCATGCGCTGAGCGACGGCGCCAATTCACTGCCACTCGCCGAGTTGGCCGCGCTGCTGCGTGAGCTTCAGCAGGTTCGCGCCGCGGTTAGCCGCTGACATTTTGCGCTAGCATTCGCTTGCGCTGACATTTGCCTGCTCCGGTTATTGTGCCAGCCGGTGCAGCTTTCTCGTTGGCAGCGCTATGAAATTTTCTAACCCTCCTAGTTGCGGCCCGACGGCTGACGGGAATACGCTTTATTCAGTTGAATGGGCCGCTTGGCAGCTTACAAATGTTCAGGGAGAGCAGATGAGTCCGAGGCGGATCGCTCGGGTCCTGGCTGGCGCCGGCGCGGTCACACTCGTCGCGATTATGGTCGTAACGGTCTGGGTAGTGCATCATCGGAAAGACGTGAAAGCATTGACCAGTGCGGCCGGTCTGGTGCCAGGAGCGCTGTTGCACGCGCGTAATTTCCACTGGACACAAATGAAGGGTGATCAGAGCCAGTGGACGCTCCATGCAAAAGACGCGAGCTATGCGGCCGATAAAACCAGCATCGTATTAAAGGGCGCGGATTTGAAGATGATTGCCAAAGATGGCAAACGAATCGAACTGCTCGCTCCCCTGGCGACCTTGCAAATGGAAGGGAATCACATTGGCCGGGCCGATTTGAGTGGCGGGCTAATTGTCCATTATGGCGATTTCCTTTTGACCACCGATCGCGCGATCCTCGCGCCGGATCAGGACGAACTTGAAGCGCCAGGAGCAGTGAGGATCGAAGGCCAGGGGATGACAGTTACGGGTGTCGGTCTCCGTGGACATCCCAAGGAAGAAGAATTCCAGCTTCTCAATGAAGTCAGCACGCGGATCATCCCGAAGGCTGAGCATGCTAGCGCTAAAGTATCCTGAGATGGCACATTCGGGTGCGGTTGGAGGCGTATTACGCCGCCGTAAGCGCTACGGCAAGCTGGCGGCATTTTCATTGCTTGCGCTGATCGGAGCATGGCTGCTGGGAGGCGTTTTGATGCAGGATGCAGCCGGCGCGCACGCTATGCCGGCTGACTCGCCGCCACCCTCAGGGGAGGTCACGGCGCCTGGGGCATCCACAGCCCAGGCGGCGCCCACACCGGGCGCGATTCCAGCGGTTGCTTCGGTAGCACCAGCGTCCGCTGCGGCGTCTACGGGAATGGAACCGGCTGCGAACAGCAATACGCCTGGGACGGCCAGCGTGGATAAGACTAATAGCGCATCCAGCAACACCCCGTTCTTGCCCTTCGGCGGCGGGCAAAAAGGACCGGTCAATATCCAGTCAGACGCGCTCAACCTCGATTACAAGCACAATTGGGTGCTGTTTCATGGGCACGTTCACGCTATACAAGGGGGCGGGGAGCTAACCAGTGATTCGCTACGGGTCAAATACGGCAAGGATTTCAGTGACATGCAGGAGGCGTACGCGGACGGTAACGTGCGAATCAGCCAGGGTACGCGCTACGCGACCAGCGATCATGCCGTCCTCAACCAAGCGCAGCATACCGTGACGCTGACCGGCAACCCGGTCGTTCACGACGGCAACGACAAGGTTATCGGCCAGAAAATCGTGGTAAATCTGGTTACGGGCAAGAGCGACGTAATCGGGGATGCTAAAGCTTGGTTCTTCCCTCGCGACTCAAAAAGTCCAAATAATGAGAGTGCGAAGAATGGCTCTGCCAATTAACCGGATGATGCGATGGCCCTTGAGATAAAAATCTCCCAAAGCCTGCGGACCACCCAGCAGCTGGTGATGACGCCGCAGCTGCAGCAGGCGATTAAAATTCTGCAGCTGTCGCTGCCGGAACTTGAAGCCGTCGTTCAAAGCGAACTTGACGCAAATCCGATGCTTGAGCCGCTCGATCAGAGCGTCGCCGAAGCCGCCGCCAATAGTGAAGGTGAACAAGCAGATGTAGCGGCGCCTGACGGCGAACCGCTCGCTGCTGAACCAGACCCGGGAGCTGAAGCTGCAAGCGAGGGTGAATGGGAGCCAGGTGGGCTCGACGAAATCCGGGCCATGCCGATCGCGACCGAAGCGCCCGACGGCGTGTCGGAAATCAACAGCACCGACCGGCTCGATAAGCTGGACTGGCGTGAGTACCTCGAGAACTACTCGAACAATTGGCAGAACGGCGAGCCCGCCGATCCTGACGACGAACGGCGCCAGACGCTGGAAAACACCCTGACCAAAAAGAACTCGCTCGAAGACCACTTAATGTGGCAGCTAAAGCTGTCCAGCCTGAGCGAGACCGATCAGCGGATTGGCGCGACGATCATCTACAACCTCAACGATGATGGCTACCTGGAAACTCCGGTTGAAGAGCTGGCAGCGCAGCTCGAAACCGAACCGGAACAGGTCAGCCGGGTGCTCAAACGTATCCAGCTATTCGATCCGCCGGGTGTCGGTGCGCGTGATTTACGTGAATCGCTGTATGCGCAACTGGCGAATCATGGGATGGAAGAATCGCTGGCGGCGCGGATAGTGCTAAATCATCTCGATTTGCTGGAGAAGCATCGGTACAACGAAATCGCCAAAGCGCTTGGCGTACCGCTGGAAATGGTGGGCGAAGCGGCCAAGGTAATCTCGCTGCTCGAACCCAAACCGGGGCGCGATTACGGCGGCCAGGATGCGGCTTATATCGTCCCGGACGTATTCATTCAGAAGGTCGGCGACGATTTCATCGTGACCCTCAATGAAAGCGCGGTGCCGCGCCTGCGTCTCGCCAACTATTATCAGCGGGTACTCAACGACGGAGCTGTTGCCAGCGAGACCAAGGAGTATTTGCAGGAACGGCTGCGTTCGGCGCGATGGCTGGTGCAATCGATTTTTAAGCGGCAGCAGACTATCTTCAAAGTCGCGAGCTCGATTATCAAGTTTCAGCGAGCGTTTTTCGAGCATGGCATAAGTCATCTTAAGCCGCTGGTATTGAAGGATGTCGCTGAAGACATCAGTATGCACGAGTCCACTATCAGCCGCGCCACCGCGAATAAGTATGCACATACGCCACAGGGCATTTTCGAGCTAAAGTTCTTCTTTACCTCCGGGGTCAAGGCTGCCGATGGTGAGGATGTAAGCGCCGAGACAGTTAAGGAAAAAATTCGTACACTGGTTGGGGCGGAGCGTGAAGAGCCGCTATCCGATCAAGCCATCGCCGATATTCTCCGCCGCGAGCAGATCAATATCGCGCGGCGCACTGTTGCCAAATATCGCCAGGCATTAGGAATCCTGCCTTCGAGCCGCCGCAAGAAATTCGGTTGATCGTCGAGGAGGAAAGGATAAGGCATGAAAGGCAAAACCAGCGAGAGAAAAGTCGGACAACCCGTTGTGCGTAAGGCCAGCAGCGCTGGCCGCAAGGCTCGCTCAGCGGTAAGCGAGGTCACCGTTACCTTCCGTCATGTGGAGCCGGCCGACGCAATTCGGCAGTACGCAGAGCGCAAGCTTAAGCATGTCGGGTCGCGGCTGAAGCGATCATGCTTAATCCATCTGATCCTGACGGTCGACAAGTATCGTCATCAGGGCGAAGTCACAGTCAAGTGCGGCCGGTTTGACATGACTGCACAGGAAGAAACCAAGGATCTCTACGCAGTGATCGACCTGCTTGCTGACAAGGTCGGACGCCAGCTCAAGAGCCATTTCGCGAAAGTGGCTACACAACGTGTGCGTGCACCCTCGGCTGTGGAAGTGCTAAGTGCCGGAGAAGATTTCAGCAACGCCGAGGAGTTGAAGGCTGGACCAGATACGAGCCGTTTCTGAACAATGAAGATCACTGAAATCCTGAGTCAGGATATGGTCTTACCCGATCTGCAGGGATCGGCCAAACCTGAAATCCTGCTAGAGCTAGCCCAGAGTTTCACCGCCCAATTCCCTAATTTGAGCGCCGATGCAGTCGCTGCAGTGCTGGCGGAGCGGGAACGGCTTGGGTCGACGGCAATCGGCGACGGAATTGCGATTCCACATGGCAAGATACGCGGTGTGAACCGGATCGTCGGGGCCTTCGGCCGGCACAAGAAAGGAGTCGATTTTGACTCGCTCGACGGTAATCCGACGCACCTTTTCTTCGTCTTGGTCGCTCCCGAAGAATCAACCAGCCTTCACCTGAAGGCCTTGGCCCGCGTTTCGCGGCTGTTTCGCGACGGCGCTTTTCGCGAGCGGCTGCAAGTGGCCCATAGCGCGGAGGAGCTTTTCAAGTTCATCGTGGACGAGGACAGCCGCTACTAACGCGCCTATTCGAAGCGCGTGGCAGATCGTAATGGTTATTCAAATCCTCGCGGGAGACACTTAAAACCTCGCAAAGGTTCGTACTCAAATGCCTGCCTGCGGTGATCGGCACCCGCCTCGCCTGATTATCGTTACTGGTGTGTCCGGTTCGGGGCGCGTCTCGGCGATGCGCGTGCTCGAGGATCTTGGCTTCTATTGCGTCGATAATTTGCCAGTGGCGCTGGCGCCAACCGTAGTCGAGCTGGCTGGGCAGCAGGAACCGCCGATCGCGACAGTCGCACTTGGAATCGACGCTCGCGAACGAATCTTTTTGCCTCGATGGCCCCAGGTCTTTGACGAACTAGAGCGTGAGGGTATCAAGCCAGAGATAATTTTTCTGGATGCGTCCGATCCGGTGCTTGCGCGGCGCTATTCGGAAAGCCGCCGGCCACATCCGATGGCCGAAAATGGCGGAAGCGTCGCCGACAGTATCCGCCGCGAGCGGTTGGCGCTGGCCGAGATGCGCGAACGGGCGACCCGGATCATCGACACGACCACGCTCTCGGTACACGAGCTGCGCGAAGTAATTACGGCTGCCGTGATGAATGCGAAAAGCGGCGGGCAGATGGCGATAACCCTGATGTCGTTCGGCTACAAATACGGCCATCCGGAGGGATTGGATCTGGTGCTAGACGTTCGCTTCATACCCAACCCGTTTTTTGTGCCTGCGCTGCGCCCGCTGAGTGGTACAGACCCGAGCGTCCGCGATTACGTGATGAAACAACCCGAGAGCCGCCGCTTCGCTGATGAAGTGACGCGGCTATTAGAGTTTCTGCTCCCGCTCTATCAACGCGAGGGCAAAAGCTACCTGACAATCGGCCTCGGATGCACAGGCGGACGCCATCGCTCACCGGTCCTCGCAAGGCAACTGAGCGAACGCCTGCAGGCTATGGGCTACCAGGCGGAAGTGCGAGATCACGATATCAACCGCTGAACCGCCCTATCGGGCATCAAGCGATTCAGTTCATGATATTGCCAGCGTCGACGTTGATCGTCTGGCCGCTGACGCCAGCGGAAAGCTCGCTGACGAGAAACAGCGAGACGCGCGCGACTTCTTCCTCGGTGACCATCCGCTGCATCGCGGCAGCCGACGTAAAGCCCCGCTTGACCTGCTCATAGGGAGCGTTGGTGGCTTCGGCGCGAGCGCGAATTACACGTTCGATACGATCGCCCTCTACGGCGCCTGGGCAAATACAATTGACGCGGATCCCTTCTGCGCCCCACTCGAGGGCGAGGGTCTGCGTCAATCCGATCATCGCCCACTTCGAGGCTGCATATGGCGATCGAAACGGATAGCCGCGCCTTCCAGCACCGGACGAGATCATCAGAATATTGCCGGCTTTTTGCTTGACCATCGCAGGAATCGCCGCCCGTGAGGCAAGCCAGGCTCCGGTCAAGTTGATATCCAACACTTCCTGCCATTCGGCCAGTGCCATTTCAGTGGAGCGTTTGGTCGGCCCGGCGATACCGGCATTATTGACGAGGATATCAATGTGGCCGAAGGCTTTGATGGCCGCCTCGACCATGCCGGCACAGTCGGCTTCCTTGGCGACATCGGCACGGAACGTTATGGCCTCAACGCCGATTTTCTGGATTGCGGCGCAGGTCTCTTCGAGCGGTCCCGGAGTGCGCGCCGCCAAGACCAGCCGGGCGCCCGCGCGCGCATAGATCAGGGCTATTTCTTTGCCGATGCCGTAGCCGCCACCGGTGATTATCGCGACTTTGCCCTCCAATTCGCCCATGAATTGCCTCTAACCCGACCTTGGTTTTGAGCTGGCCGCAGACCGCCCGGCCGCACCATGCGAATCTAACCAGATTAGAGCTTAACGACAACGGCTTCGCCGGTTACCCGATACGAATTAGGGAGGCTCGGAACGCCGCCTGCGCTTTTCACTCGCCAGAGCCAGGGCTGGGGTCTTTCCAATCATCCCAAGCTTGTGGTTGCCATCGTCGATAGTTGAATGCGCGAACCACCGACTGTTCAGCGGCAATTATCAGGCGAGTAACATTTTTAACTGAGGAAGCACGCACGGTTCTCAAAGCTTTAATTAAGGGGCCGCGGGTTACATGGACGCACGGCAAATCGGGTGCCACGAGAATAAGGCTGAGCAATTTAGTGATGAATTCAAGGCGAACGAGTTTCGGACTTACCTTACCGCAGCGGGGAACGCTATTTGGCGCCGCTACCTGGGATCAATTGCTTGAATTGGCGCGTGCGGCTGATCGAAATGATCTATTTGATTCAGTTTGGATAGGCGACAGCGTGATGGCAAAGCCGCGTCCGGAATCACTCGCGCTGCTAGGCGCATTGACTGCGGCAACGACGCGCGTGCGGTTGGGTGTTGGATGCATGGCGAGCTTTGCGTTGCGGGAACCAGTGATGTTTGCCGAGCAGTGGGCAACCC
>DATJUF010000384.1:0-26261 GCA_035502655.1 Binataceae bacterium (SeqCode)
ACGTCGGGCGGCCCGGACTGCGCGTACGAGATCGCGCAGATGCTGCCAAGCAAAAACAGAACGCCACAAAATAAAACGGAAGAACGCATCGCGTTCGTCAAAGTACCCTCGCTTGTTCTAATCACGATTTGGGTCGCCGCAGTTTGATTCTAACGATGGCTGAGCGGTTGTGGATAGGACGCATTCGTGGCCAGCTCGCGCATGACCTTGGCAGCTTCGTGCTCGACAATCGTGCCCTTGAAGAAATCTGGATTCATGCCGCAGTGCAGCTTGACCGGATTGACCAGCACGAAGTCGCGGAAGTCCTCGGGCGTGATCAAGCCGTCCTCGACGCCTTCATAGGCCTCGGCTGCGGCGTCACGCATGTCAATCAGGTCATAGTGGCCGAGATCGGAGCCATAGATCGCGTTGAGGCGGGCATTATGCGGATTGCGGCGCGCGTCGAAGGCCCACGAAGTCACGCGGTCGTCGCCTTCGCAGCCGAAGAAGAAATGCGGGACGAAGCGATCATAGATGTCCTGTGCACTCTCTATCCCACAATGACGCCATTCATCCCATTCGGCGGGATCGAGGCCGCCGCTTCCTTCGAGTTCGGAGAGAACGAGGTCGCCGTCGAGGCGGCCCTTGGTGAAGTTGCCACCGTAGTCGCGGCAGAGCTGGCGATAGAGTTCGAGGTCGAGATTGGCGGGGTTGCAGTTATTGAGCGAGTGCAAGTTACGTTTATGCCAGCGCTCGTAGAGCGCGCAATAGAGGCTTATGGCCCAGCCGACGCCGCCCTCTTTGAAGGCGAATTTGAGCGTGGGGAAGCGGCGGGTGACGCCGCCCAGGAAGAGCGCTTTGCAGATCCCATCGGCGGCGGCAGCAAAATGGCCGATCTGGTTGTACATGAAGTTGGAAATTGAGATGCGCATGCCCCAGTTGAGGCCGAACGAATGGAAGGTCGGCGTCAGCTTGAGCTCGACGCATTTGGCCCAGACCGGATCGTAATCGTACTCGCTGTCGAGACAGAGGTTATCCATCCAGGTGAGATGCTGGGCCAGGTTCGGGGCTTGGCGTGCTAGCGCCGGGATGGGACGGCGGACGAAAGCCGCCATCATCACGACCTTGAGGCCAAGTTTCGCTACGTGCTCGAGCTCTTCAATCGCCTCAGCGGGCGTATGCATCGGGACGCAGGCGGCGGGTGTCATGCGATCGGCATAATCGCGAAAAATCTCGGCGTGGTAATTGTTAAAGGCTCGGCAGACGGCGCGACGCAATTCGTCATCGCCAATATGAGCCGCGAAGAGACCCTGGCTCGGATTCAGGATGGTGTAGTCGAGGCCCATCTCATCCAGACGCTGATAGAGCAGCTTCGGCAGCGCGGCGGTAGCGCGGTCGTAAGTATTGCGGGTCGGGTAGGGCCACCATACGGGACGCGGGGCGCGCTGGTCGCGGCGCTCGGCGGGCGTCAGATGGTTCCAGCGAAAATAAAAGGCGGTATCGAAGGCGGTCTTGTAGCGTTCGAGAATCGTGCTGCCGCCAACATCTTTGATGTAATCGAGCAGCGCGGGTTCGAACTCGACGACGTGGCCGTCCGAATCGATGATTGGATGCCCGGCGCGTTCGCGGACTTCGGCGGAATGGGTGCGATTGCCGTTGGAGCTCATAGTGGAGAAGTCTGCCTAAGGGTTATGTGGTTCGCAAACTTGAGGTGGCCGGAAGCGATCCGCAAAATCCTATGGGCGGAGCTCGTACAGGACGGCGAAGTCGTCCTTGATCGGCAGGCGAGTGAATTTACTGAAGCCAGCCTGAGTAGCGAGTTCGCGAGCCTTTTCCTCGCCCATAGCGGCCCCGATTCCCGCGCCGCCATGCGAGAGCGAGGTGGTCATGCAATAGAGCGTGCTGACCGAGTAAACCATCTTGCCCATCGGACGGATATTGTCTTTGACGTCACCTGAGATGTTGATCTCTTGCACGAGATAAGTGCCTTCGGGACGCAGCGCGCCGCGGATACCGCGCATCAGCCCGACCGGATCAACCGAATCATGGACCACGTCAAAGGTCGAGACTAAGTCGAAGCCACGCTGCGGAAGCGCGGTGCCGTTGGCGACCTCGAAGGTGACGCGGTCAGCGACGCCGGCGGCCTCAGCGTTACGGCGCGCGCGCTCGATCGATTCTGCATGGATATCGAAGCCGGTGACGCGGGCCTTCGGGAAGGCTTGCGCAATCATGATGGCGGCGCGTCCGCCGCCGCATCCAACGTCGGCGGCGGTGCCTCCGGCCTGCAGGGCGGTGACAACTTGCGGCATCGCGGGAAGCCATTTGCGCAACAGCTTATGCTCATAGCGGGTACGCGAGTTGCGCTCGGCGGCCTGGAAAAATTCGGGTGGATATTCGGCCTGGGTCACGCCCTTGCCGGAGGTGAAAGCGTCGGCGACTTTGGATGCGACGGTCACGGCGGCCTGCGCCATCTGGAAATAGCTGCCAATGAAAAATGGCGAAGCCTCATCGGCGAGTGCCGCCGCGTATTCGGGGGGCAATGAATAGGTGGCGGTGGCGGGATCGTACTCGACGTAGTGGGCGGCCGCCATCGAGCCAAGCCATTCGCGGATGTAGCGTTCGCTCTGGCCGGATTTGACGGCGAGCTGATCCGCGGTAACGGGTCCCGCGGCGGCCATCGCCTTAAAGAGACCGAGGCGGTCGCCAATGTAGCAGAGTGCGCCATGCAGCATCGTCGCGACGTCGCCGATTACGGTCTGGGCGACTTCCTTGGCTTTTTCGAGATCCAGCTTTTTGTCAGACATTTCGATAACCTCCTGAGACTAGAAATGAACAGGCAGCGGTCAGCCGGCCATCGTGAGCCCGCCGCTCACGCTGATGACCTGGCCGGTAATGTAATCGGCGTCGGAAGAAGCGAAAAAAGCGACGGCCCCAGCGAGATCCTGCGGCTCGCCCAGGCGGCGCATCGGAATACCGCGTTGCATCGCTTCGAGCACTTTGGACCGATCACCCATCACGCCGTGCAATAGCGCGGTGTTCGTAGGGCCGGGGCAGACGACGTTCACGTTGATGTGATTACGGGCGACTTCGCGCGCGAGGGTCTTGGAGAATGCGATGATGCCGCCCTTGCATCCTGAATAGACCGCCTCGCCGAGAGAGCCGACGCGGCCGGCATCGGAGGCGATGGAGACGATTTTGCCGGCGCCGCGAGTCTGCATCCCGGGCACAACGGCTTTGCATAGATTGATGGGACCGCGAAAGTTAATCGAGATTACCCGATCCCAGGTTTCGGGCGTGCTCTCCACGAAAGGCTCGAGCTTGTCCCATCCGGCGTTGTTAACGAGGATCGCAACGGGGCCAAGTTCGCGCTCGACTCTTGCGACGGCCGCGATCGCATTGTCAAGGCTGGTGACGTCGAGTTTGACGGCTAGTGCTGCGCCGCCTGCGGCCTGAATCTCGGCGGCAGTCTTTCGCGCCGCTTCATCCTGGACATCGGCGATCGCGACTCTCGCACCTTCGGAGGCTAGCCGCTCGGCGATCGCACGGCCGATACCCTGTGCCGAGCCGGTGACGATCGCGACCTGATCCTTAAGCCGTGTGATTCCCAATGCCATGAACAATCCTGTCCTATACAGTTGAGGGGTTATCCGCTGGCCACGATAGCGCATTCGCGCCGCGAATTGTTAGAGGCGCATCGTGATGATGGCGCTGGGACCGGCGGGCATTGTATAGGTCAGCGAAAGGTTTAGGAGGGCGAAGACCATGACGGATTATAGCGAATATCAATACCTCAAGATCGAAGTGGCGGAGCGGATTGCGACAATCACGCTCAACCGCCCAGACTCCCTGAACGCGGTCAACAGCCGGGTGCATCATGAACTCGAGCAGGTGTGGCTCGATGTGGCGGCGGACCATGACGTCAATGCGATTATCCTGACCGGCGCGGGACGGGCGTTTTGCGCGGGCGGTGACGTCAAAGGGATGGCGTCCGGAGCGCTAACGGGGCTGGGTAAGACTGAAAAGACCCGTTTTGATCGCGGACCGATTGCGGCGGCGAACGGGCGGCGGCTGGTCGAAAATATGCTTGACGTGGAACAGCCGATCATCGGGGCGATCAACGGCGACGCGGTTGGTCTAGGGGCGACGATAGCGCTGCTGTGCGATATCACCGTCGTGTCTGAGAAGGCGCGTTTCGCCGATACGCATGTGAAAGTCGGAGTGGTCGCGGGTGACGGCGGCGCGGTGATATGGCCGCTGCTGATCGGGCCTCATCGGGCGAAGGAATTCCTGATGCGCGGGAATTTTATCAACGGCGCGGAAGCCGGGCGGATTGGCATGGTCAACTATGCGGTACCGCCCGAGCAGGTGATGGCCAAGGCGCGCGAACTCGCGCAGGAACTCGCCGACGGACCGACATGGGCGATTCGATGGAGCAAACTCGCGGTCAACAAATGGCTCAAGGACCAGGCCAATCTGATCATGGACGCGGGGCTGGCGTACGAGATGATGACGTTCAATACCGGAGACCATAAGGAGGCGGTCTCTGCGTTCGTCGAGAAGCGCAAGCCGAATTACGTGAAGTCGAAGGGCTAGAGCAGGGCTATAGCAGGGCGGCGTTAGACGCCGCCCTCAATCTAATCGGGCCGTCGCAGCGGCAGGCGTCAGGGTTTTTGCGGCAAGTTTCGTAGAGGCGTCTTGAGCGGCGCGGCGAGGCCGATGAATTCACTGACGCTGCTGCTAGTGTTGGTGTTATTGATTACCCAGACATTGCCCGCACCGTCGATTGCGAGGGCGAGCGGGCTGTTTAGGCCGCCGCCCGTATAGCCGGTCGCAGGTGAGAGTGGAGCGCCAACTGAGGAAAATTCGCTGAGGCTGTTGGCGCCGGAGTTAGCTGCCCAAATATCGCCGTTGCCGTCGGCGGCGAGACCGGCGGGTAAATAAAGCCCGCCGCCGGTATAGCCGGTGCTCGGCGAGAGCGCCACGCCGTTTGGACTGAAGCGGCTGAGGCTGCCGGTAGCCGTGGAGCCGCCATATTGATTAGAGACCCAGACGTTGCCGCTCTCGTCGAGCGTGAGCGCAGTAGAGGAGAACAATCCGCCGCCGCTGTCGCCATTCGCAGATGAGACTAGAGTGCCGCTCGAGTTAAGTTCGGCCAGGTCGCTCAGGTTTTGATCTGCGCCTGAATAGGGCGTGTTGATGACCCAGACGTGATCGGCGGCGTCGACGACCAGGCCACGCGACGAGACGATACCGCTGCCGCTGTAACCAGTAACAGGTGACAGCGGAGTGCCGTTGGAGGCGAATTCGCTAATGGCTCCGCCCGCTGTATTATCGGCCACCCAGACGTTTCCGGCGGGGTCGATTGCGATTGCGGATGGCTCGTCCAGGCCGCCGCCGATAAAACCAGTTGCACTGTCAAGCGGTTGGCCCGCAGAGTTCATCTCACTGAGACTGGGCCCGAGCGCGTTGGCGATCCAGACATTCGCGGAAGCATCGATGGCGAGTGCGACGGGGTAGTCGAAACTGGCATCAGCATAGCCGCCGTCTGGCGAGAGCAGGGCGCCCGTGGGTCCATATTCGGTGATGCTGCCATTACCGGCTGTGCTGCGCTCATTAGCAATCCAGACATCGCCGGTGGCGCCGATCGCGAGCGCGGTCGGACTCTCGAGGCCACCGGCGGTGAAGTTGAGGGCAAGGGTCCAATCGGTTGGCGAGGGCGGGACCGAGGTAGAGTTGCAAGCGATCGTAGGGGAAAAGCTGGAAGCCTTCGCGCTCGCCATGCTGCATAAATCGGCAACATTGACGGCGCCGGGGTGAGTCGCGATTGCGATGGCAGCACCTAATGTATCAGTCGGCGGGGTGGCGCCTGATGGCGTCGTGCATGCACCGTCAGTTGGATTGTAAGCGGCACCAGGGAGCGCGTCGCACATCAATTCATTGCATGGCGATGGCGCGCCGGCCAGGCTGCCGGTGCTCGCGACGCATGCGGTGATGGCCGCGGCCAAGGTATTGATTTTGGCGGTTGGAAGGGTAGCACCGGGCGGCAGATTTGGCCCTGGCATCACGCCGCCGGCCAGATTGATCAGATTGGTAATCGCGGCAAGTCCGTAGTTGAGACCGGCTGTATTCGTGCCAGGGGCACCAATCGAGTAGGGGCTTGACGGGCTGATGAATTGCGCCAGGGCGTAGACCGAAGCGATAGTCGACAGTTCGTTGACGGTTACGGCGTCCGACGCACTGACGGCACCGCAAGGCCCGAGAGCCGCGAGCAAGGCGATTTGCGGATTGGGAGCGGTTTGCGAGGCGTAGGTGCCGCCATCGGCGATCAAGTAAATTTGCTCGCCGCTCGCTGAGCAGAGAAAGCCGGTGGGGAGCGTCCCGCCGCATCCGGGGGACGTACCGAAGGCGAAATTACCGTTGGCGTCGGTGATGACGCAAGCCAGAGGCGTTGCCCCCTGCCCATAGCCAGTGGCGCCGATAGCCCATGCGGTCACCTGGGCGCCGCTGATCGGATCGGGACCGCTGACGCCGCCACCGAGCACGAGCGAAGGCGTGGATATTGGTGCCGGGGTGGGCGAAGGGGAGGGCGCAGTGGGAGTGGGGGTTGGGGTGGTGGGTGTTGGTGAAGGCGCCGGGATTGGGGTCGGCGTGGGGGTTGCAATAGCCTGAGCCGAGCCAGTCACCGACACCTTGACTTTGGCATTTTTGGCGTTGCTGACGATCGTAATTGCGCTGGCATAGTGGCCTTTCTTGCTCGGTGCGAATTGCACGGTCACGGCATACAAACCGCCAGGATTGAGCGGGCCGAAGCTGGAACTGCCGCTGATAATCGTAAACGGAGTGTTACCGTTTCCGACAATCGAGCCGCTGATTGGAGCCGTGCCGGTGTTCTGAATATTAAATTGCAAGACAACGGTGTGCGAAACTTTACCGAACTTGAGTGCTTTCGGTTTAACCGCAACCTTGCCGAAGGTTTTGTTTTTGATGGCGCTGGAAGTGCCGGACAATTGGGCGAACGCGGCCGTCGCGCATAATGCGGCAGCAAGCATAATCACAAGCGCGCGGCTGACTCGCGATGGCATAACGAATCAAGACCGCCGACCCGGGAAGCGTTAGACGCAAATGGATCAGCGGTGCAGCGTTATACTTACGCTGAGACGTGCGGAATTGCGTGCAGTGCCGATTCTGGGGCCAATCGGCGCCCGCGGTAGCAGAAATAAAGCAAGTACGCGGGGTTGTAAGTGCTAGCTACTTGCCATTATCTGTTGTCTGTTAGAATTAGCTATTCAAAATAAATTTGCTGTTACTTCCTCGCATAGTTAATTGCATACATAGTCATGATCTAGCGTTCTCTCAGTGAAAATCGTGAGAGCGGGTCACAGCGCCGGACAGTTTCAGTTCTCGGAAATTGTGGCCGCGTACGTGAATCACGCCTTGCTGCTTCTGCAACGGGCCCTCGGCAATCAGGACGGTGGCGCGATGAAGCAGAGTGCGATTAGCCTGAAAGTTATCTGGCGTAACGATCACGTTGGCGATACCGGTTTCATCTTCGAGAGTGATGAAGAGAAAGCCCTTGGCGGTGCCGGGACGCTGGCGCACGATGACGACACCGGCCACTTTGACCCAGGCGTGATTGCTGGCCTCGGCAAGATCGGCGGCGCTAAGGATACCGGTGGCGCGCAGGCGGGCGCGGACATGCGCCATCACGTGCGGACCGGCAGTCAGGCCAGTGGCGGCGAAATCGGCGAAGGTTTCTTCGATCGGGGTCATGCGCGGCAGTTGCAGGCCAGGGGATGATGCGTCATGCGTGGGCGCAGACTCTGTGCTATCCGAAGCAGATGGTTCGGCGCCTGCCAGCAGGCTGGCGGGGTCGCGTTCGACTGCGGCCGCCTGCCACATCGCGTCGCGGCGGGTGGGATGGAATTGGGCGAAGGCGCCAGCCCATGCGAGCATCTCGAGCTCGCGGCGGTTAGGGGCAACACGCGCGGTGAAATCGGCGATCGATTTGAAAGCGGCTTGAGCGCGAGCGGTTTCGATGCGCTGACCGGTTTCGGCACGCAGACCCGCCACGTACTTTAGGCCGAGCCGCAATTGATGATCGATAGCTGGTGAGGGGGCGGCCGGAATCGAGCCTGAGGATTGGCGGGAAACTATTGCGATCGTGCAGGCCCAATCTGACTGGGTAACGTCGATCGGCAGTACAGTAACCCTATGGTGTTGGGCGTCCTTGACCAGCGTTGCGGGATGATAGAAGCCGAGTGGATAGCAGTTGAGCATCGCGGCGTAGAAGGCGGCTGGGTGATGGCATTTCAGATAAGCGGAGGCATAAGCGATCAGGGCGAAGCTAGCGGCGTGGGACTCGGGGAAACCATAAAGCGCGAACGAGGTAATCGAGCGCGCGATGCGATCGGCGATGGCGCCGCTGATACCCTTGCGCGCCATCCCCTCGCGCAAGCGGGTTTCGATCTGCTGCATACGGGCGGCCGAGCGCTTGAAGCCCATCGCACGGCGAAGTTCCTCGGCCTCGCCACCGCTGAAGCCCGCCACCACCATCGCCATACGCAATAGCTGTTCTTGAAAAAGCGGAACGCCGAGCGTGCGCTTGAGGATCGGTTCGAGGGCCGGATGGTCATAGCGGACCTCCTTATGGCCGCGGCGGCGGTCGAGATAGGGATGGACCATGCGGCCGACAATCGGGCCGGGGCGGATAATCGCGACTTCGACCACTAAATCGTAGAAGGTGGTGGGCTTCATGCGCGGCAGCGTGGCCATCTGGGCGCGGCTTTCGATTTGGAAAACGCCAACGGTGTCGGCCTTTTGCATCATCGCGTAGACCGCAGGGTCGTCGGCGGGCAGATGAGCGAGATCGATCGCGACGCCCTCATGCCGGCGGATCATTGGGATCGCCTGTTCAAGTACAGCGAGCATCCCGAGCCCGAGCAGGTCGATTTTGATGATGCCGAGATCGGCGCAATCTTCCTTATCCCATTGGATGACGACGCGGCCGGGCATCGAAGCGGGTTCGAGCGGTACGATTTCATCGAGTGGACCGCCGCCAATGACCATTCCGCCGCTGTGCTGGCCGAGATGGCGCGGGAGTCCCTGAAAGCGCTTGATCAGTTCTATCAGTATCCGCATGCGGGGAGCGTCCGGATCAACGCCACCTTTGCGCAACAGCGAGGTAAACTCGTCGTCCTGATCGCGAAATTCGTAAACGTAGCTGAGGCGAGCGAGGCGGTCGATCTGATCAGGCGGAAAGCCGAGGACTTTGGCGGTTTCACGGACGGCGCTGCGAATACGATAGGTGATAACGTTGGCGGTCATCGCGGCGCCGCGCTCGCCATAGCGGCGATAGACGTACTGGATGGCCTTTTCGCGCTGATCGCCGCTGGGAAGGTCGATATCGATATCGGGCCATTCGCCGCGCTCCTCCGAGAGAAAGCGCTCAAACAGCAGTTCCATCTTTACGGCATCAACCGCGGTGATGCCGAGCGCATAACATACGGCGCTGTTGGCGGCGGAGCCGCGGCCCTGGGCGAGGATGTTATTTTCGCGGCAGAACTCGACGATATCCCAGACAATCAGGAAATATCCGGCCAGCTTGAGGCGCGCGATGACGTCCAACTCATATTCGAGCTGACGGTGGACACGGGCATCAGGTTCGCGCCATCGCGAACGGGCGCCAGCCCAGGTCAGGGCGCGCAGGTAACTGTCAGGAGTTTCGCCCGGCGGCAGCGGATAATCGGGGAAACGATAGCCGAGGTCCTTGAGGGTGAAGGTACAGCGGTCGGCGACTTCACGGGTCATCGCGAGCGCGCGCGGCTGATCGCGGAATAGAGCAGCCATTGCGGTGGGAGATTTCAGATGACGCTCATGATTGGCCCATAGCGCGCGGCCGGCCTCTTCCAGTGTCAGGCCGAGGCGGATACAGGTCATGACGTCGAGCAACGCGCGTTCCATATCGTCGCCGGGCTGCCAGCGGGCGCCGGATGGTCCGGGCTTAGTCGCGGTGCGGCTGCCATCGAGGCGGATCGCGTCAGTGGGAATACAGGTGTGCATCTCGGGCGAGGCGGAGACGGTACGCGGCGTACCATTGGCGCCGAGCGTGAAGCAAACGTCGTTGGTGGCAACGAGCGGCAGATGGGCGGCGGCGGCCAGATCGAGCAGGCGGCGGTTGAGGCGCTCCTCGTCAGGATCGAGATGGCGCTGGAGGTCGATGAGCAGGTTATTACGGCCGAGAATCGCGCCAAGGCGATCGGTGAGCGGTAGCGGATTGCCGCCACGGATAAGCATTCGGGTGAGCGGGCTGAGCGCGCCGCCAGCCAGTGCAATCAGGCCGTTGCCGTAGCGCTCGAGGTCGGCGAGGGTGACGCGGCTGTCGCCCTTGGCGGGATAGCGCGGTGAGCCGTTGGGATGAGTGCCCAGTGGACGCAGCTTGGCCGCGGTAAGCATCCGGCAGAGATTGCGGTAACGCTCCTGGTCGGGCACGAGAACGTAGAGGCGGGACGAGATGCCGGACGGGAGGCCAAAGCTGGCACTATCGAGCGGGAGGTCGGCGCCGACAATCGCCTTGAGCTTGGCTTCGCTAGCGGCGTGATAGAAGCGCGGGGCGCCGTAGAGGCCGTCGCGATCGCCGAGCGCGATCGCGTCATAGCCGAGGGCGTGAGCGGTGGTGGCCAAATCTTCGGGTGCGGTGGCACCTTCGAGGAAGCTGAAGGCGCTGCGGGTGCGAAGTTCGACGTAGGGTGGGCGGTTCATGCGAATATCTGCGGCGTCGGCCAAAACAGTTTCGTCTAAACTTCGCTCTCAGGTCAAGAGGGGATTATGTCCAAGCTGAGACGAATGCCTGATGTGGCGATGTGCAGGAACGTGTTTTTGTGGCTTGGACTCTGTCTGGTTATCAACTCCGTCAATTTGTACAGCCTTAAGTCCGCCTCATTCATAAGATGAGCGCATGCGGAAATACTTACTGTTAGGAATGGTGGCGTTGCTGCTAATAGCGCAAGCTAAGCAGGCGGCGAGTGTGCCACCGCCAGGGCCTCCTGATCGCTGGCAATGGCTGAATAACACCTACTGGTATGTGCCGAGCCAATATCTGCTCGCGATCGCGTCCGACCCATCGCTGCCGCCGGTTCCAGTTGCGGACCAGACCGTGTACTACATATCGAATTACCAGGGCGGCTATTTCTGGGGGACTACTGCGGTTTCGTACACGCTACCGAATTCAACACCGTCGTCCCCTTCGTGCCTGCAATTGGTCGGATCAGTGACGCCCCAAGGAGCGTTGCATCTGACCTTCACGCCCATATCTTCAACAACGCCTACAGTTCCCGTCGAGCAGCCGCCGCCCACGGTGGGAATCGGGACGATGACGCTTCAACAGGGCGGTTGGGCAATGGAGAATCAGATGTCCGCGGTGGCTGTAGGAGATGTCTTGCTGACGCATTGGGCCTACATGTATCAGTGCCGGCCGAACGAACCATGCTTCAGTTCGTTGCCCGAAGTTGGAAGTTCCATCCCGGCCTTTCTCGCTCCTTGCCTGCCGCCTCCGTAAGCAGCGTATCGAGCTTTTACAGGCACTGCCTGCATGTCGCTAATGACATGGCCGAGTCAGATGGAAGCCGCGACGCCGATTTTGCGGGTAGCATAACGCGACAACAGCCGTACAACCCCTGATGTGACGTTGCTTAGCGCCTCAGGGCGGAAACCGGCGGCGTCGGCGCCCCGTGCGCGCATCATGCCGAACATTGAGAGCCGTAGCAGCGCGGCGACACCCTGACAACAGCGGAAGCGCTTCAGATCCATCGGCAGCATCGCGTGATAGAGCGGCAGGTACATCGAGGCGAAATTAGCGCGCAGGAAGTTGCCGGCAGCGTTGTCGCGCATCCAGCGTGGATGTTCCATCGAGCTGGTTGCGAGAATGACCGAGGTAGTCGCGGCGTCGAGATGGCGGTCACCGCGATCGGCATTGACCCAGTCGACCACGCCAGTGACGTGCAGGCCTCGCACCAGCACATTTTGCGGATGATAGTCCATGTGTACGAGTGCCTCAGGCGCGGCGCGGAAGCGATCGGCCTGTTCGCGCAGGCGGGCGAGGGCATCCTTGAGGCCAGGCAGTGGACCGCGCTCGATCCGTTGGCCGATGATAGCAAGCAGCCGGTCGAGCAGGGGCGCGTCGGGGGCGAGACTGTCGGCGCGCCAGGCGCGCGGATAATCGGCATTAGATAAGGTTAGGCGATGGAGTCTGGCTTGGGCGTGGACGAAGGCGAAGAAGCCGAGCGCGAAAGTTTTGAAGGCCTGAGGAAAGCTGCGGTTGGCGAAGACGGGTCCGCCGTCCAGGCGCTGCATCACGAGGAAAGGAGCGCCGAGCGGTGCTGCGTCCGGCTCGAACAGGTAGGGATACGGCACCGGGAAGTGCCGTGCGGCGAGGCGTTCAAGGACCGCGACTTCACGGATCGACTTGTCGTGCGCGCGCGAGCCTTCGTAAAAGCGCAGCACCAGCGGCGTCGCGAGAGGCAGGGCCACAGGAGGATTGGAATGGGTGGCGAGGACGAATTCGAAGATAGTAGTTTCCCAGCCACTATCGAGAATCCTCAGACTGGCAAGTGAGGCGCCCAGATAGGCCGCTAGCCGCCGCTCAATGTTGCTGACCTGAACCATCGGGGAAGCAGTGGATTTGTCGCGGTAGTGGTTCCCAAGGTGAGCGGCGGGCGGAAGGTTATGCGATCCGTTTCGCCAACTCAAATCCGCATCGCCTGATAGCTGAGGCCTTTCGCAGATTCGTCAGGCGGACCGTCGGCCAGCTCATCTTGTCGACACGCCTCGCAGAACTCGTTTGCTCGCTGCGCCTTCGGCTCTGCCAGTACCGTACCTCATAGGTGAGGCCTATCTTTGCAGCGTGCTCTGTTCCGGCACCGTTACGTCGGAAGGTGGATTTTCGCCGTTGCCGGGTGCTGATTGCGGCAACTGCTGGGTACCCTGTGTGGCATCGGGACGGCTGAGGATGCCACCCTCGTGCTGGTCGTAAAGGTTCTGCAGAGTCGACGAGAGCAAAGGTCCTTTAGTATTGCTGATGTCGATGCCGACCTCCACTGAGAGGCCGATACGCAGGGGCTTATCCGGCGGAGGCTCCTGGTTCAGCACGATTTTGACAGGGACTCGCTGCACCACTTTGACCCAGTTGCCGGTCGCATTTTCCGGCGGCAAAAGTGCGAAGGCAGCGCCGGTACCGACGCTGATCGAGTCAACGTGGGCTTTATAGATGTATCCTGGATAGATATCAGCTTCGACCGTAGCCGGCTGGCCAACGCGCACGTCGGTGAGCTGGGTTTCCTTGAAATTAGCCGTGATGTAGAGGCGGTCGACTGGAACGATCGCCAGCAACGGTTCGCCCGGCTGAACACGGTTGCCGACGTGAACACTCTTACGTGTGATGATACCCGATAGTGGTGCGCGGATTGTGGTATAACTCAAGTCGAGCTTGGCGGCTTCGAGCTGAGCCTGAGCCTGCTGAACGATCGCGCGATCGTAACGTGAGTGGTCCGGATCACCGTTGCTGGCAACGTCAATGCCAAGGGCAGCGCGCGCTTGCTGTACCTGATGGTCGGCGAGGGACTGATCAGCCATGGCGACCCGCTCGGCCGTATACGCTTGGTCGTACGCCTCCCTTGAGACGACGCCCTGGGCGCGCAATTCCTTTTGGCGTTCGAAATCGATCTGGGCCATCGTTAACTGCGAGCCGGCCAGGCGGGAACCGGCCTCGGCGGCGTCAAGCTGGGCATAAAGCTGATCGACCTCCTCGCGAGCACGCTCGAGCTGAGCTTGCGCCTGATCGACCCGCACCTGGTAGTCGCGCGGATCCAAGGTCAGGAGCATATCGCCAGCCTTAACCCGCCAGTTCTCTTCGACATAGAGGTGCGCCACGGTGCCCGGTATTCGCGAGGAGACCAGCGCCACGGTGCCATCGACGTAAGCGTCGTCGGTTGAGACGTGGGATTCGAGATACTGGTAGTAGTGGTAACCGGGGACGATTAGCGCCAGCAGCACAAGAACCACGATGCCCAGTAAGATTTTACGGAGTGCGCCTCTCATAATGTGTATGGCGCCCCGGCCATTAGCCATTTGGTGAATGCGTAAGTCATTCCCAGTTTTTTCCCAGCCTGTAACCCGGCTGCTTACAAGCTAACGTTTCAGAATTTTAAGGCGGCCCGCTTGCAGAGTCTCATCTCTAACGCACCTCGCGGACTCGTTTGCTCGCTGGGCCTTGGGCTTCGCTAATTGCCGCACGGGTTCGCCGATGATGAGGGTTCTTAGAATTTTCGCCGCGTATCTGTCAATCACCCAGGCATCCCTCGGACACTGGGCAGCCTTCGTTCGCTGCGAACAGTCCCACTTCATTCAGCCCGGCACGGCCAAAACAATTGTCAGTCCGGTGCGCATGTCGATTTCAACGTCTGTTTGGTGCCGCCCACCCCGGCTGTGACAATCGCGCCATTGCAAGTCATATCAATATCAAGGTCACCGGTTATGGTGACGGCGGTAAAAATCCCGTCGATGTTCGCACTGGTATCTGGCGAATCGAATATAATCACTGCCGGAACCCGCGTCTCGAGCGCATTGCTTTCCTTTTGGTCCTCGATCAAAGCGTCGAAAACCTCCGTCGCGGGCCCTTTTACGTAAAACCGCACATCGGGCGAAGCTGCGGGTGCGTAGGGGAGCTGCCGCTGGGCCGGCTGCTGGAAGCCGTCAGGTACAATACCGAAGCCGGTGGTACTGGAGGCCAATGCTTTGACTGTAAACCCGGCGATCACCTCGATGCTGAGGAGCGAGTTGTCGTTAATCAGCTTGGTCGCCGAGAGGCGCACCGGCGAGGCCTCGTTCACGATGATGACGGTCAGTGGCACAACACCTTTGACGGTCCACGAGGAGCGGGCGTCCGAGATATAGAGGCTAAAAGGCTCGCCGATGCGGCCGACTACTCGGAAGCTCACCTGCGGCGGCTTGTTGCTGGTGCTGCCGGGACTGGTGATGTTGGTGGTGCCGAACCCATTGCACGAGGTAGCGGCGAGGGCGAGGGCCGCGAGCGGCAGCCGGAGCAAAAATTTCGCCTTAGTCAACATTACTGAGGGCTCCATGTTTTGCTACGAACTGCGTTACAGGCTTGGCCCACTGGTTTCGGTGCAATACAGGCACGAGGTGCCCTGGCCATCATCACAGATGCCGGGGCATGGAGTGGGAGTGAACGAAGCGCTCGGAGCCCCGGTTGGGACTATTACTGGACCGCTCATCGGCCCGACTGCGGTGGCTTCGCCCGCGACGCCATTGTCGAAGCGCTGCAGAGAATAGTCAGCTTCGGGGGGCGCGCAGATGGCGTAGCCGCCGGCGCTATCCGAGCCAAATGGACCGACCACCGCACTAAGCGTTTGCACCAAGTCGTTATTATTATTCGGGTCGGGCTGCTCGAGGACGACAGAAGTTTGATTAGTGACATTGGCCAGTCCGCCCTCAAGGCTGCCATGGCCGAGACATTCGACTGGACCGAGGGGATCGGCAGTGACAGTGGCGCAAGCGGCGGGCGCTCCAACGGCAGCTTCAACCGCGATGGAATGGCCGGTGTTCTGCTGCGGCGTATGCATGCTCTGCAGTTGCGGCTGGCCCTCGAAATCGTCTTGGACCTGGGCGAATAGATCGAAGTTACCCACGCCGTCCGGCACCGGCATGCTGAAGTTGCCGCTGGACTGCCCGGTTGGGATAACCACCTGGGCGAAGTTCTGGATATTGTTCGTACCGGTATCCTCTGCCATCACCATCGCGCTCATGGGTGAAGTTGCCGCACTGGCCAGAGTAACAGTCCCGCCCAGATAGCCATGGCTCAATTGGAAGTTGCAGGAGCTACCCTCACTGTCAGGACTAGTACAGGTGAATTTGTTGTTGCCGGAAGGTTGGACTGCTGCCACCACGGGGTCGAAGCCGGCCGCGTTTATCAGCATCGTATAGTTCTGATCCGTAGGAACGTTCTGGAACGGCGCAGGAACATTGCCGCTGCCTGGCAGGGGATAGGTCCCGCCTTCGTCGGTCGCGGACGTTGCCACGACGACACATCCGGTGGGCGGACTGGCGGTGCAATCGGGCGCCGGGCTAATGCTGGGATCTGGAACCAGCAGCTGCAGAGTTGCCGCTTCGACCGGAACCGAAGTAGCGCACTCGTCTTTAATGGTGCCACCGAGCGTGGTGCTGTTGACAGTAGGCGTAGTGAAATCGAATCCGTTAGTTGGCGAGCCGATAATCTGCGAACCGGGAGTTACGGTTACGCCGCTTTTAACCGCGTACTGGCGGCCTGGCCCGGAAACGTAGAGGTCGTAACTGGCGCCGCCGGCCGGGGCGGGCAGGTAAAGGGTATAGTTACCCGCCGTAGGGCCGGTACTTTGCACGTTATATTGCTCGACGACGTTATTGGTGCCCGCTTGTTCGGCGGTAACCACGGTTTTGTTGCCGGCCGCGTAATTGCTGACGGTGCCCGTAATCAAGCCGAGGTCCTGGTTCAGTGGTTGCCCACTTTGAGAGACGCCGCTGTTCTGCACTAGAGAAATGTGCGGTTGAATTATGATTGGACCGCCATTGGCGAGCGAAGGCGACTCGACGTCAACCTGGATGTTGATCATCACCGGAACGAGCCCTTGGCGTCCGACTTCAACTGGAGCGTTGGCTACGCCGATTGTCTCAGAAGGATTGTAGATCGTAACTGGATAGACGATACATCCTTCACCGCTGGGCAGGGTTCCCGCAGCACCGCATAACGGAACGACGTTGCCGGCGTTACTGCTGATTTGAGTAGGCCCTCCGGTGGTGGGGTTGGACCCAGAGACCTTGAAAGTCGAGCTATCGAGCACCAGTTCGACCTGATTGTAGTTGTTGGAAAAAATTGGCCAGGCGTTGAAGAGGATCGGAGTCTGTGGCAACTGGGCGGCATCGATCTGGATTTCGCTGCGTCCCTCGGCCAGCGAGACAACGTTGGCGGTGTAACCTAGTTCACCGCCGAAATTGAGCCCGGTCTCAACTAAACCAGTAGTGGTGGAATTGCCGAAACCAGCCGGCACCGGGATGGTCGCCCATCCGCCTTCACTGTCGCTGACTATGCCACTGGTGCTGGGGTTGAGGCGCACGGAGATGACGTTGAGATAGACATGCTGGAAAGGCAGAGGCGGTGGGTTGGGGATGGGATCGTCATTCGCATCGACTTGGACGACGGAGCCGGTGAAGCCGATGACGACAGTACCACGGCTGGCCGCAACTTTGGCAGCGCGGGCATGATTGAGGTTAGCCAGTAAAATCAGCGACAGGATCAGGATAACCGGAGTGAGCAACGTTGCCGCGGCCCATCGAGGCGATAAATCTTTCACTCGAATCCTTGTCCGAAGAATGCGGTCAGCGCTTTGGGATAACCGATGTGAGCGGTGAAGGCAAGCAGCCTTGCCCAAAAGGAGGCGTCTGAAGCATGCGCAAAGCTAGTATGCCGAGAAGAAAGAGGTCTGGGCGGCAGCCGCGTTGTACCAGTTCAATGGGGACCGTTTGAATGTAACGCGAAACCATCACAGGGCCGGCCCCGCGGTATTAGTGCAGACCAGGCAAGAGGTGCCTTGACCGGCGTCGCAGATACCCGGGCAAGGTGTGGCGCCAGCCGCGGGACTGAGCGCCGGGGAAGCCAGGGCAACCGGCGTTGAGGCTCCCGCCACTCCGTTGTCGAAGCGCTGAAGGACGTAGTCATCGGCGGGCGCGCAGAGCGCATAGCCGCTCCCATTCTCGTCGCCGTAGGGCCCGGCAGGGCCGCTAATTAATTGCACCAGCTTGCTGGTCACCGGATCCGGCTTCTCAAGCACTACTGTGGTGCCAGTGGTGGCGTCGCTGAGCGAACCATCGATACTGCCATGGCCGACACAGGTTGTATCGGCGAGCGATGCCTCGACCGCCGCAGTGGCGCAAGCTTCAGGAACCGGCAGGTCGGCTTCGACTGGGATCGAATGGCCAGTGTTAGTTTGGGTGACGCCGTTAAGCTGATCATCGACCAGCGCATACAAGTCGATGCCAGTCAGCAGCCCATCAGAGTAGCGAGGGTCTGTCTGATCAGGGATGTAAAGCCCTGGCGGCGGGAAGTTCGCGCCCGACTGTCCAGCCGGAACCGTGACATTCAGCGTATTTTCGAGTTCGTTCGTACCACTATCTTCGGCCACAACCTGGGCGGTCAAGCTGGTGGGGGTAACGGCGCCGAGACTCAGCGACCCGTTGAGATAGCCGTGGCTGAGAGCGAGATCGCAGACGCTCTTGTCCTTGGTATCATGGGTGCCGACACAGCTCAGGATGCTGCTATTTTTCGGTTTAACCAGCGGGATGACCGTGCGATCAAAGCCAGGCGCGTCAACGATAAGGGTGTAATCGAGGCCCTGGACGACGGGTATCGAAGAGAAGGCTGGCAGCCCATTACCGTTGCCGGGAACCGGGGTTGGGAAGGCGCCGCTGGAGTCGGTGACTGCGGTAGCTACGACCACACAGCCGGTGGCGGGAACCAGGGAGCAATCTGGCGTGGGGCTGGCGGACGGCGTGGGTGAACCCTTCCCCGGCGTCGGCGTCGGCGAGATAAAAGGTTCCAGAATTTTAATGGTGGCGTTTTGCAGGCCGGGCGGAACCAGGCCGTTGCAGGCATCGGTCAAGCTGCCTTTGACTGCCTGTAACGGATGGCTTGCAAGCGTGAAATTCAGAGGGCTGTTTTGGATCGATGGCTGCACCCCGATGTCACTGGCTATGGCAAAGCTGCGAGCGGGGGCGGAAGCGTAGAAGTCGTAGAAGGTAGTACCGCCCGGCGCCGCTGGGAGATACAAGCTGTAAGAGCCATTAGCAACGTTGAAGGGATTGACCGGGCTGACCAGATTGCTCGTCCCAGCGGGCTCAACGTTGATGACGGTCTTTGTGCCATTGCCGCTGGTGACTTTGCCGGAGACCAGCGCCATGTAAGGGTTGAGCGTGATCGGACTCGGGGTGGCTTTTGGCGATGCTGTGCTGGAAGGCGTGGGAACTACCGTGACGTTTGGAATTACATCGATCGTCGGCAGATCGACCATCACCTGATTGCCGGTAACCGCCGGTGGTGACGGCACGTCTACGGTTATGCTGATAACTAACGGCAACACGGCCTTTTTGGCCACGGTGAGGCCTTGGCCGGAACCGAGGGTTGTCTTGATTGACACCGGCGCAGTCGGTGTAAGGGATGGGAAAGTAATAGGATAGGCGGTACAGCCTTCACCGGGTGAGGCGAGCGCGCTGCACAGCGGGACGATCGTGCCAGGATTGGCGCTATTCAGTAGAAGCTCGACCGCGCTATAACTTTGATTCTTGGCATTCGCTTTGACGAAGGCGTTACTGAAGAAGGTGGCGAGCTGTCCAATCTGCGTGAGATCAATCGTGACCTGCGAGGAGCCGGCCTTGTTGCCGATGCCCTTGAGGACCGGTGCTGGTATCGTGACCCAGTTGCTGTCGTTCTCGCCGGCGGCAGCGTTGGGGTTCAGGCGTACACCGAGGACGTTGAGATAGAGATGCTGATAGGGCAGCGGCGGCGGACTGCTGATCGGGTTGCCGCTCAAATCAACCTGCACGATCGAGCCGATAAAGGCGATCTGCATAGTACCATCACCAGCGGGAACGGCAGCCGCCCCGGCGAGGTGCCCATTGCTAATCATTACCAGCGCGAGGATTAGAAAAACTGGTGCGAGGAGGGCCAGGGCCGCCCGTCCTGAGGATAAATCTTTCACTCGAAATCCGTGTCCAAGCCGATCGGTCAGCGCTTTGGGTTAACCTATGTAACCAGCGAAGGCAAGTCACCTGCCGCACAAAAAGCGTGAAAGGACGATGCTGGACGCGGTAAAGTCGCTAGTGAAATGTCAATACACCTAACCTTCCGGGGAGATCGGATGGTGGCGCGAGGTGCTTGACTGCGCTAGCCGGCGACCCAGAGAATCGGTCATGCAGCGAAGTTGGCGCTTTGGGTCAAACAAGCGGCAAGCAGGCAACAGGACGTGAGCTATTTTGGACTCGAACAGGTTAGCGCTTGGCGTCGCGCGGACGCCAAGGTCAGCCATGCTTAGACTAAGATCCGGTATGCTTAGAAGGCCGGCGATGAGCGGCGCGGTCCTGACGGCGATAGCAGCTCTGGTAGCCGCGCCGATACTATTGGGGGGCGCGGGAGTTGCTCAAGCGTCGTTGCAGGTAACGGTTGGCAATCCTGGTCTCGAACATTTTGATTCGGAAGGTGCGGTGCAACTCGATTTTGGCCTGACCGATCAGAATGGCGCGCCGGTCGGCAATCTGCGTCCAGACAACGTCGAGGTCTACGAGAACGGCAAACAGGCCAAGATCATCGATTTTCGCGGAGTGGGGCAGGGACGGCCGGTCGATGTGGTGTTCGTCCTCGACATCACCGAATCGATGCAGCCGTATATCGATGCGGTCAAGCAGAACATCATCAATTTCGCGAACGATCTGGCCGCGAATAATCGCGACTACCGGCTGGGACTGGTGACCTTTGAAGATTACGTGGTCTCGGCCTATCCGGATTGTAATTGCGCGTACCGCAACCAGCTGACTTCCAACGTCAATCAGTTTATCGGATGGGTCGGTTCGCTACATGCTGGCGGTGGCGGTGATATTCCTGAGGATCAGCTCGATGCGTTGTCCTACGCCGCAACTCTGCCTTTTCGGCCCGACGCGCAGGGCGTCGTTATCGTGGTCACCGATGCTCCCTCGCACAAGAGGGGCGATGGACCTGACCGCACCGGCGATTCCGCTTACCAATTACACCATCCTTTTCGGGATAGTTCCGGTAAGTGCTGGTATGGTTATCCGGGACAAGCCAGTAGAAGTGGAACGGATTGTGATCCGAATGCTGACGTTACCGAGGAAACGGGCGCATCTGTCGCCGCAGAGATGGCCAAAGCCGGGTTGACCCTCTATGCCGTCGCGCCGCCGCCGTTCATCGCGCCGGAATACGCGGAAATTGTCAACGAGACGCATGGACGGTTGTTCAATATTGTTTCGGAAGAGGACCGATTCCCTGAACTGGTGCGTGATATCGGTCATTCAATCGCGACCGAGTACTCGCTGAGCTATCGCACCCCAGCGCCAATCGAGGATGGGACCAAGCGCAATATCGAGTTGCGCGTCAACTACAACGGCGAGTCGGGGGTAGCGGATACGTCGTACCAGGTGCGCGGAGTTGGCGGCGCCGCGATTCACGTGCCGGAGGAAGGCAGTGCATCCGAAGAGGGCAATGGGCTGACCCAGATTTCGTTCGCCTGGTGGAATGGCGCGGTGCCGTTGATCGCGCTGATAGGACTGTTTGGCTTGTCGCGGGTGCGCTTTGGCGTGCCTGCCGAAGAGCTTAGGAGTATCGTCGAGGCGCAGTCGCGGGCACCTGCACCGAATCTGATGGCGAGTGCGCGTGAGTTCGTGAATCAGCGGCAACAACGGGCCGCATCGTCAGCAGCAGGGCCACCTCCAGCAGGGCCGGGCCACTCAGCGCGGGTGCCGGCCGGCGCTCCACTGCCGGCGGCGGGTGGGATAAGGGAAGCTCGGCTGAGTACACTGAATCCAACTGAACCGGTGCCTGGTGAATACGCTCTGCTCAAGGACGAAATGTCACTCGGCCGCGGCGAAGACAACGATATTGTGATTCCGCATGCCAGCGTCTCGCGCGTTCATGCCCGCCTCGCGCGGCGCAACGGCGCCTTTGAACTGACGGATCTCAATTCAACCAATGGCAGTTACATCAACGGAACTCCGGTGAACGGTACGGCGCTGGTCGCCAATGGCAGCGAAGTGCGTTTGGGGGATATGCGCTTCATGCTGCGCTTTTAGCGGGCGGGATACACAACAGCTATTCAGTTGGCCGCGGGCTTCAGAAAAGCCGGCCGGCGGGCATGGCTGGCCCTAGCTAGAATCGCCTTGAGCAAACGAGCCTCCTGCGTGCCGCGGGAGACACATTGGATGTTGGTCGTTGGGCGCAATGGGATCTGCAAGGGTGCATCGTAGGTAGCATGGACGCTGACGGTAGTGGCTTCGTCGCCAGCCGGGACGACATAAAAGTTATAGACTACGGTCGCGTCGATATTCGGCTCGGCCTTGTATTTACTCGCTACGGAACGAAGTTCGCCGCAGTCGGCATCCTTTAGCGTAAAGCCGCCGGACGCCTGGGTCTCGATCAGGCCGCTGTCCGGGTCTTCAGTGACAACGCGGTAGCCGTTGGCGGCAATTACCTGATGGGTGGCGTCCCAGACGAGGTCGAAAGGCTTGCCGATTGTGACGCTTGATTCGGCGACGCTGGGCGGTTCGGTAACCGGCGGGTAGAAGCATCCGCCGAGCGCCACGATCAAAGAGAGAAATACGCTGAGCAGCGCTACGGTGGGAAAAGCCTTCATTTGAGCCGCCCGTCATGATAGCAGAGCGCTAATTTCGCGATACGGTGATGGGGTTGATTGCATGTCAGGGAGGCGCTGGCTGGAAAGTTGCGGCGGTATGACTCCACCCGATCCTGCCGTTGTGCTAATGGTTCAATTTGCAGGACAGTGGCGGCTAAGCGCGGTCCCAGAGGCATAAGCAATGTCGGGTCATTCGAAATGGAGTTCCATCAAGCATAAAAAGGCGGCGCGCGACGCCAAGCGTGGGAAGCTCTTTACCAAGCTGATCAAGGAAATCACTATTGCCGCACGGCTCGGCGGTGGCGATCTCAATGCGAACCCGCGCCTGCGCACCGCAGTGACCACGGCCAAGCAGCAATCGATGCCGAACGACAATATCGACCGCGCCATCAAGAAGGGTACTGGCGAGCTTGGTGGCGGTCAGCTCGAAGAGATCGTGTACGAAGGCTACGGGCCGGGCGGAGTCGCGATTATTACCGACGTATTGACCGACAATCGGAATCGCGTGGTGGCGGACCTGCGCTTTATCTTCTCGCGTCACGGCGGAAACCTTGGGGAGTCCGGCTGCGTCGCGTGGATGTTCAAGAAGCGCGGTGTGATAACAATCGAAAAAGACGCTGCCGATGAGGACCGGCTGCTCGAACTCGCGCTCGAGGCGGGAGCTGATGACGTGGTTACCGAGGACGACGGCTATCAAGTCATGACCGCGCCGGATAAGCTCAATGCGGTGCGCGAAGCTATCGAAAAGGCGCAAATTCCGATTATTAACGCCGAAATCGCCAAGATTCCTGAGAGTACCGTCAGGGTTACGGGCCATGCGGCAGAGCAGGTGCTCAAGCTGATGGAAGATCTCGAAGACCATGACGACGTGCAGAGCGTGGCGGCCAACTTCGAGATGGACGACGAAGTAATGGCACAATTCTCCGCTGCCTGACCGCTGTAATCGACGCCCCGGCGACGCAGCGGCGGTGTGGGTCGGGCTGGAGGAGGATATGCGGGTGATGGGGGTGGATCCGGGCAACGCGGTGACCGGCTTCGGCGTAGTCGAACGCAAGCCGGGCTTATGCCTGATCGCGGCGGGCACGATCCGGCCAGGGATGGTGGAACACGGACCGGCGCGGCTGGCGATAATTTATAAGCGGCTTTTGGAAGAGATCGATAGGCATCTTCCCGAGGCGATCAGCCTCGAACGAAGCTTCGTCGCGGTCAACGTGCAAAGCGCGTTTCGGCTCGGCGAGGCCCGCGCGATGGCGATGCTGGCGGCGGCCCATCGGGATTTGGCACTGTTCGAGTACACGCCAACCGACGTGAAGTTGTCGATCGCCGGTCATGGGCGGGCCGATAAAGCGCAAGTCAAATATATGGTTGGACGCACGCTCGAAGCGGAATCGGTCGCGCAAATGGCTGATGATGCGGCTGATGCGCTGGCGGTCGCGCTATGTCATCTCTTCCGCATGAAGATGCCGAGCGTAGCCCCTGCCTCTAGGCGCGTGCGCAATTGAGTCTGCGAACGGAGCGCCTTAAGAATCTGCATAAGTGCATAGGATAATGCGTCTATGGATAAAGCAGTGCCTAAGATGATTCGGAGGCGTCACAAGTGATCGCGTCGCTTAACGGCAAGCTCAAAGTGCGCGAGAGCGATCGCCTGGTGGTCGAAAGCGCAGGCGTCGGCTACGAAGTCTTCGTGCCGCTGGCGACCTACTACCGAATGCCGTCGATCGGCGCTCCGGTCGAACTGGAGATTCGGCAGGTCGTGCGCGAGGATGCGATCGCGCTCTACGGCTTCGCCACGCGCGGCGAAAAACGTGCGTTCGATTTGCTGCTCAAGGTCCAGCACGTCGGACCGATGCTGGCCTTAAAAGTGTTGTCGGTATTATCGCCGAAAGAGATTGCCTCGGCCATTGGCCATGGCGATGTCGAACGGCTCGACGCGGTGCCAGGCGTTGGGCCGAAGGTCGCCGAACGGATTGTTCGCGAGTTGCGCGACAAACTTGGCGACCTGGACGTGGCGGCGTCCGAGTTGCGCATGCCGGCGGTCAATGGCGAGGCAGCGGGAGGCTCGCTCGCCGACGATGCGTTGTCGGCTTTAGTCAATCTCGGCTACAAGCCGGCGGAGGCCAAGCACGCCGTGGACAGCATCGGCACCGCAGACCATGCCAACGGCGACGGCCGTGACACCGCGTTGGAAAACCTGATCCGCCAATCGCTCGCGGTCTTGCTCGGTGAAAAATAAGGCCAATGCGCCAATTGGAGACGACGGTGCGGCCATCGAGGCGGCCGCCCAATTGGCCGAAACACCCCCCGAAGAAGAGCGCGTGCTCGATCTTTCGCTGCGTCCACGATCGCTCGGTGATTTCGTCGGGCAGGAGCGGCTGAAGAAAATCCTTGGGATGTCGATTGAAGCCGCGCGGATGCGCAAGGAAGTGATGGATCATGTGCTGTTCTCGGGACCGCCGGGTCTCGGCAAGACTTCGCTCGCACATATCATCGCACGCGAGCTGGGGGTGAATCTGCGCGCGACCTCAGGTCCTGCAATCGAGCGGGCCGGCGATTTGGCCGCGATCGTGGCCGATCTTGATCAAGGCGACGTGCTATTCGTCGACGAAATCCATCGGCTGGCGCGGCCGGTCGAGGAGATTCTCTATCCTGCGATGGAGGACTTCGAGCTGAATATCGTGGTCGGCAAGGGGCCGGGAGCGCGCTCGATGCGGCTCGCGGTCAAGCCGTTCACTATGGTCGGTGCGACCACGCGGTCAGGGCTGCTGAGCTCGCCGTTACGCGACCGTTTCGGGCAGCATTTCCATCTGGATTTTTATGCGCGGGAAGAATTAGCGGAAATCGTGCGGCGGTCGGCGCGGCTGCTGGGAATCAGGCTTACCAATGAAGGCGCCGAGGAGGCGGCAGCGCGCTCGCGTGGGACGCCGCGCATCGTCAACCGGCTGCTACGGCGGGTGCGGGACTTCGCCCAGGTCAATGAGATGCCGCTGGTGACGCGTGAAGTCGCGCTCGGCGCGCTCGAATTGCTGGAAATCGACGCTTGTGGCTTCGACCGGATGGATCGCTCAATCCTGGCGGCGATTATCGACAAGTTCGATGGCGGCCCGGTGGGAGTCGAGAGCCTCGCGGCGGCGGTCGGAGAAGAAGCCGATACGATCGAGGAAGTCTACGAGCCGTACCTGCTGCAGGAGGGGTTCGTGGCGCGGACTGCACGCGGACGGATGGCGACGCAGCGCGCTTATAGCCATTTGGGACGCACTCGGCGCGGGACCCTGCTATAGCTCGGAGCTGCTTATGCCAAGGCAGCCCGAGTCAAACGCGAAAGAACTGTCAACACTGTTGATCGTAACTGTGGGTGTCTGTCTATTTGGTTTGTTCAGTGACGGCAATCTTTTGACTCGGGATACCGGCCACGACCCAAACATGACAGCTAAAGCACCACAAGCCGCACCACCCGGCATAAGCCAATCGGACTGGGACAAACAGCTAGAAATTTGTAAAGAAGTTGGAGCGGAAATAGTGCGGCGACAAAAACTCACGTCGGATCAACTCGTCGGATTGCCAAACATTGGTAGTGAAGTCCACATGTGCATGCGGATGTCAGCGCCAATCGAAAATCAATATCAGCCGCTCCAGCCAATATACGTTGATCCCATTCCGGCAGTACCGATCGCTTCGCCGACTCCGCCATCCACAATCAACTAGCAACCTCTCAGCGAGAGTATCGGTGCACCACCGTACCGTCCCTAAGCAATGCTCGACCGTCAGAATCCGTAATAGCGACCAATCCTATCGCGGCTGGCGGATGTACATGCGCTCGGGATC